>JBEIKL010000347.1:0-1502 GCA_040379745.1 Bdellovibrionales bacterium | reverse complement strand
TGGAAGCCATAAAACCCCGTTTCAGCCGAAAATCCGCCAACCAGTGTCAATTGGTCACCTGGTGAAAGTGAAAGTTTCTCCAGGGTGTCAGTTGATTGACGGGTGGATGATTTTGCCCATCTTTTCGATTCCAGATGTTTTCACTGGCGGTTCCTTCTTTGGCCTTCGAAAATGAATGAATGAGAGTAGCTCACCTGGCTTTGATCTTCGCACTTTTCTCGACACTGGTTTCTTGCAACTCGCCTTCATCGGATTCCGGAAGCACTTCCAATACAGTGAACGCGTCGCCCACTCCCGTCGGTTCGCCTTCGAGTCATGAGGTTTCCATCAGTTGGAATGCGAGCAAGTCAAAGGCCGTCAATTCCGCAGGCGGAGGATATCGCGTTTATTATGCCGATTCTCCGGGGGTGAATACGTCGACCGCTTCTTACGTCGATGTTCCGTATGTATCAGGAGCGACCGCTCCGACTTCGGCTTCGATCGGTTCGCAGTTTACAGGCAAACATTATGTGAAAGTGGTCGCTTATTCCGCATTGAACCCGGTGGGAAGCAACAGTGGCTCGACGAGTGCCGCTTCTTCCGAACTGGCGGTGGTGGTTCCATGAATCAATCCAGAAAAATTTTGCCAGTCTGTTTTTCAGTGTTGCTGTTGATCGCTTCAGCCGGCGATTCCTCGGCGTTCAAATTCAAAAACCCGAATGTTCCCAGATACGTTCCGGGCGAGTTGATCGTGAAATTCAAAAATGATGTTTCAGCGGCTTCGCACGGATCGATTCTGAAAGCGCAAGGATACGTTCGTGGTAAATCGCTCGATCGCAGCGGCGCCATTCATCATTTGAAAATCACCACCGGCGAAAGCGTGGAAAACGCAGTCGAATCCATGCTACGTAACCCGGAAGTCGAGTACGCCCAGCCCAATTTCATTTACCATGCGCTGACCGTTCCGAATGATCCATCTTATGGACAATCGTGGGGATTGCACAATACGGGACAGACCATCACTCAAGCCAGCGGCCCCGATGCCCCCGGCGGTGAAGGAAATCCCGGTATTGCCAACAAGGACATGGCGATGGAAAACGCGTGGAACGTAACCACCGATTGCAGTTCTGCCATTGTAGCGGTACTCGACTCAGGGGTGAACCATACGCATGAAGATCTGTCTGACAACATGTGGGATGGCGGAGTGACTTACCCTAAGCACGGTTATGATTTCGTCGACAGTGATGTCGACCCGGCCGATCTCAACGGTCATGGCTCCCATGTTGCAGCGACGATCGGCGCAGCGGGAAACAATTCCATCGGCAGCACCGGAGTTTGCTGGAAGGCAAAAATCATGGCAGTTAGGGTTCTCGATTCCAACGGATTGGGAAACACTTCCAGCATCATTCAGGGAATCAACTTCGCTGTCAGTCATGGCGCGAAGGTCGTCAATCTGAGTCTGGGAGGCGGATCGTTTGATTCCGCAATGAGCAGCACCATTTCTTCCGCCAAATCGAGTGGTG
>JBEIKL010000346.1:0-1507 GCA_040379745.1 Bdellovibrionales bacterium | reverse complement strand
CCTTTCAGAAAAAATCGTCGAAGAAGCTTACGAACTCGACATGGTGATGCTGAACGGTTTGGGATTCCCTCCGTTCCGCGGAGGACCGATGCGATACGCGCAAGCGATCGGCGCAGGCACCATCATCGAAAAAGCAAACACTTACTCAAAAAAATACGGAACGCTCTACGAAGTCACCGCAGGCGTTCAGGAGGTACTGAAACATGTCTAAGCAATTGAATGATCGCGACGTCGTCATCGTCGATGCCATCCGCTCGCCCATGGGTAAATCCAAAAACGGTGCGTTCCGCAATGTGCGCAGTGAAGAACTGTCGGCAAACCTGATGAATGCATTACTCGATCGCAACACCGCACTCGACCCTGCCGAGATCGAAGACATCATCTGGGGATGCGTACAACAAACCATGGAACAAGCGTTCAACGTGGGCCGAATGGCTCAACTCTTGACCCGCATTCCATTCGGTGTGAGCGCTCAAACCGTGAACCGGCTTTGCGGCTCTTCCAAGACTGCCCTTCACAAAGCAACAATGAGCATACAACCCGGATACTGTGATGAGATCATAGTCGGCGGTGTCGAGCACATGGGCCACGTGCCGATGACGTTCAACGTGGACTTCAACCCTCGCGCCAACAAGAACGTGGCAAAGGGTGCGCAGAACATGGGCTTTACGGCTGAACTCTTGGCCAAGATCCACGGCATCACTCGCGAACAGCAAGATCGTTTTGCGGCTGCTTCCCACCAGAAAGCACACCAAGCGACGATCGAGGGGCGCTTCAAAAAAGAAATCGTGCCGATGCAAGGCCACGATGAAAAGGGCTTCCTGAAGCTGATCGAGACTGACGAAGTGATTCGTCCGGAAACGACGTTCGAAACCCTCTCCACTCTGAAACCGGTCTTTGATCCAAAAACTGGAACGATCACTGCGGGGAACGCCTCTGCGATTTCGGATGGTGCGTCTGCCCTTCTCGTGATGAGCGCAGGACGGTCGAAATCACTGGGCCTCAAGCCACTCGTGAAAGTGAAAAGCATCGCTGCTAGCGGGTGCGATCCTTCGATCATGGGTTATGGTCCGGTTCCAGCAGTTCACAAGGCCCTGAAGCGTGTGAACATGACCATGGATCAAATCGGATTGGTGGAATTGAACGAAGCCTTTGCTGCGCAAAGCTTGCCGGTGCTGAAAGATCTTGGACTTCTGGATCACCTGGAAGCAAAAGTGAACTTGAACGGTGGTGCGATTGCTCTTGGTCACCCACTCGGCTGTTCCGGATCCCGCATCACTGGCACCCTCGTGCACCTGATGAAAGACAAGAATGTTGAGTTCGGTCTGGCCAGCATGTGTATCGGCTTCGGCCAAGGTGTTGCCACGGTTTTAGAGAATATCTAAAAGGTGTCCGGCGCTTTTTTGATGCTTGCCGCGTTAATCATCGCCATAAAGACCACAGCCGTCCGGAATCTGAATTCCGGGCGGCTTTTTCACTTAAGAATTCTCCATTTAAACAATGGAGT
>JBEIKL010000345.1:0-1518 GCA_040379745.1 Bdellovibrionales bacterium | reverse complement strand
CATGAATTCGTTCATCACGTTGCGGTGATAGTAAGGTGGGCGGAAGGTGTGCTCAGCGACCATCCAGCGGGGAGGAAAGATCACAAAATCAATGTTCGCGGTACCGGCAACCGCACTCACCGAAGTGAGAACCGTGAAGATGGAAGGATCAGGATGGTCAAAACTCACGGTATTGATCGTGTTGTACTTGCGAAGATCGTAGCGATAAGGAGTCAGATTTCCATGCCAAGCGACGGTGTCGAGAGGCGAGTGTTTCAACGAAGCCCTCCAGAGTGAGCCTTGATAGCGGGTCAGCAATTCAAAATCGCCGTCGCGATTTTCAAACGATGCCACCGGTACCTCGAAGTCACGCGGGTTGGCCAGTCCGTTCGCACCGATCGGGCCAAGTTCGGGGAGTTGGAAAGGGCTTCCGAAGTTTTCGCAGACGTATCCGCGTGCCGATGCGCTTTTCAACTCGATCCGGAATTTCATCCCACGGGGAATGACACCGATGAAGAGTGGTGAAAGTTCCATCGAACCGAGTTCGGTATGAACGGTCATTTCACCGTTCTGGGGAACGATCATCATTTCACCGTCAGCGTTGTAAGCGTAGCGGGATTCCATGCTCTTGTTGAAAGCGTAAAGGTGAAGGGCGCAACCGGTATTGGTTTCGTAACTGCCATTGATGGCATAAGTGAAAAGCGAATCGATGAAATCAACCGGCTTGGAAGGATTGGCCTCCGGATACGGATTGAATCTCAACGCCTGCGGAGTACGGATGATTTTTCCGCGAGCCGCATCGGTGATCCAAGTGGCGTGTCCGACTTCTTCGAATTTTCCCTGCATGACCGATGGGCGGATCTTGTAAAGCCAGGTTTTCAAGTTGCGATGGCGTGGAGCCGTGAACGCGGTTCCGGTGAATTGCTCGGCAAAGAGACCCAAGGGGGCTTTTTGCGGAGCATTTTGGCCCAAGGGAAGGGCTCCCGCGCGTGCTTCTGATTGAAAATGGTTTCCGAATCCATGTTGATATTGCATGCCCACAGATTATCGGGGCTGCCACTCGAAGTCAAACCGAACAGATCGGCAACCCCCTGTGATTTTAGGTTTTTTTAAATTAAATTTATATAAAACGGTACCGGAACATTGCCGCCGTACCCTGTCAAAATCCGAACTAAAGGTTTCCATGGGAATGGCCGATGAGACTTTGAGGTAAAATTATGGTCATAGTCGGCGCGATTATCGTTCTCGGGTGTGTTCTTGGCGGGTATGTTGCCCACCACGGTCCACTAGGCGTTTTGATCCAGGTGGAAGAGTTCATCATCATCGGTGGTGCGGCTCTCGGCTCACTCGTTACATCGAATTCATCAGCGCAAATCAAGCACATCATTCATGCCGTACAGCATGCACTGAAGAAAAAGCCGATTACCAAGGATCAATATCAGGAACTTCTTCTTTGTCTTTATGAGTTATGCAAAGTGGTGAAGACCAACCCGCTTTCACTCGAACCGCACGTCGAGAAGCCTGAGAACTCTGACATTT
>JBEIKL010000344.1:0-1543 GCA_040379745.1 Bdellovibrionales bacterium | reverse complement strand
GGTTAACAATCGAAACTTTTTCATGATAGAACTTTATCCTATGAGCGAAATTTCATCCATCCTAAAAGAATCCCGCCAATTCAAGCCTGCCAAAGATTTTTCCAAGAAATCACACATCAGCAGCATGCCGACTTACGAAAAGATGCGCAAAACCGCGGCCAAAAACCCCACCGCATTCTGGGCAAAACAAGCAAAAGAGTTGCACTGGCAAAAACCCTTCAAGAAAACCTTAAACTGGAAGTTCCCCTTTGCGAAATGGTTCGAGGGCGGCAAACTCAACGCTTGCGAAAATGCAATCGACTTACACCTGAAAAACGGCCATCGCAACAAAGCTGCAATCATTTGGGAAGGCGAGCCGGGCGATGTGCGTACCATCACCTATCAACAGCTTTCACTCGAAGTGAACAAACTGGCCAATGCACTAAAGTCCATGGGTGTAAAAAAGGGCGATGTCGTCGGCATATATATGGGTATGGTTCCGGAAGCGACGATGGCGATGCTCGCTTGCGCGCGGATCGGTGCCACTCACAATGTGGTCTTTGGCGGCTTCTCGGGTGAAGCCCTTCGTGATCGATTGAATGATTCGAAGGCGGTTTGCCTCTTGACCCAGGACGGAGCCTTCCGTCGTGGCGCTGCGAGCGCCCTGAAAAAAGCGGTTCACGAAAAACTCGATGAAGTTCCAACCCTGAAAAACGTGCTCGTCCTGAAACGGACGAACGAAGACACCCCGATGAAAACCGGCCGCGATCAGTGGTGGCATGTCCTGGTTTCCCAACAATCCAGCGCGTGCAAGGCGGAATCCTTGGATTCCGAGCATCCGCTCTTCATTCTCTACACCAGCGGATCCACCGGCAAACCCAAAGGAATCCTGCATACCACGGGCGGCTATCTGACTCAGGCCAAATACACTGCAAAAATGGTGTTCGATCTTCAAGAAGACGACATTTATTTCTGTACGGCCGACATCGGCTGGATCACCGGCCATTCGTACGTCACTTACGGTCCGCTGATGAACGGTGCGACCGTGTTTCTTTATGAAGGGGCACCGAACTTTCCTGCATTCGATCGTTTCTGGAAAATGATCGATCATCATAAGATCACCATTTTCTATACCGCACCGACGGCGATCCGATCCTTCATGCGAAACGGTGATGAGCTTCCGAAGAAACACGATCTTTCTTCATTGCGATTACTGGGATCCGTGGGCGAACCGATCAATCCGGAAGCGTGGATGTGGTACCACAAGAATATCGGCTTAAATAAATGCCCAATCGTCGATACCTGGTGGCAAACCGAAACCGGCGCAATCATGGTTTCACCATTGCCGGGCGCAGTGGCGACCAAACCGGGCACGGCCACCCTGCCACTTCCGGGAATCATGGCCGATGTCGTGGATCGCGATGGCAAATCCTGCAAGGCCAACGAAGGTGGATTGCTCGTGGTAAAACACCCGTGGCCATCCATGCTTCGAAATGTGTTCGGCGATTCGGAACGGTACAAGAACACCTATTTCAACGACTTTAAAAAACAGAAATTCTATTTC
>JBEIKL010000343.1:0-1554 GCA_040379745.1 Bdellovibrionales bacterium | reverse complement strand
GAATGCGGATGGATGCTCGGCGGGACTCATGGTCAGATACGAAAAGGCTTCCTTCGGACCGACAAAGTAACCCAAGAATATCTGGCCCAGCAGAATGGAAACCAATGCATACACACCATACTTCAATCCACGCTTGAAGAACTTATTGATGTCCATCGGTTCGGAATTGAGTTTTCGTTGTGACAGATGATCACCATCAATCCAAAATTCAATCTTACGGTAGATCCGTTCGATGAACACCGTTGGCGGACAAGACCAACCGCACCACGCACGACCAAACAGCGTGGTGATCAGCGCAATGAACATTAAGAACATTAACGCCACAAACACCAGATTCGGAACTTCGTGCGCAAAAAACAATTGCCCGAACACCGAGAAACGGCGGTGGGCAATATCCAATTGCAGGAAGGGGTGACCATGGATTTGAATCCACGGAATGGCCACATACAGAGCCAACATCCCCCACTGCACCCACTGGCGACGGACATACCAATCACCGTTTTTAGGCGGCTTTGCAGGAAAAACCTTGATTCGTTTTCCTTCGGTACTCGTCGTGGTCAGTGCATCAGGGGATGTTTCACTCATGATTATTTTACCTCGGTTCCTTGCGGAGCCTTCGGATTGGCAGGCTTGGCACCGTTCAAGGTTTTGACATAGGCAACGACTGAATTGAGTTCAGCATCACTCATGAGCGCACCCCATGCAGGCATGCCCTTGTCGAGCACCCCTTCACGCACCACTTTATAGATGTCCGCGAGTTCGCCCTTGCCATGGATCCAGTGTTGATCTGTCAGATTGGGGCCGACCAATCCACCACCATCCGGAGCGTGGCAAGAAGCACACTTCGATGCGTAGGATTCTTTACCGGGCTTCAGTTGTGCTGGATCATTGACCATCGCGAGCAGGGCCTTCAGGTCTGGACCGGTCGGTTGATTCTGAATCTGCATTTGTTTGACTTCGGCCATCGCCTGATTGATGCGTTCATCAGAACTCATTCCCCCGCCGATTTCATAATAGACGTAGTAACCGAACGCGAATGCGATGGACAGGTAGAAAAACAACTGCCACCAGAACGGAGCCGGGTAATCGAACTCCTGGATTCCATCGTATTCATGATCCGGAATCGGTTTCTGTTCTTCTTGTTGACTCATGATCTGCCTCCCATTCCTTTCTCTTCCAATGGAAGATTTTCCATTTCACGATAAATCTTGCGACTTTCCTTGCGGTTGGCCCAGATGACCACTCCGACAAATACGGTCGCAAACATCAACATGCTGATCACCGGCAAGGTGCTCCAATGCAAGTGCGCCAACGTTTCACGAATCATTTTGCACCTCCTGCCACACCTCTCGCGTTACCCAATTTCTGCAGGTAAGCAATCAGGGCGATGATTTCGCGGTCTTCCTTGATCTGTGCGCCTTCGGCATTCAGACCGTCCGCGATTTTCTTCGCTTCTTCACGGGCCCAGCTCTCGGCATTGGCGACATCTTCATCCCCGTAAGGAACACCCAACTTTTTCAGTACCGAGAGTTTCTTCGACAGAAGTGCAAAATT
>JBEIKL010000342.1:0-1556 GCA_040379745.1 Bdellovibrionales bacterium | reverse complement strand
TTCTGCAACTACCGCTTCAACCGCTTTGTCGATACCACGCTTAACGTCCATTGGGTTCAAGCCCGCAGCAACGATTTTTGCGCCTTCGCGGAAGATCGCTTGAGCAAGAACGGTTGCAGTAGTCGTACCGTCACCCGCGTCGTCATTGGTTTTAGAAGCAACTTCACGAACCATTTGCGCGCCCATGTTTTCGAACTTGTCTGAAAGTTCGATTTCTTTTGCCACAGTCACACCGTCTTTGGTGATGAGTGGAGCACCGAAAGATTTTTCGATGACTACGTTGCGGCCTTTAGGGCCAAGAGTAACTTTCACTGCATCGGCGAGAATATTCACGCCGTTGAGGATGGAGTTACGAGCTTCTTGAGAAAATTTCAATTCTTTAGCTGACATGGTGGTCTCCTTGTTTGATTAATTATTGAATGATGCCGAGAATGTCTTCTTCGCGCATCATGAGGAAGTCTTCGCCTTCGATCTTGATCTCTGTTCCGGAGTATTTTCCGAACAGGACCTTATCGCCTTTTTTCACTTCGAGTGGACGGACTTTTCCGTCTTCGGTCACGCGGCCGGTGCCGGCAGCGATCACTTCACCTTGGATCGGCTTTTCTTTAGCGGTATCTGGAATGATGATTCCGCCTTTGGATTTTTCTTCTTCTACGAATCTCTTTACGAGAACACGATCATGTAATGGACGAACTTGCATGTTACCTCCGGGTTATGTGTTAAAGTTGAACCTCAATTTTGGTTTCAGATGATTAGATGGTTTCTGGGGTGAAATTGTCAATGAAACCCTCCCTTTTTTTTGAAATTTCCCTGTTTTTTGCTATTTTTAACTCATCAACTTTTCTGGTTGACACTGGCAACGCTCCGCAATATGTAATGCGTACTGTTAAGGGGTTAACAAATAAACAATTAGGGGGTCAGACCATGTCTGCATTAACCAGGTATTTTAGTATCCTTATGCTGGGGAGCATGGGATTTTTCGGCATTTCCGCTTACGCGCTCACCACCACCAATACCGATGAACTTTACTCAGATAGCCTCAAATTAGAGCGCTCTTCTGCGGAAGTTCCATCTAGCATTGATACCAGCGCACTGAACCCTTCCAATGAAGGGGAAGAGTACGTTGTGGATTCCACACTCGAGTCCATGAGTGATGTGGAAGCAGCTCAATCGGCATCTAAAAGCACTAAAGCCGATAAAAAAGCTTCTTCTAAATTACTCAAGGCAAAGAAAAGCTCTAAAAACTAATCACGTCAGGGGTCTTTGCTCAGCAAAGAGCATTGACCCCTTTCTGAACTGATTTTTTGTTGCAATTTTTAAGCTGATCGAATAATTTTCAAACTTCTCATTTGAAGTTTTTTCTTTTTTGGCCAGATAGCTCAGTCGGTAGAGCAGCGCATTGAAAATGCGCGTGTCGGCGGTTCGATTCCGTCTCTGGCCACCACTTTTCACTCTATTTCAAATTCAAACCAAGCATAGAACCATTCCGTCAATTTATAAAATTGCGGATGAATCGGTATATTTAACTGAATTTCAATAACACTTGATCAATGGTT
>JBEIKL010000341.1:0-1607 GCA_040379745.1 Bdellovibrionales bacterium | reverse complement strand
GTAACGGCGTCCACCCCAAACATGCGATAGGGAATTGATCGTGAAGGTTCCGTGCCACAGCAGAACGGTGCTAATCAGTGCACCCCAAACAAAAGCGTTTATTCCGCCCAGAAGATAAAGCACCAAAGCATAAGTCGCCGCAGGCACCATCCAATATCGATTTAACCAGCGCAGTTCTGGAAACTTTGCGAAATCCTGAATTTTGGTCAGATCGGTTTCTTCATATTGTTCGCTCAGGATCCAGCCCATGTGTGACCACCAGAATCCTTTTTTAGGGGAATGAATGTCTGCATCCTGATCGGAATGTTGATGATGATAGCGGTGGTGCGCCCCCCACCAAAGAACCCCCTTTTGTGAAGAGGTCATGGCCATGAAGGCGATGAAAAACTGAAACGGACGCGAGGTCTGATAAGTGCGGTGCGAGAAGTATCGGTGGTATCCGCCAGTGATGAAAAACATCCGCAAGTAATAAGTGCCGATGGCTATCAAGACATCCGAAGTACGAAACGGAAGCAAGAGAACGGTGAAACACAGGGCATGAACGCCCCAAAAAGACAAGGTGCCGGATTTCATGAAGTTTTTCATAAGCGATAAACCTTTGGTTGAATCTTGAACGTAGGTTACACTTAAACTAGCGGAAACAACCAGCTTTTTTTAACCAAGTAACCTTTTCAGGCGAAGGAGCGTAATACACTGTGAAAGAGCTTGAACAGCGGCTCAAGACCCGGTTTTTGGATGCCCGAAATGGCGATGCGATCGCTTATCGGGAATTCCTGGATGAGGTGTTCCGCCTGATGCGCGGATACCTTTACCAGTCCATGAGCCCGAAGCTGCGTTCAATGGAAAGGGTGGAAGATTTGGCTCAGGATGTTTTGATGAGCATTCATCGCAAACGTGATCTTTACGACGACTCCAAACCGTTGTTGCCGTGGATCTATGCCATTGCCCGCCACCGTTTGATTGATTCGATCCGTTCCGAAGCCCGCCAACCCGAATGTGTGGAGTGGGTCGAGAAGTTCGATGCGTTGGCCGTGACCGAAATCCCCCAGTTGTTGGGCGAAGACGACGGTCGTGAATTCCTGAAGGGGCTCACCAATCAGCAGCAACAGATCTTGCGTCTGTCGAAGATCGAAGAACTTTCCTTGCAGGAAATCGCCGATCAGTTTCACATGAGCATTTCTGCAGTGAAGGTGACGATTCACCGATCACTCAAGCAGATCAGGAAGAAGTGGAGTTGACATGAGAAATCACGATTTCATTGATGGATTGGTCAGTGATCTTTCGACGCCGAGTGAGTCGAAAAATTGGTTTTCTCTGTTTTTCTTCAGTTGGTTGGGATGCGCTTCGATTCTGGCGGTGTTCACGTATCTGGCGATGTCCTTTTTGCCACAAGACATTCATTTGCCGCGCGAAACCGGTTTTACATTTTGGTTTCATTCGGCACTCTGGTTTGGTTTGTCGATCAGTGCCGCGCTAACGGCTTATTCTCACTCGCTGATCGGTAAGAACCTGCCGGTTTATCGTTTGTTTTCCCGAGTGTTTGCCATTGCGGTGGTCTTGTCTGCGCTGATCGATCTTTCATGGCCTCAGGTGATGACTGATTTGCG
>JBEIKL010000340.1:0-1611 GCA_040379745.1 Bdellovibrionales bacterium | reverse complement strand
GCGGTCGAGAGTCCGGTCGTGAACAACGATGCGACCAAGATCCTCGATGTGGGCACCAATCCTGACATTCTCAAGTTCTTGAACGAAGACAAGCAACAGCCCGGAGCAGAAGATCCGGTCCCTCATGAATCCCTTTCTGCGGCGGTTCAGGAACTGGGTGGCGAAGCGCTTCCTCAGCGTGAAGCTACGCGCATTTTCGAGGAAGTTCAGGAAGTGCAATTTGAGGAATCCGCTGAAGATGCCACGCGGGTGCAGGGATCGGTTCCGCTTTCCATGGATGACCTGGATACGGATGAACCCGTGCGTGGCGACATCGAATTCATCGAGTCTGCAGAACAGCCGGTGGTGCCTTCTTTCTTCCAGTCGTCGATTCCGAATCCTCCTGCATTCTCATCCTCATTGGGTGTGGATCGCGATCTCGAGACCATGAAAAACTATCTTGCTCTCCGCGAGCAGGACGTGATGGTGCTGACCGGTCAGATGCGTTCCGCACAGGAGCGGGTCCGCCAGTTGGAAACCATGCTGAAGGAAGAGCGGGCGCGTAACTCCGATCTGAGTCAGACCGTTCAAAAGCAGGATCAGCAGATCAAGAGTTTCGAGCGGGACAAACAGGTGGAATTCGAAGTCCTGTTCAACCAGATCGAGGACCTGAATTTCCAGATCCGCGAAAAGACCGACAAGGTGAGGACCTTTGAAACCAAGCTCAAGATCACCTCGGACGAAGTGGACAAGGTGAAGGAGCGGGTACGGGTCGACATTCGCCGGATCCGGGTCCGTGAAAAGGAACTCGAAAATCAACTGGAAATCTTGAAAAAGGATTCCACTGCCCTTTTGATGGCCCGTGACGAGAAGATCCTGGAGCTCAAGCGTAAAATCGATTTACTTGAATTCAACATGGAACTCGTCCAAGAGCAGCATAACAAGGAGCGCAACGTCTCCGAGCAGCTCCGGCAGAAATTAAAAGAAGCAGCAGGCGTGATGAAGCGTGCTGGCGGCTTGCTCGATCACGAGAACTAGACTAAACTCGGTTTACATGATGATTGTGGCTGTGATCCCCGCTCGTTATGGATCCACGCGTCTGCCGGCGAAGCCGCTGGCCGACATCTGTGGCAAACCCATGATTCAATGGGTTTACGAAAAATCCAAACAGTCGAAACTGTGCAATCGTGTCGTCGTCGCCACCGATGATGAACGCGTGGCCACTGCTGTGCGTGCCTTCGGTGGGGAAGTCGTGATGACTTCGGCCGAAATCCAGAATGGAACGGATCGTATGGCCGCGGTAGCTCGCATGATCGATGGAGACATCTTCGTCAATGTGCAAGGCGACGAACCCTTGATCGATGGAGAAACGATTGATCAGGCGATCCGTCCGGTCTTGAACGGGGAGTTCGATCTTTCGACCCTACGGGTGCCGCTCAAATCATCAGAAGCTTTATTGAACCGGAACGTGGTGAAGGTGATCGTCGATGACCGGAATCGCGCACTCTATTTTTCGCGTTATCCGATTCCGTACTCGCGGGTCGAGCCTTCCGAGGCAACCGCGCCTTTCCTCAGCTTCCAGCACGTGGGCATCTATGTCTACCGCAAGGAAACCCTGTTGAAGGTGAGTGC
>JBEIKL010000339.1:0-1635 GCA_040379745.1 Bdellovibrionales bacterium | reverse complement strand
GTTTGAAGATGATCTGTCATTGGTCCGGGTCCACTCTTCCGGACTGGGAACCCAGTCGACAATGCTTTATGTCGGCAGTCTGGTTCGCGCAGGTTGGAAGTTGTACATTGAGAATCGCGAAATTCAGCTGAAACCGGGCGGTGGATTCAGATTTGAGATCGCATTGAACCCCGGCAGGAACATTCATGTGTTCAAGGCCGTCGGTCCGGACGGTTCAACTGAATCGGAAGAAATCGAGATTCTGGAGAAACTGGTATTTTCAAAGTTGAATACGATCAACAAGGTTCCTGAGAAAAAACTTTATTTATTCCCTGGATTGTCTTTCAGTTCGATTCAATCAACCCAAACCGAAAGGGCTGATTACTCGACTTTCGCCCTTACCGGAAAAATCAGTTTGAATTATCGCTTGGTTCCCAGGAAGTGGGACCTCGGGATGAACATTTTCGGTACCGTATTGCAGTTTACCAAAAGTTCGAGTTTGAGCGCCCGATATCTCGGAGCGAATGCAAGAGTGGGCTATTTCTTTCCGCAGATCACTTCCGATCTCTTCATCTCATTGTATGCCGGTTACTATTTCACCACGACTTATGTCACGAACAATCAATTCGGTTACAAGAACCTCGGCGGTCCGCAATTGTATCCAAGCATTCGAAAAGTGCTGTCTGGCGGAAACGTCTTGTCGGGCTACTTCAAGTTTTCACCCGTTGCGAGTTCCTTATCTTTGCTGACGCTTTCCAATCGTGAAATCGCCGGCGGATTGTCTTACATCATCATGCTCCCCGAAGATCATTCAGTCGGAATCTCCTTCGACTATTCAACCATTTCCCTCACGGTTGAGGAATCGACCACCAAGACCAATGTGTTGAGCCTTGGGGTTCAGTACGGCCTATAAACGTGTCGTTTCAGACACATTCACAAAATTCTGACTCTTGCCGATAATAATATTATAGAGGCGAGGATCATGACTTGAATCGTGTCGGGGGATTGAGCCGGATAAATTTTTTTCTTCATTTTTGTTTCGCGATTCTGACCGCGACCTGCGTGGTTCCGCAAACCACCAGCGTACCGAGATACAACCGCTCCACCTACGATTCATATGCATCACCGGCAAGGTGGGCGATCATGCTACCTGGAACCAAAGCATTACGTTCGATGGAAGAAGGGGTCGGAGGTTTGGTCGGAACAATCGCAACATTTACGGATAATGCTTCATCGTTCGCTTATGTCCACAGTGCAACCTCTCATGTTGCCTACTATTGCAGCACTGTTGATTTCAAAATTCACAAGAAGGACATCACTGCGGGAACCGATGTGGTTTTGAGTTGGCCGATCTCGAGCATGAGGTGCAATGGCCGCTCGATGGTTTATTATGAAAACTCACCGACGGATCGCCGCTTGGTGTTTCCATACATTCAAAACACCCTTGCCGGAGTGGCCGAGTATCTTAATCCTTAAAGGGAGTGGGTTATTCAGCCGAATACTGCCAGATCGCCGGAGCGTCGTCGTATTTCATCGCCCACTTTTTCGCTTTCACTTTTGAGCTCGCTCCCATGATGAAGCCCGGAATCTCGACGAGAAACGCATAAGGCTGATCATCGTAAATCAGTGCGCCGATCTTTTGCATGATCTTGAAAC
>JBEIKL010000338.1:0-1640 GCA_040379745.1 Bdellovibrionales bacterium | reverse complement strand
GTTTATTTTCGGTCTTTTTCGGATTTATCGCAAGATTTCATTCAAGACCCGACCCTCGGATTGCGAAGGTGGCAGGACCCCGAGGACCGACGAAAGCGTTGGCGCTACGTCAACGACGTTCACAATTTGACGATAGACTCCCGGCTTGAAAGTCTTGCCCCAGAACGCCAACGGCACATAGCGGTCGTAAGAGTACATGGTCATGTGAGTCAACGGGTAAGAGTCACTGAAAAAGAACGGTTTCAACTGAATGAGCAGGTCTCCGCTTCGGTGACTGAGAGTGCGATCCAGTACGAGACCATACTCACCTGGCGGAACCTTGCGATCCCGCATGATGGAATCCCGCGCCCACACATCGACAATGTAATGTTCCTTGATCAGCGTCTTGCGACAGGTTTCCACCGCTTGCTGAACAGTGATGCCCGCAGAGGTAAGAGCCTGCGGATTGAAGTAGCCCTGGAACTCCGCAAACGACAGTAGCCACTTTCCACCAGTCGGGCTGCCGTATTCACGAGTCAACGCATCTTCGATGATTTTCGGAACCAGATCTTCCGGGAGATTTTCCGCTGGTAAGCGATCAATCGGAATGTGTTTCGGATTCGGTGGTATTCCGTGGTCACCGGTCAGCACCACGAACACATCCTCCATTCCCTTGGGAAGTCGCTTGGCCAATTTGGTAAGAAAATCCGCAATGAGCTTGTCTTCTTCGAGCGTGATCGATTCCATGTGCTGATCATTCGGACCGATGAAGTGCCCCAGATAGTCGTGACTGGAAAGACTGATCATCAGGAGATCGGTGTCCTTGCCTTTGCCGAGCTTGAGATCATCGACGGCGGAAAGCGCGAGCTTGAACGTCTCGCCGATCGCCCAAGGCGTACGAAGGGAATCCTTGGTGCAATAATGGATATCGCGGTAAGGGCCCCAACTCATTTTTTCTTTCACCATCGGACGCAAAAGCGCGTTCTGCTTGTTCACGAATTCAGGCAGGGGTTTTCCGTAAAAGTTGCTGGTCACCCACTGACAGGTTTTTTCCTCGAACCAATACACATCGTCAGCGCGCTTACCCGCCATGAGAATGGCTGCGCGATCCTTGAGCGCAATCCCCACCACTTTCGATGAACGATCCACGTTTTTCAGCTCATCGCCGACGGTGGTCGCATTGAACGCTCGAGGCGATACTCCGTACTTCACTCCGGCCACCACTCCTTCGGAACCGATGATTTTGGCCTGATCATCCTGAACGCAGTAGCGATCTTTTCCGGATTCACGATCGAAGTACCAGTTGGTCGAAATGTGGTGACGGTACGGGTAAGTACCCGAAAGGATCGCGGCATGTCCCGGCCCGGTCATGTTTTGAAAAAGACCGTGATCGGCCAGAGGGAAATAAGCACCCTTCTCGAGGATCGCGCGATACCCGTTCGCCTTCACGGGAAGGAACTGATCCCCGAAGCGCATCGGATAATCCGCACGGAACTGGTCCACCACCAGAACCACCCCCAGGGCATAATTCTTCTGGGCGGACTGGGCGGTAAACGGGTATAAAACGGCCAACAACGCGAAAAGAGAGAGAAAGTTTGCCATATCCCTGATTTTCCTCTCGACCTCTTCTGGGGGTCAAGTACGAACATTGCGATCGATGG
>JBEIKL010000337.1:0-1690 GCA_040379745.1 Bdellovibrionales bacterium | reverse complement strand
CCGTTGCGCATTAAATAAAATTAGTGTAATTATTCGCGAATGATGTTTTCAACGATTTTTGTTTCAATTTTGTTTAGTGCCGTTGCTCAGGCAGCCCCGTTGATCGGTTACAGTACGCCGTTGCCGGACAACCAATACCGCATCCTGAATGCACAAGGGAAGCAGATCTACGATTCCAAGAACGATGCCACCAGTGGCGACATGGTCAAGCGCGTGGATTTGCGCGACGGATTGGCGTTGGTGCAAACACGATTCAATACGGTTTCCGTGATCCGGGAAGACGGAACCAAAACCATTTCCTCCGTGTTCGGATCCGAAGTGAAAATCTCCAACCGACTGGTTGCAATCTATAATAAAAATGGTGTGGGTGCAGTTTACACCGTGGATGGAAAAAAACTTTATCCGCAATCCGCAGCCGAAGCCGTGCGTCCGGTGAAAGAGATCAAGATCGCCAACAACCGTTTCGCATTGGTTGATGCGTATACCGACACGTTCCGGGTATTTGATCAGGATGGAAGCGAAACCGCGCAATTCCGAGGCATTCAGAGCTTTCGCATTTCGGATGGATTCCTCGCGTTGACCACGACTTCCGAATCGACAATGGTTTTCGGTGAATCCACCGATCAGTTGATTTCCACTTTGCCGAATATCAGCGGGCTGCAGATCACCGATGAATTCGCATCCCTCTTTGATGCTTTCGGTAACTTGCGTTTGTACTCGCGCAAGGCGGGCGAACTCGCACTCCGGAACAACATCAACGCAGTCACGCTGACCAATCACTATGCGATTCTCGAAGGACCGATCGGCACCGAAGTCGTGGGCAAGAAGGATGAGACCCTGGACCTGATCGCACCGAACGGATCCGAACCCCTGATCACGTCGCACGCTGTGTACGCTTACCGCGCCAACACCGGTGTGGTGTATGTCAGAAACACCGAAACCGGACAAACCATGAACATCAGTATGGCCGATGACTTCGTGGTGACGGATGATTTGGTGATGGCTCGCAACGGCGTGGGGCAGTACCGAATTTACTCGCTGAAAAAGTCATCATTCGGCCGTTTCCTCCATGCCGAGCTGAACCCGATGATTGCCCAGATTCAGGTGGGGAATGGTGCAGTATCCTTCCAGACCGGGTTCTTCAACGCAAAGACCTATGAGACCCGTATTTACACTTTCAACGAAAATGCTATCAAGGCCACATTGGTTGACGAAACCCGCATCAACAGTGTAGATCTGTCTGTAAATCGTGAAGAATGGAATTGGTTATGACCGCAGATGAATTGAAAGCGCGCATTCAGCAGTTGCACCCTGAAACCCAAGTGAAAGTCACTGACCTGACTGGCACCATGGATCATTGGCAGGTTGAAGTGGTCAGTCCGGTGTTCGAAGGCAAATTGACCTTTGAGCGCCAGAAGATGATCATGGCACTCTTGAAAAATGAAATTGCGACAGAAGAAGTGCATGCACTCACGATGAAGACTTTTTCCCCTGCCCAGTATCAGGCGAAGCAGGCTGGCAATTGAGTCACTAACAACTCCCGATCAAAGGGAAGCAAACGGAGAAAAAAGATGGCACATCCATTGGTTCCAGAAGTTCAAAAATTAATCGATGCAAACCCGGTCATGGTATTCATGAAAGGCACAGCGGATTTTCCGATGTGTGGATTCTCGGCAAAAGCCGTGGCAGT
>JBEIKL010000336.1:0-1695 GCA_040379745.1 Bdellovibrionales bacterium | reverse complement strand
TCTGCAGTGAAGGTGACGATTCACCGATCACTCAAGCAGATCAGGAAGAAGTGGAGTTGACATGAGAAATCACGATTTCATTGATGGATTGGTCAGTGACCTTTCGACGCCGAGTGAGTCGAAAAATTGGTTCTCGCTCTTTTTCTTCAGTTGGTTGGGATGCGCTTCGATTCAGGCGATGTTCACGTATCTGGCGATGTCCTTTTTACCGCAAGACATTCATTTGCCGCGCGAAACCGGTTTTTCATTTTGGTTTCATTCGGCACTCTGGTTTGGTTTGTCGATCAGTGCAGCACTGACGGCGTATTCACACTCCCTGATCGGGAAGAATCTTCCGGTTTATCGTTTGTTTTCCCGAGTGTTTGCCATCGCGGTGGTCTTGTCTGCGCTGATCGATCTTTCATGGCCTCAGGTGATGACTGATTTGCGTACCGAATTTGACTTTTACCAAGGCCCTTGTGGTGGTTTCATTTTTCTGGCCGGGTTTTTGGCGGCCAACTGGATGTGGGTGGTGATCAAACGGGCAACTCCGTTGAATTCACGCCGTACCGGAATGTGGGCTTCGGTGAGTGTGGGCGCGATCGGATCGGGCTTCATGCACATGGTCTGTACTCATGTTGGTCATGCCCACGAATTGGTGTGGCATGTGATTCCACTGATTCTGTTGACCCTGCTTGGTGCCATTCTAGGAAAAAAATGGATTCGTTGGTAACCTTTTGTCCAAATTTCGCGTATTCATCCATGAATGCGTAAATCAAACTCCAGAATTGCAATCATCGGCTCAGGCATCTCCGGTTTAACTACGGCGTACCTTCTTTCTAAAAACCACGATATCCGTGTCTTCGAAGCCGGGTCCTATATCGGAGGTCATACCAACACCCTGGATGTTCAGGTACCCTCGGGGCGATACGCCGTGGATACAGGGTTCATTGTCTTCAACGATTGGACTTATCCCAATTTCATCGAACTGATGAATCAGAACGGCGTCCAGTGGCAGGATACCGCGATGAGTTTCAGCGTGAAGGTTGAATCGAATGGCCTTGAATACAATGGTACCAATTTGAATTCCCTGTTCGCTCAACGTCGTAATTTTTTTAATCCGCGGTTTTACCGCATGATCAGTGACATCATCCTATTCAACAAGGAGTCGCTGGCGACCCTTGAAACCGAATCGACCATGACCTTGGGTGAATACCTGAGCCGCAATGGATACTCCCGCGAATTCAAGGACCATTACATTGTGCCGATGGGAGCGGCGATCTGGTCCTGCTCGATCGAACAGATGGATCAGTTTCCGGTTTCTTATTTTGTCCGGTTTTTTAAGAATCACGGAATGCTTTCGGTCGATGATCGTCCGGTATGGAAAGTGATCAAAGGTGGGTCTCGTGCTTACGTCGAACCCGTGTGCCGTCGTTTCCGGGATCGCATTCAATTGAATTCACCGGTGCAATCAATCGAACGGAAAATCAAAGATGGTGCGAAGATCGTGGAAGTCCAGGTGGAACACCAAGGACGGATCGAAACCCACGAATTCGATGAAGTCGTATTGGCTTGCCATTCCGACCAGGCTTTGAAGATGTTGAACGACGCCACCGAGTTGGAACGAGAAATCCTCAGCGGGTTCCAGTACCAGCCCAATGCCACGGTATTGCACACGGATGAAAACGTTTTACCGAAGCGCAAATTGGCTTGGGC
>JBEIKL010000335.1:0-1707 GCA_040379745.1 Bdellovibrionales bacterium | reverse complement strand
GGTTCAACGCTGACAAATCAGTCGATTCCGTGCAAAACATTGCGATTCTCAATTCCTGCTCAGTCTGTTCGGCCCACGCGGAAAGCGCGAGCTTGCTCTTCAGCGCAGCGGCCAATACGGGTTGGGCGAAGCCGACACGGTTCGCTCCCAATGCGATCGCTTTCGCCGCATCCAGACCGTTGCGGATTCCGCCACTGGCCCAGATTTCCGTTTTGGATCCGGCCATGATCCGGGAAGCGATTTTCAAGGAGTCGAGCGTGGTCACGCCCCAATCCCCGAAGGTTTTTCCGAAGCGGGAGGACGCACTGCTTTTCTTTGCGCGCAGTCCTTCGACACGCCCCCAATGGGTGCCACCCATTCCACTGACATCGATGGCAAAGAGATCAAGACTGCGGAGTTTTTTCAAAGTCGACTCGCTCATTCCCGAACCGGTTTCTTTCACCACGACCGGTACAGGCGATGCCTGTATCCACGCATTCAGGGCTTCGAGACCACCTTTGAAATTCGGTGTCCCCTCGGCCTGAACCGCTTCCTGAAGTGGATTCAAGTGAATGGCGATCATCACTGAACGGGTTTGCTCGATCACGGCTTGGAGTTTTGAGAACTCACCATTGCGATGCAGTTCGATCAATTGGGAAAGTCCCAGGTTGGAAATCAGTTTCAATTTCGGAAAGCGCGCGAATAGTTTCTGGAGAGCGAAATCACGGTAATCGGAATCGAGTTCGCGACGCTGGGATCCGACTCCCATGAGCCATCCGCGCTCGGCTGCCATTGCGGCGATCCGGTCATTCACGAGCGTCGCATTCTCATGTCCTGCGGTCATGCCTGGAATAAAAAAAGGAGTCGCAATCGGTTCATCGAGGAATGAGGACTGGATGCTGACTTCGTTCAGATTCAGATCCGGCATGGATTCGTGAACCAGTTCCAAAGAGTCCCATCCGGCACGCGCAGATGTCTGCGATTCCGGACTCAGGGAATGCTGAATGTGATCTTCTTTTCTCTGGATGAATTGTTGATCCATTAAGATGGCTTTATAGCACATTTTGCGCACTGCTAAAAGGCCTAAATCAGTCAGGAACAATTGTACTTTCGTCGTTTTTTCATTAAGTTAGCCGAATGACCCCTGAAACCAGGCTGATCTTGGATTTTGAATCGCAATTTCTCTCCCATCTGAACCGTGCATTGCCCGATGCAGGCACCCTTCATACGACGATGAAGTATGCGCTGCTAAATGGCGGAAAGAGAATTCGTCCGCTGTTTTGCCTGGAGGCCGCTCAACTGGTTTCATTGAATTCAGACATCGCGATGACGTGTGCATTTGCGCTCGAAACCGTTCATGGATTCTCACTGGTGCACGATGATCTTCCGTCGATGGACAATGATGACTTCCGTCGAGGCCAACCCACCACCCATCGGAAATTCGGTGAAGCCCAGGCGCTGCTTGCCGGAGACGCCCTGCTAAATTTCGCGAATCGCACGTTCCTGGAATGTACGCGAGGAGTGAGACCATCCGCGTTCCTGAACGCATTCCTGCTTTTCAATCAGGCCACGGCCGAAATGATCCAAGGGCAAACCGAAGAACTCGATCTCATGAATCCCGATCTGGATCAACTCCTACGGGTGCAAGCACTCAAGACCGGCGCCTTGTTCAAGGCTTCGGTACTTTGTCCGCTTCTGCTAGCTGGACTCAATCCGAATGAAACGCTC
>JBEIKL010000334.1:0-1713 GCA_040379745.1 Bdellovibrionales bacterium | reverse complement strand
TTCTGGATCGAGATCTTCTTCGGACATGCGGCTTCGCACTCCTGAAGATTCGAGCAGCTACCGAAGCCTTCTTTATCCATTTGAGCAACCATGCGAGCTGCACGCTCTTTACGCATCGGATTCCCCTGTGGGAGAAGTGCAAACTGAGTGATCTTCGCCGAAGTGAAGAGAGACGCAGAAGCATTCGGACAAGCCGCCACACAAGCGCCGCAACCGATACAGGCAGCCGCATCCATTGCACGGTCAGCAAGATCTTTTGGAATGAGGATCGCATTCGCATCGGCATGCGGGCCCGTTTTAGCACCGGTGTATCCGCCCGCCATTTGAATGCGGTCGAAGGCACGGCGATCGGTCACGAGGTCACGCACGACTGGGAAGGCTTTTGCGCGGAATGGTTCGATCGTGATGATCGCGCCATCTTCGAATTGGCGCATGTACAATTGGCAAGTGGTTGCACCCCGAACCGGGCCATGGGCCTGACCGCTGATCATCAGCGAGCAAGTTCCGCAGATCCCTTCACGGCAATCACTCTCGTATTCCACCGGACGAATGCCTTCTTTCAAAAGCTTTTCGTTCAGGACGTCAAGCATCTCCAAAAAAGACATGTCTACGAGGACCTGATCAAGAGAGTAAGTCTCAAAGCGGCCAGCGTCTTTCGCACTTTCCTGGCGCCAGATCTTCAATTTCACACTGATCTTTTTACCGTTCTGATGAATAGCCATATTACTTATAGCTCCTTACTGAAAGTTTAACGTTTTCGAACTTGAGTTCTTCCTGATGTCGGACCGGTTCAGCACCTTTGCCCTTGTATTCCCAAGCGGCAACGTGAGCGAATTTCTCGTCATCCCGTTTTGCTTCACCTTCATCCTGGCTTTCTTCACGGAAGTGACCGCCGCACGATTCTTCGCGGGCAAGCGCATCCCGGGCCATGAGAGCGCCGAGTTCCAAGAAGTCGCCCAAGCGTCCGGCAACCTGAAGATTGGTATTCAGGTTCTGGTCATCGTTCAAGAGCAGGTTTTCGTCGAAGTCTTTTTGAAGCTGGGCGATTTTTTCAATCGCAGTCTTCAACCCTTGTGCGGTACGGGCCATGCCGACGTAATCCCACATCACGTTTCCAAGATCACGGTGGATTTCAGAAGGAGTGCGTTTACCCTTCTTGCCCCCGGCAATCAATTTGTTGATGTGATCTTTCACGTCTTTTTCCGCCGCTTCGAACGCAGGGTGAGAGGTGTCGACTTTTTTTAGGAGTTCCTGTGCATAAGTTCCGAGGTAATTCGTCACCGTGAATGGCAACACGAAGTAACCATCTGACAACCCTTGCATCAATGCGGAAGCGCCGAGGAGATTGTCACCGTGGTCGGAGAAGTTCGCTTCACCGGCACAGAACAAGCCCTCAAGATTGGTCATGAGGTTATAGTCCACCCACACACCACCCATGGTGTAGTGAACCGCAGGGTAAATGCGCATTGGGTTCTTGTATGGGTTTTCGTTGGTGATCTCGTGATACATGTCGAAAAGGTTGCCGTATTTTTCACGAACCACGTTTTCGCCATCGCGTTTGATCGCCGCTGCGAAATCAAGGTAAACCGCTTTGCCGGAATCACCGACTCCGCGACCTTCGTCACAGACCTCTTTTGCCGCACGGGAAGCGATATCGCGTGGAGCAAGGTTACCGAAGCTCGGGTATTTTCTTTCCAGATAATAATCGCGATC
>JBEIKL010000333.1:0-1718 GCA_040379745.1 Bdellovibrionales bacterium | reverse complement strand
TCGCTCAGATCCATGAAGGTGAATTCAAGCTGGAAGCGGGTCAGGACCTTGTCAAACAACCGATAGGTTCCACCGTACACATCGTCACTGCAAATCACGTGGTCGCCGGACTTCAGGGTGTGGCAGAAGGTGTCGATTGCGGCAAGGCCAGAAGAGAATGCCAGTGCATGGTTGCCGTTTTCGAGTGCGGCCACGCATTCCTGGTAGGCGGTGCGGGTCGGGTTGTCCGTGCGCGCATATTCGTAACCGGTATGCTGGCCCGGTGATTTTTGCACGAAGGTGCTGGTCTGATAGATCGGGGTCATCACCGCGCCTGTAATGGGGTCGGGTGTTTGTCCCGCGTGAATGGCCTTGGTTCCGAATCCGGTTTTTTTCGAATCAGTGTGGTTCATAGTTGTTTGATCTCCATTGCGGCCGCCAGAGCCGATAGTTTTGCGATCATTCCGTAAACGGCTTCCTGTGAAGGAAAGTCGTCCGGGCATGATTTGCTGGTTTTGACAGCGAGGCTGTCGCTCAAGTCCTTGAAGCAGAATTTGCGAAAGAACGCACCCGGTGAGTTCAGGTTATCCATGTCTCCGCGTTCGGTGTTGGCGCGGATGAAACCACCGATCAGTTCTTCACCCATCATGTAGATCACGGGTTCGCCGGTGAATTGATCCGAGGTCATCGCCGTCGGAACCCCTTCCTGGACGATGACATTCTCAATGGCGCTTTTTCCCTTGCCGACCGACATCTTGTTTTTCGTGCGTCGATTCATGGTGCGCAATTCATCGGTCGATTCGATCACCATGATCCCCATTCCGTAGGTTCCCGAATCATTTTTGATGAAGAGGGCCGGGTTACGGGTGATTCCGAGCTGGGCGTGTTTTTCGCGCAATTCGGCGAGCATCTCGTCGGCGGTTTGAATCAGGCGATCCATGCCAATGCCTTCATTGAAGTTCACGCCTTCGACGGCGCGACTGGCGATGGTGATTTTCCACGGGTCGATGCCGATCAGGTTCGCGAACTCGATCGCAAGTCGGTTGTAAAAATCGAAGTGGGTGCTTTTCCGGCGCGAATGCCAGCCCAGTTTGTGACTCGGAAAGATCGGTTGGTTCACACCATCGAGACAGTCGGGATAGCCTTGTGAAAAATCGTTGTTCAGGATGATCCAGTCGGGAACGAATCCGGTCGTGGTCTGAAGGGTTCCGTTGATTTTTTTGATGGTCGCCTGAACGATTCTCTTCTCGCTATGGGTGATGAGTTCAAGAGTGTTCGGTGAGCCATCGCAAGCGGAATCATAGCGCCCGAAAGCGGTTTCATAGCCCGCCTCTTCCAGAATGCTTTTCAGGTAGTAGAGGTTCTCGAGATAGAATTTGTTTTCAGTGTGGCTCTCGGGAATGATCAGGATCTTTTCCGGCTCCTTCACCAGATGGGCCTTCGCCATTTTTTCGATTTGCTTACGGAATAAAGGGGGCGATGCTTCCAGGTCGAATTCGCAAATGTTGTTGAAGCCGGCAGGGTAGAGGTTGCAATCCACCGGCGCGATTTTTCCGCCGGAATCCCGGAGGTCGATCGAACAATAAAACGGAGGAGGGAATTCAGCGAATTTCTTTTCGAACCACTCGCGGATCCGGGTCCGTTCGCTGAAGATCTTCGCGGCGAACTGTTCCTTGAAGGCTTGGCTCATTTGCATCCCCAGGTGGCGGTCATTCCCTTGGTGATGGTCATTTCCTTTT
>JBEIKL010000332.1:0-1746 GCA_040379745.1 Bdellovibrionales bacterium | reverse complement strand
GGTCATCCAGGAATTTTCCATTCGAATAATGGGGGAAACAAACATCACCTTCGGCGGTTTCCTCTATTTCCGTCAGCCACAATTCATCGATCAAATCGAAAGAAATACCGTAAATCTGGGCTCCACCAATGACAAATATATCCTTGCCTGAAAACTCTTTTTCCAGACTCTTGTAATGATCAATCGACATTTTGAGATCTTTGAACAAAGACAACCGTTGGGCTCCCAAGAGCGAGGGGCTCCAATCATCATTTCTGGTGATGACAGCATTTTCACGCTGTGGAAGCGGTTTTCCCAGCGACTCAAAAGTCTTTCGTCCCATGATCACGATCTGCCCCTTGGTCGATTCGCGAAAAAACCGCATATCTTCAGGGATATCCCACGGAAGTCCGCTGCCTTTACCAATGACTCCGTTTTTGGAAACTGCTGCGATCGCGATCACTTTCATGAAATCACCACCTATACCGCTACAGGAGCCCTGATTGCAGGATGCGGCTCATATCCTTCCAGTGTGAAATCCTCGAATTTGAAGTCAAAAATACTTTTCACATCCGGATTGATTTTCATCTGAGGCAAAGCCTTGGGTTCACGACTCAGTTGCAACATCGCCTGCTCAATGTGGTTCGAATACAAGTGAAGATCCCCGAAAGTATGCACGAAATCACCATACTTCAGTCCACAAACCTGGGCCACCATCATGGTCAACAGGGCATAACTAGCAATATTGAATGGAACGCCCAGAAAAAAGTCGGCCGAACGCTGGTACAATTGGCAAGACAGTTTTCCATCAGCCACATAGAATTGGAAAAAAGCATGACAAGGGGCAAGGGCCATTTTCTCCAACTCCCCTACGTTCCAAGCACTCACGATCAAGCGACGGGAATCGGGATTCTTTTTGATCTGTTCAATGACAGAAGAAATCTGATCAATGGTTTTACCATCTGCATTTTTCCACGATCTCCATTGTGCGCCATAGACTGGGCCAAGATTTCCATTCTCATCAGCCCACTCATCCCAAATCGACACACTGTGGTCTTTTAAATACTGAATGTTGGTATCGCCTTTTAGGAACCAAAGAAGTTCATGAACAATCGATTTCAAATGAACTTTTTTCGTGGTCACCAACGGGAACCCCTCATTCAAATCAAATCGAAGCTGGGCACCAAAAAGACTTCTCGTACCAGTACCGGTTCGATCGGCTTTTAATGCACCCTCTTCCAATATTTTTTTCATCAGATCCTGATAAGACTTCATGCCCACAAGATTGTCATCCTCATTGCGAAATGGAAAGCCCTCTGATAATTTTTTACGGCTAACCCTATGGATCTTTCCCGACTCAATCCCGAACAACGCAAAGCAGTGCTACACGTCGATGGCCCTCTTCTGATTTTAGCAGGAGCAGGAAGCGGAAAGACCAACACCATGACTCACCGGATTGCATACTTGATTGCGGTCCAGAAGATTCCTCCCTCCCAGATTTTAGGCCTTTCCTTCACCAATAAAGCGGCAACCGAATTGAAAGATCGGGTGAAAACCCTGGTCAAAAAAGTTTCCGGAGAGCGCGCCGCCAAAGGCCTCGTCATCTCCACTTTTCACAGTCTTTGTGTTCGAATCTTGAGGGAATTCGCTCCATTGGTCGGATACACCAACACCTTCTCCATTCTCGATACTTCCGATCAGGAAGGAATCGTGAAAGAGATTTTGAAATACATCAACATCGATGCGAAAAAATTCGATCCTTCCTGG
>JBEIKL010000331.1:0-1759 GCA_040379745.1 Bdellovibrionales bacterium | reverse complement strand
CTGAAGATCATGCACGATTCCATTTGCGTCTGTTCGGTTACAATGTGCAGAACACGAACCTGACCTTTCAAGCGGGAATTCGTTTTCAGTCAAGTCCGTCTTCCTATCGACAAGGTTACCTGGGATTGAGCACCACGATTTACCTGCAGAAATATTTTGGAATTTACGCCCTTTACCGTCATTATATGAGCACCATTTCGGTTCCTGCCCTGGGGGTGATGACCGGAACCAGAGCCGAAGCAGGACCTTTCATTGATTTTGGTCCGTTCCGTGTTTACGGTTTTTATCTGGTCGAAGTCGATCAGAACGAAACCTCGACTTATCGGAACGCGATCAACGGTTGGACGTTGGGCGGGCAGTTGTTTTTTTAAAAGATCATGAAACCAGACACGCAAAAACCCAGTACTTGGAAGCAATATAAAAACGGCATGTGTGACGGCTGTTGGTCGGGGTGTTGTACCTTGCCACTCGAAGCAAGTGCCTACGATTTGATCCGGCTCGAGCTGATCACCGAAGATGAGGCAGCGGCTTCGCTGAAAAAAGTGGCGCGCCGACTGATCAAAGAAGGTTTTGTGCGTTCCTATCATGCAACGAGCGGATTGTTCATCATCGAGCAAAGACACGGGCGCGACTGTATTTTTCTCGGCAAGGACCGCCTTTGCACCGTTTACGAAAAAAGACCCGAAGTGTGCCGTAAATTTCCAAAAATCGGGCCACGTCCCGGCTATTGCCCGGCCTTCAAAAAAGACACGGTGAAGAAATGAGCCTGATCGGATTTTTCATCCATCTGGTTTCTCTTCTGCCGTTTCCGTTGTTGCACTTCGTTTCAGATGTGACTTATGTGTTGGTTTATCACGGACTCGGCTACCGCAAAAAAACCGTTCGCGAAAACCTTCGTCGTTCATTTCCTGAAAAATCGAAGATCGAACTCCTGAAGATCGAGAAACAGTTCTTCCGTAATTTCTGTGATCTCATGTACGAAACCTTCAAGACTTCCTCGATGAGCAAGGAAGAAATTCTCGATCGCTGCCGTCTTGAAAATCCCGAGTTGGCGGAACAGCTTTACGCTGAAGGTATGAACATCGCCGGAATTTCCAGCCACATGGGCAACTGGGAATGGCTTTCCCTTTCGTTCTCAGTGAACTCCCAATACAAGTTTCTTGCGGTTTACAAGCCATTGGCGAACAAGAAGTTGAATGACATCGTGATTCGATCCCGGGAAAAGTTCGGAGCGATCTTTGTTCCGATCAAACGGTTGAAAATGATTCTGTCAGAATCGCACGATCGTCCTTATTTCGTGGGCCTTCTTTCCGACCAAGCTCCGCATGATTACGCCAAGGCGTTCGAGTTGCCATTTTTGAATCAAAGTACCTTCTTCGTGCCCGGTCCTGGAATGCTGTCGGTGAAATCCGATCTGACTCCGGTTTATGGCTGGATCCGCAGGGTGGGGCGGTCGCGCTATGTTTGGAGGCTTGAACTTCTGAATGAGCCGATTCCCGCGTTGAGCGATCTCAATCCACAAGAACAAGAGCAGGTGAAAAAATTTGCAGCCGCTCATCGCCTCGAAGAATCTGATTCGATCAAGGCGCTGATCATTACCCGCAAGTTGGCGCGCAGTCTGGAGGCGGAAATAAAAATGGCCCCACAAGACTGGTTGTGGAGCCATCGACGTTGGAAATTGCGTTAAAGAATTACATACCTGGGCTTGGAGCTGGCGACGCTTCTGCCGCTGGAGTTGGAGACGCTTCTGCCGCTGGAG
>JBEIKL010000330.1:0-1759 GCA_040379745.1 Bdellovibrionales bacterium | reverse complement strand
GTGACCGGTCATGGACTTGGTCGAGCTGACATGAAGATTTTTTGCGTCTTTCAAAAGGCGTGCAACGGCTTTGGATTCCTGGATGTCGCCGAGTGGAGTCGAGGTGCCGTGTGCATTGACGTAGTCGACATCCGCAGTGGCGATTCCGGATTCCTTCAGGGCGTTTTCCATCGCGCGGTATCCGCCGCTGCCATCTTCCAGTGGTTGAGTGATGTGGAATGCATCGGAGCTGGCGCCATAGCCACAGACCTCAGCATAGATTTTTGCTCCACGCTTTTTCGCAAATTCGTATTCTTCCAGGATCAAGGTCGCCGCACCTTCACCCATGACGAATCCGTCACGATCCACATCAAACGGACGGGATCCTTTTTCAGGAGCATCATTTCGGGTCGAAAGTGCACGCATCGCTGCGAACCCACCGATACCAAGAGCGCATACAACCGATTCAGCTCCACCAGCAAACATCACGGTCGCTTCGCCCCGTTGAATGGTGCGATAGGATTCACCGATCGAGTGCGCGCTGGATGCACATGCGGATACAGAACAATAATTGGTGTTCTGCGTGTTCAGGGTAATGCTGACTTGTCCTGCGGCCAGATTCGGAATGACTTGAGGAATGAAGAACGGGGAAACACGACGAAACCCTTTTTCGAGCAAAGTTGCATGCGTGTCTTCAATACCCGGAAGACCGCCCATGCCCACACCGATGTTGATGCCGATCTCGGTTGCGCTGATCTGATCCCGAACCGCATCCAAGCCTGAGTCCTGATAGGCTTCGATGCACGCCTTCATGGAAAGGTGAATGAAGCGATCCATTTTCTTCACGTCTTTGGGTGAAATCGGTTGGGTAACCGGAGCGCCGTCTTTGCCGCGTGGGTAGAGCGGTTGTTCGAGAGTGAAGCTTGGAACGAAGTCTTTCACTTCGCCGGCGAATTGGGCGGTGCAGTCCTTGAAGTCAAACAGGGTGATTTTGGAGATTCCGGATTTACCGGCAACAATGTTGCTCCATGCGGTTTCACGGTCGTTACCGACCGGACTCACGATACCCACACCTGTGACCACGACTCTTTTATTTCCGAATTTTGACATGAGCCAATTTAATCGTGAACTCCGTGAAAATGGAAGGGAAAAACGCTGTTTTTGCGATCTGCGTTATTTCAATTTCCGCAGTTGAATCCGTTGCAATCTTTCGAGTTTTTTAGGGCACCCCGAGTGAGGGATGCCCTTGATGATAGGATTGATTTCGAAGCGCCCGTTTAAAGCGCACGTGCAACGCGACGACGGCCGAACAGTTTTTCGAGTGGAATCGCGACGGTCAAACTCACCGATGCTCCGCCGGCTGCAGTGTACAGTGCATCCTTGAATTCAGGATGTCCTCTACCCATGCGTTGATCCCAAATCAGCTCTTTTGCCGCTCCTGCTGCAATGCTCGAAAGCAAACCTGCGAATGAGGAAAGAAGATTGATTTTGGTATTGCTCATTCCCCAGCCACGGCGATGGTTCAGCAAGTGGAGAATTCCTTCTGCGGTCAGAATGGTCGCACCGGAAATGAATGCACCAGCGATATAATGTTTTTGCCAGTCGGTACGAACCGGGGACAAGATTTTTGCCGCTTTGAACGAGAGCGCAACCGGCACGCCTACTTTGGCCAGAGTGATCAGCGTGTTGATGCCGGGTGATGCGGCTGCATCGGATTGGAAGTTCAGTGAATCACTCAGCATCATCGTTCTGAGGAGTTGATCACGATCCACCGCTTTTT
>JBEIKL010000329.1:0-1766 GCA_040379745.1 Bdellovibrionales bacterium | reverse complement strand
GGAACGGAAGTGGTGATGATGCGAACGTTCACGATGGTCGGAACGTTTCCAAAGCTGATCGCTCTGGTCTTCAGGAAGTTGAGAAGAACCAATTGTTCAGACATCGGGTAGTTGGCGATGTCGTCGATGAAAAGAGTACCGCCGTTTTTACATTCACGAATCTGTTCCGCAAGTGTGCGTTCACGGCTGGCAGCGGTGAATGGAAGTGCTGCACGCGGGCTGTTTTGATGAATCCATTTCGCCAGTGCGCCTTTACCGGTTCCGGTTCCACCGATGACCAATACAGGTTCGTCGTCAGCTTGTGCGGCTGCGAGTGCGATTTTACGTTGTGATGCGGGAATAAAATAAACCATGCTCATAGTGATTAGTTCCGATTGTAACCGAAAAAGTACCGAAAATGACAGAAAAACTGCGTGTTTTAAGCGATTTTTTTGAGCGCCAATACAATGACGCTCGTTGATTTTACACATGGAATAATTAAAAAAACGTGCGTAAAATGAACTTCAAGGAGAATACCTATGAATAAAAATATGATCCGTTTAGTGGTTTTATCTGCATTGCTTGGCAGCAACGCCTTCGCGCGTGGTGGAAATGAAGATCAATTCATCATTTCGAACGGTCAGGGGATTTCTTCCCCCAGTTTTTGGAATGGAATGGAAGGCCAGAACCCTGCCGGGATCGTATTGAACAATTCCAACAAGGCGCAATTGGGATTCGGCAGTTTTTCTGGAACGGATCAGCCTTATGGCTCGGGCGGTTTCATTCTCGGTAATGGAGTTCTTGCTGCAGGAGCGGAATATCTGAGCAAGAGCTCGGCGGCGAGCACCAAGGGCCAGATTGACTGGGCATTGGGTGGCCGCATCGAAGCGATTCGCACCAGCCTGGGGGTTTCTTCCCGCATGTCTTTGGTTTCAGGTAGCGCCGGCGTTTATGACATCGGTATTCTTGCTGACGTCACTTCATCGGTTCGTTTCGGCTTCATGATTCCGAACTTTACAGGAACGATCGATACTTTCGGGGCAGGTTTGACCTTCCTGGTGAATCAGACCGTGGATGTGGTGGTTGACGCAGACTATAACACCACTGCTTCAGGCGGAATGGTGAAGCCGGGTTTGAATTTCCACTCTCAAAACCTTCATGCCAGCGTTGCATATGGCTTGAACTACAGCGGAACCGCTGTGACCCTGCTTGCCGACAAGATCACCGCTGGTTTGGGCGTGAAGTTGGCGAACTCCCTGCTGTTTTCTTACGAATACCGCGGAGTGGTTGAACACCGCCTGGGTTTGACTTTGCGATTCAACTAACCTAAAGTTTTCCCTTATGAAAACAATTACCGAATTTTCAGGGTTCACACTCAAAGACGCTCTTTCTAAAAAATCAGCCCTCCTTGCGGAAGGCAAAACCGAGGAAGAAGCGCAAGCCGCGATCAATGAGCAATTGAAGTTGCTCGACGACACCAAGGTCACGTTCTTCAAGAACGCGATCGACATGTCGAAGTCCCGTTTGGATCAAGTCAAACGCGTTGTGGTTGCGGTGAAATCGAGTGAGACCGAGAAAGTTCCGGAAGCGTTTTCAGAGCGCGAAGGCAATTTCTATCTGGTTGAGTTTTTCTCACAAGCATCTTCCGCTGCCCGCGGTAACTATAGCGATGAACGCGATTTTCGTGGTGGTCGTGGTGGTGATCGCGGTCGCGGCGGACGGGATGGTCGTGGTGGCCCGGGCCGTGGCGGTGACCGTGGCCGTGGAGAAGGTCGCAGTGAAGGTCG
>JBEIKL010000328.1:0-1784 GCA_040379745.1 Bdellovibrionales bacterium | reverse complement strand
CCGTCCACTGAATCCTGAAGCACTGATTCATCAAAGATTCATTGCTTTGATCGGATGGGGCACTCCCGAACCGGAAGCACCCCACTCGATTTCAATCTTCTGTCAAAACCTATTCAGTCAGCGCAGGCTTGAGAACGGAGGGCCGATTTTTCACCCCAGTATCCACTGCTCCCCCCGGGGTTAGCTCGGTCTCTTCACCGTTCGGTCTGGAATAGGTGGTATTGGTATTGGTTTTCGTACCGGTTTTCACGGTTCCTGAATCCACCCCACCATTCTTCATTTTCTTCAGTGCTTCGATTTTCGCCTTCATAGCAGCCTGATAGGCTTTCGATTGAGAACCAGAAATGGTTTTCTTATCTTTCGGATTGTATTTGGTCTGTTGTTCATCAAACTTACCCGAATCCACTCCGTTCTTCGTTTTGTTCAGAGCATCGATTTTTGCCTGCTTCGCCTTCATTGCATCTTGATAGGCTTTCGCATGGGCAGCAGACATTTTCTTCGCATCTCTCGGATTGTATCCAATCTCTTTCTCATTGAATTTATCCAGGTGATCGATATTCGAATTACCGTTGAATTTGCCCTTGTTCGCATTTCTATATGCATCCAAATCATCGTCACTGATCTTATGCTTATTCTTCGGATCAAACGTGCCCTGCTCCACGAAGGTCGGCAAGCTATCCATATCCGGTCTGACGCCCGGATCGAACTTACAGCTCAATCCACTGAAAGCGGAAATCACCGAAAAACACAAAACGTTTACTGGATTCACCTTCAGTTTATCCAGATCCACGAGTTCGATCGAACTCACTTTTTTCGATGTATCATGGTTCGCCACCAGAACCGCTTTGGAAGCCAACGGCACCTGATTGATGGCTTTCGCTAGCTCCGGAGTCAGCAAGACCATCGCTTTTTCCGATGCCTTCAGCCCGGAAACGGAAACGAACTTAAACGTACTTTTCTTAGAGTCGAGAACCAACTGGCTCACTCTCTGGGAATGTTTGTTCCCCTTCTTTCCTCCCATGAACACAGCACCACTGGATCTTTTCAGGCGTTTTTGTCCTGAAAGATCCATTACGGAAACCGCAGGATCCGCCGTGGAAAGCGCTGGAAGCAAGGTGCTACCCAGATAAGCTTTACCTTCCTGACAAATGATCCCCATGTGTTCAGATGCGAACACATCACGGACACTCGCCGCAAACGCAACCTTGTTGCCAATGCCACAATCAAGACTGAACTTCACCGTCTGTTTCAGATCCGCTGGCAATTGGTCTTCTTTGGTACTCGCATTCAACTTCACCGCTGAAACCAATTCATTGTACTTATCCTGTCCAAGTGTACCCAACAGCGCTTTTTTCAGTTTAGCCGGCTCGAACAACATGAATTTTTGTTTGTTCTTGATGAGTATTACCTCAGCACGACTAGCACTGTAATCTTCATCGCTGATCGCGTATTTAGGCCCCCGCCCCACTGGTGCGCCTTCCACTTCCTCGAATTGATTCGGAACGACTTGCATTCCATGATTCGGATTATTGAATTCTTTATATTTCAGCGGCTCGGATGCGTTTGCAGAAGGCATCAACACCGAACCCGCGAGTGACATTGTTTTTTCCACAAGGTCCATCCAAAGGCTGGAGGTGGAAACTCCCAAATCAGTTGGAGCCTCGATTTGCTTCACTTCAATCGCAGTTGGGCTAGATGGACTAGAACCAGAAGTAGTACCCGTAGTAGTACCCGTAGTAGTGCCAGTAGTAGTGCCAGTAGTACCCGTGGTAGTCTCGGTTGAT
>JBEIKL010000327.1:0-1803 GCA_040379745.1 Bdellovibrionales bacterium | reverse complement strand
TTTTCATTGCGGTTTGTTTTTGTTTGTTTTTTTGGGGCCCCCCCACACCCTACAAAACCCCCCGGGCGTTGCTGTGGGCCCACAAAAGAACCACCCTCCGTTCATCACGAATCAATGCACAGCTCGCGCCCTGGGTTTTGCATTCAACAGCGGTAGGTTCGGAACGCGCTTCCAGATCAACCCCGATCCACCCTTCCCGAACCGCACGGTCCCGAGACTCGCCGTCTCTTCACCCGATTCATTCCGAACGCGAATCGTGGCCTGATAGTCACCCTTCAGATCGTCGAGATAATCGGCCGCCAGTAAAAAAGGCAACGTGTCCCACGACCGCAAATCGGGACGATTGGCGCGATCAATGGCTTTTTTAGCGAAGAAGTAACCGGCGATGATGGCCAGTTTCTTGAGTCCGTTGCCTTCCTGGTCGGCCGCGCGGTATGCGGAAACTGCGGTCACCAGAGCGGCAAGGTATTGAACCCCGATCTTCATCCCGCGGGCCAGCATCTGTTTCTTCTCGCGCGCTTCCAGCTCGTGAGACAGGATTTCCTGCAAGGGACTGACGATCGGCAGAGCGTGGGTCAAGTTTTTACCATCCGAACCGGCAAGCTGAAGTTCCATGCGTGTCGACGGATCGGGCTTGCGGATCGTTGGAAAGGAAATCTGGAATCCGAGACTGCTGTCGACGGCATCGCTGAAGAATTTAGGCGGGCCTGCCTCGTCGTCCTCATCGGAATCGCCACCTCCCAGCGCACCCACAACCCCACCGGCATAAACCGTGAGGCCGAATTCGGGAGCGTAATGCATCAACACCTGCCAACCGATCGACTCGAGTTGGGAACGAAGGAACGGATCCTCAATACCCTTGAACAGGGTGGACAATCCGAGGTGATACTTCTGGATTTTATAACGATCGACCACACCGACTTCACAGACGAACAGGTTGCCGTTACCGTTCTTCTTGGAATACATCCCTGACTTGAGTTTTTCAGCAAGCTTTTCGATGGTGGCGCGGTGATTGCCGAGAGTGGGCAGCCCATTGACATCGTTCTTCAATTGTTCGAGCGCCTGATCGAGCAGGATTTCACCCGTACGCTTTTCCGAATTCGAGGAAGAGGTGCCGTGCACGTAACTCGCTAGGAGCTTCGCCCAAACATCGTTTTGGTAATAGGGTTCGCCCGCAAACGAACGCTTCAGGTTTTCAAAGTGACTGTCCCAAGCCATGAGTTCAGAGCGGGCCTTGGATCGGTAATCGGCGATCTCTTTCGGGGTGAAGGTGCGTGCTGGAAAATTCTGCGCTTGAACGAGGACCGAGCCCCCCTTGTCCTTGATTTCGGGCGTGCTCCACGCCGGTGTGGAACCGGCATCGGCGAGCAACTGGTAACTCAGGACCAGAAAATGATGGATGTAGGAAAACTCGATAGGGTTGCCACCGTAGTTCGATTCAAACCACTCGAATCCGGCGTGATCGGAACGGACTTCGTTCGACCAATCCCTGCTTTTTTGTAGAAAGTAAGCGGCTTTCTCAAAAAGCCCCTCACTCATCGCGATCGAAGACAGCATCAGGAAATGCTGAAGGCGATTTTGCTTGTTCTCGAAAATCTCCGGCGAATAGAGGGCTTTCTCGGCCCCTGCAAAATCGGACACCAAGAAGGATTTTCTGGATTCGCGCATCTTGGCCACATCGGCAGTGGCACAGGCGGAAAGGGAAATCACCATACCCAATGCGAAAAGAGCCCGGAGATCTTTGCACCTCCGGGCCCTCAGGCATTTCAAAGCGGAAATTACCACTTGCCTCCGCCTTCGCTG
>JBEIKL010000326.1:0-1807 GCA_040379745.1 Bdellovibrionales bacterium | reverse complement strand
CGCCCTCTTCTCCGAAGAGGAAAGTGCGGCCGAGGCGAAGATCGACGATGCGGGCGGCCCTTCGCTCTCTCAGAAAGACTTTGAGTACCTGTTGGGCGTATGAGCGAACTGAAGTTTTTCCTCGATCATCTTCGTGTTTCGAAAAACTCATCCCGTCACACTCTTTCCGCTTATGAGCGGGATCTCCTGCAGTTCTCGCAGATGCTGGAAACCCGGAACATCACTCTGATGACCGCAAATGAGGAACACATCCGTGATTTCCTGAAAGTCCTTCGGGAGAAGGAACAGAAGGCGACTTCGATCTCACGGAAAATTTCGGCCATCCGCCAATTCTACAAGTTCCTGATCCGGGAAAACCGGATTTCCGAAGATCCATCGTTGTTCATCGAGGCCCCTGGAGCATCGAAAAAGCTCCCGAAAACGGTTTCGGCAGAAACCATCGAACGGATTTTGAAATCCGTGGATGAGGGAATGCAATACACGCTTTCTTCAACCGCAACTGCGCGCGAAACGAATATGGGCCTCGCCCTACGAAAACGTGATCGTGCCATGGTGTATTTCCTTTATGCAACGGGAGTTCGGGTCAGTGAGCTGATCCAGTTGCCACTTGCCTCCCTTGATCTTGAAGGACAATACGCAAAAGTGTTTGGCAAACGCAAAAAGGAACGACTGGTCCCGTTCGTTCCCGCGGTGACGGCGATCCTGGACGATTACCTGAAGAATGCGCGGCCAACGCTGCTGGAAGCAGGAACTTCCGTTGAAGAGGTGGATACACTGTTCCTCACACAAGACGGAACACCGATGACCCGACAAGGGTTCTGGAAAACGCTGAAAAAAATCTCGATCGTGGCGGGGATTCCCCAAAATGTGCATCCGCATCTCTTAAGGCACACGTTTGCGACCGACCTGCTGCGGGCCGGAATGGATTTACGTTCCCTACAAACGTTGTTGGGGCACGAGGATCTTCAGACCACGCAGATTTACACCCACGTGGCACCGGAACACCTGAAAGAAGTCATGGATAAATTCCATCCGCGCGGAAAGAAATCCTGAAACGCGAATCAACCCCGGGGAGAAAGTCGGAAGTGGTACTTGCGCTGGAAATACTTCTGGTATTTCACCACAGGTGACATCGAGCTCAGGAGGCACCACAGGAATCCATAGAATCCGTCGAGAATTCCGAGCTTCACCCAGAACAACTTGATGAATGTCGCCGGAAAGGCCAGCCACATCTTGAAACGGCTGATCGGTTTTTCCCGTCTCATCAGTTCTTCCGCGGCAAGCGAGGTGTAGCGGTTGAACTTGGTGAAGTAGTCTTCCAGATTCTGGTAACTGAAGTGATCGAGAGGCCCCGCAACCGAAGAAACCGCACCGGACTGGACCACCACCTGCTCATGAACCTTTGCATCGTTGAAGCCCGCACGGGTGCGATCAAACAATCGCAACACCCAATCCTTTTGCGTGCCCGCGAAGTTCAGGCGCTTGCGCAGGAAAAAGAGACGACGATGGATCTTGTAGCCGGAGAACTTGGACTCGTTGGTCAACTCGCCTTCTCTCATCATGGCTTGGATTTCGTCCCGAAGTTCGGGAGAAACCACTTCATCGGAATCCACGACGAAAACCCAGTCAAACTTCGCTTTCGAAACAGCATAGGCCTTCTGTTCACCGAAACCCTTGTCCATTTTTTTCTGGAAAATGCGCGCATCATAACGATCGGCGATATCCAGTGTGGTGTCGGAGCTCCCGGAATCAAGGACGATGATTTCACTGCACCAGGTGAGTGAATCCAGAACCCGTTCCAGCATGT
>JBEIKL010000325.1:0-1831 GCA_040379745.1 Bdellovibrionales bacterium | reverse complement strand
TGAACGCAAACTGGGAATCTCGATTCAGGTCATGGAGTGCGCCCATGAAGCGCGCGAGATCGTGGAAAGTGAAGTGGCTCAAGGATCAGAACGCGGATTCCGTTACGACATCAAAACCATCTTTCATCAGCGATTCCTGTTTCCGAAACTTCTGGCCATGAAAGATCATTTCAACTTCGACAAGGTGGCGACCGGCCACCGCGTGAATGTTCATTTCGAACCCATCGAGAACCGGGTGAGTGTGGTTCGGTATCCGACAAAAGAAGATGACGAGTCCCATCTTTTGGTGGGGTTGACTCAAAAAGAATTGAGATGTCTCGAGTTCCCACTCGGTACGATTCCCAAATCCATGATTCACAAGCTTGCCGATGAATTGAGTCTCGGAGTGGAAGGTGCTTCCAAACTCGCAAAATTCGAATTACATCACGAATCCCGCTCGGAGGGTGCACGCGATAACACGCCAGAATCGGAAGCGCTCTCTTTGGATTCCAAATTCGTCGAATCGGTCGTATTTGACATTCTTCCCGGTCAAAAACGGATCGACGATGTGGGGCAACTCGAAGACCGCACGATTCGCGAAATCTGGTTTGAGAACGCATCGTGGTTCTCGAGCGAAGACCTTGGGTTCAAGATCAAGCATTGCATGATGAGCTGGAAGCACGAAGTACAGCCTGTGCCGGTGAAAATCATGCAGTACGAAGGTAGCGGATTGAAGGTTCTTTGCGATCAACCGTTGACCGGAACCAGCGCGAACATCTTCAGCGGCGACAATGTCGTTTGGCTGGAGGGTGAAACCGTGCTGGGTGGTGCGAGGGTGGTTCAATGTCTTTGAAGTTCATGGTCAAGACATTGGGCTGCAAGGCCAACTATTCCGACGGACAATTGCTCGAAGTCGGTTTGATGAAGCAGGGTTTTCAGCCGACGCATGATCCAGCCGAGGCCGACTATGTCGTGGTGAATTCTTGTACCGTCACCAATGAAGCCGACGTTCAATCGCAAAAAATGGTGAAAGATGCCATTAAGAAAAACCCGAACGCAAAAGTGATTTATACCGGTTGTGCCGCAGAGGTCGACCCGGAACTCGCGTTGAAGATTCCTGGCATCACCGCTGTGATCGGCAACCAGAACAAAGATAAGGCCGCACAATTGATCGCGGAATACATTCAGGAAGCGAATCAGCCCTCGGTTTTGGGCGGAGTCACCAATTATTCCGAACTGATCTCGCGTCACCCGACCGAGCGCGAGTGGGCCATGCCCGACAGCGCGATGGACGAAGTGTTGAAATTGAATCCCGACAACACCACTTATCGCACGCGGGTGTTCATCAAGATCCAAGAGGGGTGCAATTCCTTTTGTACTTATTGCATCATTCCTTACGGTCGCGGACCGGCGAGAAGCCTGCCGATGGAAACGATTCTGAACAACATCCGCGAACTCGTTTCGAACGGCATTCAGGAAGTCGTTCTGACCGGAACGAACATCGGTGATTACGGAATCGACTGGGCCGGAGCTTCCAGAATTGACGATCTGATCGAAGGCATTCTGAAACAAACCGAATTGAAACGATTACGCGTGAGTTCTCTTGATCCGACCGAAATCTCTGAACGCATGATCACCCTGATGGAAGAGAATGAACGGTTTTGCCCGCACTTCCATCTCTCACTGCAGAATATCCAGCCGAAGATCCTGAAAATGATGAAACGCAAATACGGCGAGACCGAGGCGGCATCCATCATGAATCGATTCGCATCGATGAAGCGCAAACCGTTCGTGGGTATGGATTACATCACCGGTTTTCCCGGTGAGACCGAAGAAGAATTCAAAGAAAGCG
>JBEIKL010000324.1:0-1838 GCA_040379745.1 Bdellovibrionales bacterium | reverse complement strand
TGGAAAGTGCATGGTTGGCATGATGCCCGTTGGATCCGGATGTATGCCGACTCCGATTTGATTCGTTTGGCCAAGTGCTTTCAAAAACTGAAACCCGAGTTCCTGATCTTCGGTCACTCCCAGCGGGTGGTGCAAATCAAACAGTTTTTGGATCTGGGCGGAAATCTGGCAGACGGAAAACAGCAATCGCCGAAATGATCGGCATCCAGATCCATTCTCGCCAACCGATCACTTCGAGGTGAAGCCGGTTGGCGATCGGTTCGGATCCGGTGGTGAGCAAAGTAAAGACGAGGATCAGTAACACCGTCACTGCAAAGCGCCGATGTAAAACGGGTTTGCATTCGGAATAGACAAAAAATGCGTTCCCCATGCAGATCAATCCAAAGGTCATGGCGCGGGATTGCTCGAGACTGAGGGACGGCATCCGGCGAAAAACGATCATGCATGCAATACTCAACAAAGATCCTGATAGCAGGGCGTTCAAGACCTTTTGGGTGCCGAGCATCCGCCTGTTTTTTTGATGTGTTTTTGCCTCCAGATTTTCAAAAGTGAATGCCGAAACAGGGTGCACGATCAATTCCAAAAGGATGATGTGAGTGGGCATCATGATAGAGGGCCACCCGACGATCGGTGGAATCAGGGTAAGAAGGATGATTGGCGTGTGAAACGAGATCAAGTAGGAAAAGCTGCGATTCAGATTGCTGAATATTCTTCTTCCTTCGAGAACGGCAGAGACGACGCCTGAGAAATCATTTTCGATTAACACCATCTTGGCTGCGGATCGGGCCGCATCGGTGGCGTGTTTTCCCATGCTGATTCCAATGTCGGCCAGTCGAAGGGCGGGAGCGTCGTTGATCCCGTCACCGGTCATGGCGACAATCTTTCCCGCCTCTTTCAGGGTTTTCACCAATTCATGCTTCAATTCGGGTGTGAATCGAGCGAACACCCTTCCGTCGAGATACGCGCGTTTTCTCGAGTCCGAATCCATTTCTAAAATTTCATCCGATGAGTGTATTTGGCCGGGCAAGTGTGTCAGTCCGATCTGTTCCGCCACCGACTGTGCGGTCATCCGGTGGTCACCGGTGATCATCTTGATTTCGATTCCGGCGTTCATGCACTGTTGTATCGCCGGCGCAGCGGAGGTCCGGATCGGATCATGATAAACCAGGAGTCCGATGAATTCCGCTCTGTTCCCATCTGCTTTCGATCTTGCCACTGCCAGGACTCGTTTTCCTGCTTTCGTGATTTCACGATTAAGGGATTCGATGGTCAGTGTTTCGTTAGCCGTCAGCTCACACCGTTTGAGAATCGATTCCAATGCACCCTTCATGGCGAGGATCGTTTCTCCGTTCATTCTTTTTTTCCATCGGTGGGACATCATTTTTGTGATCGGGTCAAACGGGGTGTCCTCGATGAGTTCCCATTCCGGAAGACTGATGCCCATTTGTCCGCATTTTTCCGCAACCGGTATTTCCATCGGATCCACTGGATGGATCTCGCATGCCATGAGAGCGGTTTTCCACGCCTGATCCAATGGAAAGGATGGATTCCACATCCGAAATTCTTCGAGTTGAAAGCGTCCCAGGGTGAGTGTGCCCGTCTTGTCCGTGCAGATCACATCGACTCCGCCCAGTGTTTCCACGCTGGGTAGTGACTTGACCAACACATTCCGTTTGCTCAATCTCCAGGCACCGAGACTGAGATAAAGCGTGAAAACGATCGGAAATTCTTCAGGGATGGATGACATGCCGAAGGTTAGTGCCGTGATGAGCGTGGGAATGAATTCCCGGGTGTGTCTCCATTCCAGGAAAAAAAGGAGTGTGGAGATCAGCAGTGCG
>JBEIKL010000323.1:0-1854 GCA_040379745.1 Bdellovibrionales bacterium | reverse complement strand
TTGCGAAGCACGATGAAGAGTTCTTCAAATTCGTGGTTCAGAGCTACAACAACCTCAGCGACGTGGATCGCGCCCAGTTCCGTGGTCAGATCCAGAGCTGGTTCGAGTTGAGCTTGAAGCGCGCTCTTTAATCCAGTAAACTGGTTTCAATGAGTTCAAAAGATTTGAGCGGGCACCCTCGGACGAGAGGTGCCCGTTCGTCATTTCAGGAAGAATCCAATTTTTCCAATGACTATGCGGTCCGATTCGGTACGATTCCGGGCTATGACGGGTCACCCATCTTTTATTGCTCGGAAGGCAAGGGGCCGCCTCTTGTTTTCATTTATGGTATCGCCTGTTCCAGCCTGCACTGGACCTACCAGATCGATTACTTCCGCGAACATTACCAGTGCATCTGGTTCGATTTCCGCGGTCACCGCAAATCACCCATCCCTGCCAATCTCGACAGTCTCACCATCGATTCCTGCGTGAAGGATCTCAAATGCGTGCTCGATTTTCTCGATGTGAAAGAGGCCGCATTCCTCGGTCACAGCATGGGAGTCAGTGTTGCACTTGAATTCGCCCGCATTCATCCCGAAAGGGTGAAATTATTGGTACTCGCAAACGGTACCGCACGCAAACCGCTCGAAACTCTTTTTGGAGGCAATCTTTTGCAACCCGCTTTCTGGTTGCTCAGTAAGTTCCAACGCGAACGTCCCGAGATCGTTTCTGCCGGATGGAAAATCCAGGAGAAAACCAAGTTCATCGGCCAGATGTTGGGCGTGCTCGGATTCAATCGCAATCTGGTTCACCCGCACGATATCCTCACTTATGGAAAACAAATGGCCGAGCTTCCGCCCGTTGTGCTCACCCGGATGATGGATGATTACCAGCATTTCGATGCCACTCCGTGGTTGCATGAAATCCAGCAAAAGACACTGATCCTTTCGGGCGATATCGATCAGGTCACGCCACCTCAGACTCAGGATTTGATCCAGCAATTGATGCCGAATTCGGAATTGGTTCGCGTGCAACACGGCAGTCACTGCAGTACGCTCGATATGCCCGATTACGTCAACCTTCTGATTGAACGGTTTCTGTTGAGGAACAGTTATCGCTAGCGCCAAGAATCCATACTGCCCCAGTGGAAATGGAATGTTGTAGCGACGGTGTCTCAGCTTGCAACACAGCAGAATGTGAAAAGAATCTAACTCCTTGAAAAGACAAAAGTGACACAGTTGGCATCGCCCTTGCTCTTGATAGAATCAGAATAAGGAGACCTTTTATGATGAAGCTGTTCAGTCTGATGAGTTTGGCCTTGGTATTGTCTGTGACTTCCGCATTGGCGAAAAAGCACGAAGGCGGACCGGGCGGTGGAGAAAAAAATCGCCGTGAGTTCGGTCGTGGTCGGGGAATTGAAAAGAGACTTGAGAATCAACAAAAGCGCATCGATCATCAGGTTGAAAAAGGAAATCTGACTGCCGAGCAAGGCGCCCAGTTGAAACAAAACGTGGAAGCCGTGGCTCAGAAAAAAGAAGAGCTGAAGGCCGATGGATTGAGTAAAGAAGAGCGCGAGACACTGCGCTCTGACTTGAAGTCCAGCTCCGAGCAAATCAAGTCTGCCGCTCAAGAAGGCCGCGCGAAGAAAAAGGCTCTGAAGAAAGCCGAACGTCAGCAGGAGTCCGCACCAGCGGCTGAAGCTCCGAAAGCGGAATAAAAACACCCCCGGGGTAATTTTGATGCTCGGGTAGTCATGAATCCAGAAACGCCTTCGGGAAACCGAGGGCGTTTTTTTTGATTTCAGCTGTGATTTCAAGCAACTGGAGATGCGGTGGGGGGGCACCGTTAAAGTTTTGACACTATTGTGCCGATAAG
>JBEIKL010000322.1:0-1881 GCA_040379745.1 Bdellovibrionales bacterium | reverse complement strand
GAAGTTCTGAAATGTGCGGCAAGCCTACGACTTCACGAACCACGGAAAGCGGAACGGCAAAACAAGTGCCACCCAAACGGATCAACAGATACTTGCGACCTGAATGCTGATCCTTGCCCTTACTTCGATTGCCGAGCGCAAGAGAATACAGTTCATGCGGAAATCCATCAGAGTCTTCGAAACTCTGTTGCACGAACTGATCGAGTTCCTTGAAATCGCGTTGTTGATCCGATGCCATGGAGTACACCTTTTTCCTCCATGTCTGATCGGCCAAAAATGACCGAATCTTTAATTCATCTCATGTTTCAAGGACTTCCCGCTTGCAAGAGTCGGCAGAAGGTTACGGGGAATGGGTGCGTAGATAGGCGTCAAGAGCCCACTGGCGTGAAAGCCCCTTTCCAATCAAGGGGATGGTATCGTAGTGGATGCCGTCCCCACCCACATTCGGGAATTCGGTGAACGTCCAACTTTTGACAAGTGTGCAACCATTACCAGCCACCCGCTCTTCCAGGATGGATTGGATTTCCCGTTCACGGGGGATCCGGTCTTCTTTATCCAAGCGCAAGTCAGGAGGCCCCACCCAGAAACAACGGACGCCAGAGGTACGAACCGTTTCAAGCATCCGGTCGATTTCACCTTTTGCCTCGGAGGAGATTTCCCGCCAGATCAGATTCGTTCCCAACTCGATCATCAGTACGTCGGGTTTCAATTTCTCGAGAAGAGTTTGCAACTTCGGAGTCACCGGCTTCGTTGATCGAATCTCCGGCTTACCGGTCTGATGTTCCCAATAACCCCAAATCTGTTGAAGACCGTGATTCCAATCAGCCGACGTGCTTCCGCCCACTGCAAAAAGGGAAACATCCTGATTGTTTTTTTCCAGGAGCGCAACCAGTTCGGCACCAAAGGAGCCCTCACCGTGGGAATCGGTAATGACCAGAGTTCGTGAAAACCCGGTAGAAATCAGAAAAAACTGAATTACAGACATTAAAACAAAGGTTTTGAGAAACTTCATGGATAGTGACGGAAAAGGTTCAACGATTGAATCTCATGGGCATGCTTGCGAATCACATTCAGGGTCGATGTGTCGGACGAATAGACACCGTACCATCCCTGCTCCTCGTGCGGAGGATCCCCCAGCAACACATCTCCCACTTTCCAGATTCCCCCCGGACTAGCAGGTTTGCTCTCGCCAGACCACGCCCAGAAATTCACACCACTGATCGCAGCGTTTTGCTTCATCCAGTAAAGGGTTTCTTGAAAGGCAAAATCGAAATAACGGTCACGCGCATAAGTCTGCGAGAAAGGATCCATGGAGCGCTGATCGCGAGCCATTCCGAACTCTTCTAGAATCAGAGGCTTTTGAATCGATGCGGCCATGCTGACATGATCCTTGATATAACGGATCAGCGTGTCCACTGAAGCGGGGAAAGTCATCAGATCATTCGGATTGAATACACCCCAGTTTTCCACCCAAACGTGAATCGTGGCGTAATCGATGCCCGGTACTGAATGATCTTCAACGAAATGATTTCCAGCGACTTCCGGAGTCAGCGTGTTTCCTTCACTGCCAATGGTGACCAAGTGACGTGGATCGATCGACTTGATGAATTTTGCGGAAGACTCCACCCAAGAAAGAAACTCCGGTCGGTGGGTACCCCCACGCGGTTCATTGGCCAATTCCCACGACAGGATCGTCGGATCAAAGGAATAAGGAACACCATTGATGGTGTTCACTCGAGTCAGGATCTTGCGAACCGCTTCACGTTGAGCCGCAATCGCTTGGGGCATCAGATAGAAACGGGAAGAGTATTCTTGAAATGTGGACCAACTTCCACCTGGATGAGGCGGAGGATAAGGAATGGAACTTCCCTCAAACCAGCT
>JBEIKL010000321.1:0-1888 GCA_040379745.1 Bdellovibrionales bacterium | reverse complement strand
GGTGTTTTTCCTCTTCATTTGCTAGCGACAGCCACAGCTCCCTGACTTCTTCTGGAGCATCATTGAAAATTTCAGCGGCCGAGCGGAATGCGTGAACGGCCTGTAGTTCGGCGAACGCAACGAATCGAAGGCGGTCGCCCAATCCTTCTTTGGTTGAAAGCGATCTGAGTGCGGGTGCTTTTTCGCCATCCTTGCAGATGGTGAACGGTGACCAGTCGATGTTCAGGGAAGAAAAGCGGTTCATGGGTTTCCCAGTGTGCAGATCGTGTTGAAATCTTTTTCGAGTACAGACATGCACGAAAGTCTCGATTGTTTCAGGAGCGGCATCTGTTGCAGGCTTGCGGTCGATTTGATGGTTTCCAGTTTGACGGGGTTCTTGAATTTGGAAACAAAGCCGACGTCGACCTGCACCCATTCTCCTTTTCGGGCGGGGTCGGCATCAGGGTAGGCTTCACGGATGATTTTGCCGATTCCGACCACGGCTTTGCCGATGTTGCTGTGATAAATCAGCACCAAGTCGTCTTTTTTGCAGGATTGAAGCACGTTGCGCGCCTGAAAATTCCGAACACCGTTCCAAGTTGTTTTTCGATCGCGTGCAAGATCGTCAATGGAGTAAACATCGGGTTCTGATTTCAATAGCCAGTAATTCATGATGTTGAATTGGATACCTTGAAACGGGCCCACAGGCAATGTCATAGCGGTCAATGAAATGGCTGAATGGTTTTTCTGGTCAATGTCCAAGTCCTGTCAGATGATGAGGGTATGAATATCAGGGTTCGCGGTGAATCGATGTTGTTCTTGGCTCTGACGATCTTGTTTTGTTTGCCTTTGGAATCCCGGGCATCGATCACTTTGTCGATCAAAAACCCTCAATATTCGAACTGGGGAGTGGCGGCACAGGCCGCTCTTGATCTCACCGCAAGTGCCTTGGAAACGCAGTTCAATGACACGCTCGTCACTGCCGACAGCGAGCAGTTTCTCACACAGGTGGGGAATGCGAACGCGATGGCGACACGATCGTTGATGGCGCCGGGAACTGCCGAGACGGGCAACCGATTCGGCGCATCTTTCAATATCAACTGGGCCGTGGCCGGTGGTATGAATGTGAATTCGAATTCGAACTCCCTTCCTCCGGTCGGTGTGGCGGCGCAGTCCGGTTTCACGGTCGGTGCGAACGGCGATTACATCAAGTTGTTCGGCGGTCTGGATCCGAAGCGCGTGATGTACCACCTTTCGTTTTACAAAGTGAACATCGGTTCTTATTTTCCCAAAAGCGGAATCGCATCGAAAGCCATGCAGGTTTCAACCGGCGTTTCCTATCAGCTTTATCCGAGACGGAACTGGCTTCCGGGTATCGATTTCACAGGCATTCATCTTTCTTCCTCGCTTTCTTATGCTGATTTTTCAGCGTCGTACACGACCCCGTTCACTTTGGGCTCGGGCGGAATCAGCATGATCAGCGACGTGACCATGACGGTTGATTCCACGGTGGTGGCATTCTCGAATGAAGCGACCGTGGGCGTAAGGGCGTTTTACCTCATCGATCTGTTCACCGGAATCGGCATGGATCTGAACGTCGGGTCAACGAAACTGACCGGTACCAGTTCCGGCGGTTCGGTCAGCGCAACCGATGGCAGTGGCGTGGTGGGATACTCTGCCGATGCCAACGTGAGCGGTGATGCGGGGTCAGCGTCGCCGACAACGGCTCAGCTGCGGTTGATTCTGGGCACGCAATTCAATTCCGGACCATTCGCGATTTTTGCGCAGGCCAATGCTTCCACTCCGAACGCCTACAGTCCGAATTTTGGCGCTAAATTCGGCTTTTAATGCCGCCTTTTTTTTGTGTTAAACTGTGAAAGATGAAAACTCTCGTTCCCTTTCTCATGGT
>JBEIKL010000320.1:0-1892 GCA_040379745.1 Bdellovibrionales bacterium | reverse complement strand
GAGCATGGGAAAGTCAGGGGATTCGAAAAGCCAGAGGCGAAGATTGTTCGCACCCGCACTGGAGGAAAGATCGAAAATACGCTCGACTTCGTTTCGATCGAAACGACTGTCGAGATATTGCGAACCATAATCGTTGTGAAACCAGGACTGGTTGAAACCGACGGAAATGGCAAGCGCAGAGCTTGCGCTCAACACTGACCAAAGAACCATCATGGTGCCCAGTAGCTTCATGCTCATGAAAACATGATAGCGGAAATTCAGTGTGTGTGAACTTGTGTTCTTGCGACAGTTTTTTGTCGCAAGGCAATTCTTGCATCGGGTGCAACAGGAACTGATGCACGCTCAACGGGAAAAAGCGCACCAGAGGCATGAGAGAATCACAACAACCGGATTTCAACGACCCGGATTCTTGAACCGTCCGCAATCACCCAGTGAATGTCACGGTTCATCAGGCGGAATGCGAATCGTTTTCCGACACTCCCTTCAGCACCAATGGGCGAATGCTCGCGTTGTGAGCGCGGACGCGGATCCCATTCCAGCACCGCGGTGATCAGTTCCGACAGGGATTCATCGATCAACGCATCCTTCACTTCTTCGGCAAAGTCGACCGGATAACGCTCGATCTCGTTGGTGATCCAACCACTGGTCGCGTCGGTCACGCAATCGGCATAAGGAACGTAGGGCTTGATGTCCAATACCGGCGTTCCATCCAGGATGTCCACACCACTGACTTCGATCTCGATTCCTCCGGAGTGAATTTTGCGGATGCTTTCCAATCGAACGACTGACATGCCGATCGGATTCGGTCGATGGGGAGAACGCGAAGCGAACACCCCCACCCGTTTCGGGGCATCGATCCGGGGTGGTTGAATGGTGTTTGTCCATTTCGCCTGATGGTTTTCATTCTGCCCCTTGTGAAAAAGATAAATCACCCAAAGATGACTGAAGCCCTCGAGATGCAGGAGCGTGTCTGGGTGGGAGTATTCCCGATCGAGGCGGATCACTCCACGCGCGCTTTTCACCATCAGGGATTGGCGTGGAACTCCGAACTTTTCGGTAAAGCAGGTTTGAATCACTCCGATCGGATTCATGGCGATCGTATCTGTCTTCTTCATTCGATTCTCTTCCGATATTTCAACATTCCGTAACGGCAAAGTGAAAAGTCAAAACGGGTGGGATCCTCCGGGTCGACTTTCTTCAGGGATCGGGTCACCTCGAGGGCGGTCAGCCAGTTCACCGTCTTCCGGCGGGTCAGGCGAAGCGTGCGGGAAATTTTCCACAGGTGGGTGTCGATTGGTATCACGAGTTGGTCCGCCCGCAAAGACGCTGATTTCCACAGTCCAAGGTCCATGCCGTCATCCTTGCGGATCACCCATTTCAGGAACATCACCCAACGCTTGCAGGCGCTTTTTTGCTCGGGTGAATTGAGCATGTGCTGGAAATGAGCGCCCGGTGTGAACCCGAGTTCTTCCGTCCATCCCCGATAATCGGCAATCAGGCCGGCAAGCCCCTTTTCGATCGTTTCAGCAGAAGCATCATGATGACGCAGAAAATGGTTTTCGAGTGAACCGAAGCGCAACACGCTTCGACGGTAAAGAAGTTTCAGCATCACCAGATCGCGATCGACATAGATGCGATGACGGAAACCCTGTAGCTGATCCATCAACTTCATTGCCAGCTCGATTTCAGAATGCGGGTAAGTACGCAAATCGATGTCAGCAGTTCTGGAAATCGATTGCTGAAGGGCCTTCTGGATTTGTGCCACCGCTCCGAATGCGAAGAGTGCGCCGGTCAGCGCAATTTCCTCCACCCGATCCGTTCCTAGATGCGATCGGATGATGACCAGAGGATCCAGTTCGAGATAACGGGGGTCGTGGAAGTTACGATAGCAT
>JBEIKL010000319.1:0-1892 GCA_040379745.1 Bdellovibrionales bacterium | reverse complement strand
GTACCGCAACAACCACCGACGACGTTGAGCAATCCTTCATCTGCAAAAATCTCGAGCTGACTGGCAAGACTTGCCGGTGTTTCGTCGTAACCCGTTGGTGCCAATGGGTTCGGTAACCCCGCATTTGGATAACAACTGACCGCACAATCGGCAATCGCATCCAGCGCCTGCAAGTAAGGGCGCATGTCTTTTGCACCCAGAGCGCAGTTCAGGCCCACACTCACTGGACGGGCGTGCTGTACGGACAACCAAAAAGCTTCAATCGTTTGACCCGAAAGCGTACGGCCCGATTGATCGGTGATGGTAGCGGACAACATCAGTGGCAAATGTCGATCCGGGAACTTCTCGCCGTAATTTAGGTAGGCCATGATCGCGGCTTTGAGGTTCAGGGTATCGAACGTGGTTTCAAACAACAATACATCGCAACCGCCCTGAACCAATCCGTCGATCTGCTCGTAGTAAGCAGCCACGAGCTCGTCAAAACTCACCGCACGGTATTCGGGATGATTCACGTCAGGCGAGAGGGATGCGGTCTTCGTCGTCGGGCCTACGGCACCAGCGACAAAAGTTCTACGACCGGTTTCTTTCAACACTTCGTCACGGGCTTCACACGCGACTTTCGATGCGGCCACGTTCATCTCAAACACGTATTTTTCCAGGCCGTAATCGGCCTGCGAAATCGCGTTCGCGCCAAAGGTGTTGGTCTCGATCAGGTCGGCGCCTTTCAGCAGGTAATTCTTATGGATCTCTTTCACTACAGAAGGCTTCGTCATGACCAGAAGGTCGTTATTGCCTTTCAAGTCACGGTGATAATCCTTGAACTGTTCACCGCGATAATCGGCCTCGGTCAGCTTGTACTGCTGGATCATGGACCCCATGGCACCATCCAAAACCAGGATGCGTTCACGGAGAATGTTTTCAAACGCTTGAATGCGCGCGTTCTTCTTTGGCAATGCTTTCATCTCTTTTTCAAACCTTTCAAAACTTCCAATGCAACTTCCACTTTTCCGAGAGGGGCGCTGATTGCAAACCCTTCACAGTGATCCCAGAGATCATTCATGATCTGGGCGGCGATCTCGACCCCCATTTTGATTGAGGCTTGCTGATCATTTTGTACCGATGCCATTTTGTCGAGCGCCCACTGGGGCACGTAAACACCGGGCACTTCGTGCGCCATGAATTCGGCATTCTTATAACTCACAAACGGCCAGATCCCGACAATGTGCGGGCGGTAGCTGGGCTTGATCTGTTCTTTCCAACGTAGGAAAGTTTGCGCTTCGTAGATCGGCTGGGTCACGGCAAAGTCCGCTCCAGATTCGACCTTGTACTGCCAACGCTTCATCTCGAGCTCAAGGTTGATCGCCGTAGGGTTCGCGGCCACACCGATTCCAAAGTTCGTGAACGATCCAAGCTCATCTCCACCCGGGGTCAAGCCTTGATTCAAGCGATCCACCAGGTAAGTCAAGCCGATCGAGTCAATGTCATACACGGCGGTCGCATCGCGGCTGTTGCCCAGCTTTGGCGGATCACCGGTGACCAACAACACATCATTCACCTGATTCACCGAAGCACCCAAAAGATCAGACTGAAGGGCAATCAAGTTGCGATCCCGCGTCGTCAAGTGAGGGAGGATGGTCACACCGTATTTTTCCGGTTGGGAATTCACATGAGCGGCAATGTGCAGAGAACTCACACGCGTGCTGGCGCGTGCACCATCGGGCACATTCACGAAATCCACGCCGGCATCTCGGACTTTTTGAATCGCCGTCAAAAACTTATCCAAACTGGTGCCGCGAGGAGAGGTGAGTTCAATCGTGATCACCTTCTTGCCTAAGCTCAGTTGCTGACCAATCTTAGATTGCTTCCGATCCGCCAATGGGCGTCGTGCGATC
>JBEIKL010000318.1:0-1897 GCA_040379745.1 Bdellovibrionales bacterium | reverse complement strand
GTTTGCCGAGTCGAACGAAGGCATCGAATACACCAATAACTATGCATCGAGTGAGGTCGTGCAGTAAAACTAAGGATGAAATCGGCGGCAAAACACCGCGGAAAGCCGGATATTTCGAGCCATCATCCAAGAAAGTGAGCATTGATGATTTTACCATTCAAAGGGATTGAACCCAAAATTGATGAATCCTGCTTCATCGCTCCCAGTGCCGATATCGTGGGTGATGTTGAAATCGGAGAAAAAAGTTCGGTTTGGTTTCAGACCGTGATCCGTGGGGATGTGAATCAGATTCGCATCGGCAGTCGTACCAATATTCAAGATGGATCGGTATTGCATGTGACGCGCAATAAACCGCCGATGAAGGGCGCACCCCTGACCATCGGTGATGACAATACCATCGGTCACCGCGTGACGCTTCATGGGTGCACCATCAAAAACCGCATCCTGATCGGCATGGGGGCAACGATTCTGGACGGTGCGGTCATCAATGATGATTCCATTGTGGCGGCTGGCGCACTCGTCACCAAAGACAAAGTGTTCCCACCGAAGAGCTTGATCCAAGGCTCGCCGGCAAAAGCGGTGCGTGAATTGACCGCGGAGGAAATCGCGTTCATGCCAATTTCAGCGCAGAATTACGTCAACGACTCGGCTCTATATCATGCCGAGTTCGAAGCGTTGTTTGATTCTCATGTTGAAGAGCCGGGGTTTCCGGACGAAGAAGAGGAATCGATGGGCCATTGCGGACAAGACGCAGTTGAAAAGAAAAAAGATGACGGCTGCTGCGGTGGAGGGTGCCACGAGTGAGTGACGCGATCGCAGCTCCCGCATCCAATACTGTGGCCACGACGGGTTCCGCGCCAGGCTCTTCGCCCGCGCCAGGTTCGACCGAGGCTACAGCACCCGATAAAACGCCCTTCGCGCATTTGCACGTGCACACCCAGTACAGCTTTTTGTACTCCACGATCAAAGTCAAAAAACTGATCGAACGGGCGAAGGCCGAGGGCATGCCCGCTGTGGCGATGACCGATACGAACAACGTATTCGGCGCGATCGATTTCTATTACGCGTGTAAGGATGCGGGCGTGAAGCCCATCATCGGTTGTGAACTCGTTTACAGTCCGGATGGTCGCGATCAGGCATTTGAAGAAAAGGGCACGACCAAGGGCAAGCAATTGTTCTCGCTGGTGGTGCTTTGTAAAAACAAAAAGGGTTACGAAAACCTGTGTAAGCTTTTGACCCAGGCGTTCATCGAGGGGCAAAGCAACAAAACCACCCTCAGCGACTTGGTGCGCGGGGTGTGCGATCGCGAATTGCTCGACAAGTACGGCGATGAACTTGTCATCCTCAGCTCGTCGATTCGGGGCGAGATCGGTTACAAACTCCTCACGTCGCAGGACGAAGAAGCAAGCAAGTCGATCGAGTGGTTCAAAAACCGCTTCAAAGATGATTTCTATCTCGAAGTCGTCGACAACGGATTGCCTGAACAAGAATCCGTCAACCAACGCTTGGTCGAAATGGCCACTCGTCACGGGGTCGAACTCGTGGGTACCAGTGATTGTTACTACCTGGATCCGAAAGATGCAGAAGCACACGAGATCCTTCAGTGCATTCCGCTCGGTCGTCAGCTCGATGTGGGCCGTCCGAAAAGTTTGGTGCCACCGCAGTTTTACTTCAAACCGGGCGAGGTGATGAAAGCGCGCTTGGAAGCATACCCCGGCGCCTATGAAAACACGCTGAAGATCGCCGACAAATGTAACCTCGTCTTCAATTTCAAGGACAACACAGGCAAGATGATCTATCACCTGCCGAACTTTCGTCCGGACGGGGTGAATAAGACGGATCAGTTCGACGAAGTCCAGTACTTCAAGGATCAATCCCGCAAAGGACTGGAAATCCG
>JBEIKL010000317.1:0-1915 GCA_040379745.1 Bdellovibrionales bacterium | reverse complement strand
TGGAACTCGTATGCCCTGATCCGCTCATCCAAAGATCGCTTCGCCACACGCTCCTGTTCATGAAGCTTCTTGTCATTCTCGAACTTGACCGACTGCAACTCCCGCTCGTGCTCGGCTTTCTGATCCAAAAGCTTTTTCTCGAACTCTCGACGGGTTTCGTTGAGTTGCGTGGAAAACTCCCTGCGTTCCGCACGTTGCTGGAACTCGAAGTCTTCCCGCTCACGCGCTTTCGCATCCTGAAGGACGGCCTTCTGATCCTTCAAACTCTCATGATGGCGCTCTTCCTGCTGACTGATCTCGACCGCATGTTTCTGATAAGTGCGGTTTTCCTGATCGGACTGTTTTGCCCGAAGATTCGCCTCTCCGACTTCCGCCCGCGATTCCAAGTCCCGGTAATTGCGTTCGATGATCGAGCGTTCGGCCTGATGCTGGGAACGGAGTTCGCGATTCATCTCCTGAAGACGCTTTGAGTTTTCGACATGAAGATCCTGAACGATCTTTCCGTTCTGCTCCTTCAAGGCATCGACTGTGGTTTGCTTGGATTCATTGACTTTGGCCATTTCGGAAGCCTGACGACGATAGTGAGCCTCATCGATTCTGCGACGCGCTTCGAGAGAAATCCGGTTCGGATCGGAATTCGTCTTGAGATCGAGGATTTCGGCATTCTTCTCCCCCATCTCGTACTTTGTTTTTTCAGCGGTTCGGGAAAGGTGCTCTTCGTATTTTTTCGCCTGCTCGCTCAAGGCGCGATCGGTCTGATTGCCGCTTTCCTTCACAAGGCGCTCTGAACTCCGGTTATTCCGGTACTTCTCGTTCGAGAGTTCGGTTTCATAATACTTCCGGGTGGCTTCCTGATCTCGACGCATTTGAGAGGAAATCTGGCGAAACTCCTCTTTTTGATCCGTAAGCATCGTGTTCGTTTTTTCGTCCGATGCAACCGTCGCCCGATTCATCCGGTCGTGATGATACTCTTCACGCGAATCCCGCTCTTTCTTCATCGTCTTCAACTCGCTCTGATGGACGTCGGAAAGATGCTTTCGTTCGCGAATCCCATCGCGCTCCATCTCGCCGTACCGTCTTCCCAGGGAGTCGTAGGACTCATCCTTCAATTTACGCACTTCTTCAGCGGCTTTCTTCCGGATCTCGACTAGTCGTTCGGAATATTCTTTTTTTGCGTTGGTGAGTTCCTCATCGTATTCACTTTGGACTTCCTTCAGGTCGCGTGCGTGCGCTTCCTTCAGCTGGGATTTTTCCAGTTCGTATGAATCATTTGAGCGTGTTGAGCCGACTGAGGACATCCCCTTTAGGATAAGGGATCAGCGGCATTGAAAAAATCGGTAAAATTTGCCCGATTACAGGGTGGAAAGCAGTTTTGGAATGAAACCACCGAAGCCACCGTTCGAAAGCACGGCAACCAGATCACCCTTTTTCGCAGAAGCCGCCACAGACTTGACACCCTCGTCGACTTCGTTGAAACAGGTGGCATTGACCCCCCTTTGCTTCAGCCCTGCCACCAACTCCTCGCTGGAAAACTGCTGATCACCGGGGATTTTTCCCAAATCAAAGGCCGCAGCCACAAAAACCACATCCGCCCGATCAAAAGCCTCGGTGTACTCTTTCTGGAAAACCTTCCGGCGCGATGTCGCGCTTCGCGGTTCGAATACCGAAATCAGACGACGGTCGGGATATTTCAGTTTCAAGGCATTCAGCGTTTCACGGACTGCGGTCGGATGGTGAGCGAAATCGTCGATGACCAACACACCATTCTTCTCACCTCGCTCTTCCTGGCGACGTTTCACACCTTGGAATGAGGCCAACCCTTGCTTCACTTTTTCCGCCGGCAACCCCAACTCGACACACTCGATATACACCGCCAGTGCGTTCAGGACATTGTGTTCACCACAGAGATTGATTT
>JBEIKL010000316.1:0-1916 GCA_040379745.1 Bdellovibrionales bacterium | reverse complement strand
GTGGAACGTGAACTGAACCAAAAAGGCTACATCTTGCCCGGTATCGGTGATGCCGGTGACCGCCTGTACGATACCATTCATCACGCATGAATCCACAACGAACCATCATCATTGGCGTATCGGGGGGCAGCGGGTCGGGTAAGACCACCTTTGCCCGCATGCTGCACGAGAAAATCACCGGAAAACTGGGGCCATCGACTTGCGCAATCCTCAGTCAGGACAACTACTACATTGACCAATCGTCTCGTTTTACCGGCGATGGAAGTGTGAATTTCGACCATCCCTCATCGATCGACTTCAGCTTGCTGGCCCAACACTTGGGAGAACTGAAGGATGGTCGTACGGTTCAGGTGCCGATTTATGACTTCGTCACCCATACCCGGCTGTCAGAGACGAATCCGTTTTCAGCGCTTCCGGTGGTGATTTTGGATGGCATGTTGATTTTCTCACAAGATGCGATTATGCCGCATCTGGATCATGCGATCTTCATCGATGCGCCTGAATCGGTGCGTTTTGACCGTCGCCTCCACCGCGATGTACGCGATCGTGGTCGCACCCCCGAAGGTGTGAAAATCCAATTCGAATCCCAGGTGAAGCCGATGCACGACCAGTTCATTGAACCGTCGAAAGCGCGCGCAACCCTGGTGGTGTCGAGCTTGCAGCGTTTTGATGGGCCACTCGAAGATGCGGTTAAAACGATATTGGAAAGAATCTGATATTATTGGTTGGCTCGACAGAACTCGAATCTGCGACCTCTTCCATGTCAAGGAAGCGCTCTAACCAACTGAGCTACGAGCCAATAAAGAAACGAAACTAGGCTTATTTCTATCCAATTTTAGGGGATACGTCTAGCATCATGTTGTTTTTCCTCAAAAAATTTTCCTGTTCCTCGACTTAATGAAAATGATTGCAAAGCGGACTCGGGCTGGCTATAAGCATTCAAAATCATTAGTGACGCATGTGCGCCACAGGAGGCTATGATGATGAATCAGGGGTTAGTCATTTCAGCAGCAATCTTCGCTCTTATCGGTCTGTACCCACAACAGGCCAAGGCACTCAACTTGCCCACTACCAATCTGGAAGAACTCGCCAGAACCGATGAATACAACACCATCGACTCGGTGAAAGTACGGGTTAAATCCATTGAAGAAACCCCGGTAATTCAATTCGAAGACTTCGCACCCGGCGCTCCGCAACCTCCCATTGGCGGTGGCCCCGGCCCCATCGGAGTCGGCACACCCAATACCACTGCACCCACCACTACGACTCCAGGAGGCGGGGTTCCGTTTCCACAACTTCCGATTCCGGGAATGGGACAACCCGGACCTTCTGGTCCACTGCAAATCATCGATCTCGCGATCAAGTTCTGGAACATCGTGAAAGACGGAGCACCCGTGGTGAACCTGCGGAACAAAAGCGCAAGTGCTCTTCCGATGATTTCAAACGGTCGTTGGGAATCCCTGGCCGGCTGGAAGGGTGAACGTTCAGTGACCTATGAAGTGGCCGTGACCAACGTCTACGGAATCGAAACCGTGAATCTGGAATACACCGTATCGATGATCTACGGTGGTAACGTGAAGGGAATCGGAAAATACATTTCTTCCGCACGCGTGATTCCGAAAAAAGTGGACGTTCTTTGGGGTTACAACCTCGACGTGAACGTGGACATTCCGAACATCTATAACGTCGCGACACCGGAAAACCCGTTGGCAGCGATCACCATTGACGTGAACTACAAAGTATCGACCATTCTTCGCAGTACGGCCTATACCAAGTCTTTCGAGGTACGCGGTGATGGAACCATCTCATCCGAAAACAAGATCCTGATGGAACCGAATCCGGTGTTCCTGAAAAACAACTAAGCCACATTCCCTCTGGGAAAAACTCCAAGGAATCTGAAATTAAAAAGGGCGACT
>JBEIKL010000315.1:0-1932 GCA_040379745.1 Bdellovibrionales bacterium | reverse complement strand
TCTTCAATTGGCGGGTGGGGTGACCATGCATTTCACTGGCGAGTTCGGCGAGTTTTTTACGGGTGCCTGATCCCAGTACGATCACGCGTGCATCGCCGACATCGTGTTCGGCATACACGGTCGAAGCGCCCGCGCGGAATGCATCCTCGATGAACGCGTGACCATCGAAGCGTGCGCCTTTCAGGGCAAAAAAAATCGAACCCGGTCTGACTTCTTTTGAATTCGCGGTGACGTGAATCATGATTCGTTTATTCCTCGAGATACAGGCTGACCTTCACTTTGGATTGAAGGATGGAGCCTGTTTCAGGACTCTGCTTGCGGATCACGCCGAAACCGTGGATCTGCACTGACGGTGAAAACGGTCGAAGTGCGCGGATCGCTTCTTGCGGTGTCAGTCCGATCAGCGATGGCATCACCGGATGGTCGATGTTGACTTCCTTGACGCTCTCGACGGATTGGGCAGCAGTAATGACCGGTTCGGCGCTCGACTGAACCATTTCGACTTGATCGTTGCTTGGTTTTGCCGGTGCAGCGGTCAGCTCGGTCGGCATTTCCATTTTCTCGGTCGTCGGAATCGAGAATCGATTGGTCAGACTTTGCAATACTTGCGAGAACAGCGGTGCGGCCGTTTCACCGCCGTAATAAATGCCTTTCGGATGATCAAACAGGACGAGGATCGTGACCGGTTGTTTGACTCCGACCGGGAAGCCGATGAACGAAGCAATGTAGCGGGAAGAAGAGTATCTTTTCGTTTTCGGGTCCACGGTTTGTGCAGTACCTGTTTTACCGGCGATGCGATAACCTTCGAGTCGCGCTTTCTTTCCGGTTCCCTTTTCGCCTTCAGTCACTTGAACGAGCGCAGATGTCGCATCTTTTACTGCTTCGGATTTCAGGATCGGAACGCGTTTGATCGGTTCTTCTTCTTTTCTTTTCAGGAGCGTCGGTTCAACCAGGTATCCGCCATTCGAAAGTGCCGCATACGCGCGCAACATCTGCATCGGCGTGACGAGAATACTTTGCCCGAATCCCATGGTGGCAAGGGTGAGGGGACGAACCGATTTCGCATTCGTCGGTGATGGTACCCATCCACCGATCTCTCCCGGAAGTTGGGTGCCGGTCTTCGATCCGAAGCCAAGTTCTTTCAGGCTGGTGAGAAAACGATCCGCGCCCATTTTCAGGGCGAGTTCGGCTGCAACGATGTTACTGGAAACTTCGACCATCCGGCGCATGTTCACATAACCGTATTTTTCATGTGATTCTGCTTCGCTGATCGTGCGTCCTTGAAGCCTGAATTTTCCGTAGTGCCCGAAGAGCGCATCAGTGATCCGGATTGCGCCTTTGTTCAATGCGGAGGCGAGAAGCAACGGTTTCATCGTGGAGCCCGGTTCGTAACCGTCGGTCACGGCCATGACTTTTTTCACGCCGCGGTTTCCATTCGCTGTCGATTGCGCGAGGGCCAGGATTTCTCCGTTGTTCGAATCCATCGCCACTACAAGGCCGCTTTGTGCATGGGTTCTCTCCATGGAAGCTTGCAAGGCTTCTTCGACCGAGAACTGTAATGAAGCGTCGATGCTGAGCTCGATGTTTTCGCCGTCCTTGATCTTGTTCTGTTCGGATGCCTGAATCAGTGCCGGACGACCGAGGGCGTCTCGATAGGCATCAAAGGATGCGCTTTTTCCGCGAAGAATCGAGTTTTTCCAGAGTTCAACTCCTTCGATTCCATTCTGGTCGATGTTCACCGTTCCCAAGAGAGAAGAGGCAAGGCCACCGTGCGGATACACACGCTTCATTTCTTTCACGAGCCAAAGCCCTTCCGGCATCGCACCGGTCGGCTGGATGATTCCCGCTTTCTTGAAGCGTTCGATGCGTTCTTCGGAAACGCGGCGCTCGAACCAAGCGAAGGATTTTTTCGGGTCAAGTCGCTTGCGAAGG
>JBEIKL010000314.1:0-1965 GCA_040379745.1 Bdellovibrionales bacterium | reverse complement strand
TACCCCGTTTCACCCTTGGACGAGGAGCTGCTTGCCGCCATTTCCGAAATGCCGCCCACCTGCGGAATCGCGATCGGCGTGGACCGCATGGCCATGTTGCTCTTGAACGCCAAACGCATCGATGAGGTGATTCCACTTGCCACCCATTGGCCAAAGGCTTAAAAAAGCCCTATGAATAAGGAAAAACTGTTTGTTTTATTGGGCCGGCTGGAAGGCCTGTCCCTGATCCTGTTGATGTTCGTGGCCATGCCCATGAAGTACCTGATGGACAATCCGGAACCGGTGAAACACCTGGGACGTGCACACGGTGGCTTGTTCCTGGCTTACGTGGTGTTTGCAGCGGCGCTGGCCGATAGCCAGAACTGGGATGGCAAAAAGCTCCGCATGAGCTGGATTCTTTCTTGCCTGCCTTTCGGCACCTTCTATTTTGAAAAGAAATACCTGAAATAAAAAAGGCGCATCACTGCGCCTTTTTCCATTCTTTGTTCCGGATCGATCCTTCACTGGATCGAGAACCGCTTACGCCTTCAGCAATTGCTGAAGCTCGCCATTCTCATACATCTCGGTCACGATGTCGCAACCGCCGACGAACTGGCCCTTGATGAAAACCTGCGGTGAGGTTGGCCACTCGGTCATTTCCTCGAGCGCGGTCCACATGTCGTCGTCAGAAAGCAGGTCAAAAGAGCCTACTTTTTCCACGCCTGCTGCACGAAGCACGGCTACGGCTTTTGCCGAGAATCCGCACATCGGGAAATCCGCCGTGCCTTTCATGAACACCATGACCGGGTTTGCATCAATTAACTTTTGTACTTCTGGTACCAATGGATGAGCCATCTTAATTTCTCCGTTTGTTTTACTGTTGATTCAATTGCCAGCCTGCTTCGCTTGATACTGGGCAGGCGAAAAAGTCTTCATCGTGAGTGCGTGCACTTCTTCGGTTGCGATTTCATTCTTCAGGAGGGCCATGATCATCTTCTGGCGTTCGAAGGTCAGCTTGCCTTCGAATACGGGGCTAACCACTTCCACCTGCCAGTGATCCATGGTGCCGGTCAGATCGGTCACCTTCACCAGGGTTTCAGGGTGCAACTGTTGAATGCGCGCTTTCAGTTCATCTGCGGTCATAACCAATTCCATTCTTCACGATTTACAGACAGATCTACACTGTTGATGCGGGTTTCGTCAACCAAAGTGGCCTTGATGGCATTTTCGTTGAATGAATAAATGCGGGTCTCATAGGTCTTCGCGTTGAAGAAACCGGTCTGGAAGGAGGCGACACCATTCCCCAGCTGGATCTGAGCGATCATGGGGTTCAACTCCGTGTGGACCAAGCGCCCAAACGATCCTTTTTTGAGGGAATGGATGCGGTACTGCCCCACTCCGTTCCGGGCAAGCACCAGGTCATCGGTCATCATGAAGTCATCGGCCATGTTGATGTTCATGGTTTGTCCGGTTTCAGCGTTTTTGACATAAACGACACCGGTGTTGGCGCGATAGGCGTACACGGCGTGCGAAGTGATCAGGGGTTCGGATCCGTTCGGAGCGATCAGGTCCAGCGTTTCATTGTTCTTGCCGACGACTTCGGTGCCGATCGGCCCTTCGAGAATCGCATAATAATTGGTCAGCACGACATCGGTGATGTTGTTGCGAAGCGGGAGTTCTCCGGCCTTGCGCGAATGAATGCGCAAGTTCCCGAATGCATCGTAAAACGACGCGAACTCATCGGTGATCTGCAATCCTGCGATATTCGGCAACGTGGAGATCAACTGATCAGTGGACTCACCGAAAATCATGGTCGAATCGGAAGTCGTGGTCAGCGCCAGGAACCCGTCCGAGATGCGGAAGCTCTGAATCCCGCGGAATTGAGCGGTTTCGGTGCCGTCCTGATCAAACACGCGAAAGGTCTCGGTGTACGCATCGACTAATGCGAAACGGTTATTGGCGATCTTGATCTCTTTCACCGGACGT
>JBEIKL010000313.1:0-1969 GCA_040379745.1 Bdellovibrionales bacterium | reverse complement strand
CTCAAAAGTCGGCACCAAGGTGACCGTGGTGGAAGCGGGCCCGCAGATCCTGGGCATCGTGGATGCGGATCTCGTTCGCGTTGTTGAAAAGAACCTGAAAAAACGTGGCGTGGAAATCCTGACCTCGACCAAAGTCAAAGCAGTGAAGAAAAACGCGAAGAACGTCGAAGTCACGTTTGAAACCGCTGAAGGCGAGAAGAAGCAGACCTTCGACAAGGTTCTCGTGACCATCGGTCGTACGCCGAACTCTGAGAACCTCGGTCTCGATAAGGCAGGCGTGCGTGTGGATTCCAAAGGATTCATCCCGACGAACAACAAACGACAATCTTCAGCACCCCACATCTATGCGATCGGTGATATCGCCGGTCAACCGCTCTTGGCCCATAAGGGTTCAAAAGAAGGTTTGGTCGCAGCCGAAGTCATCGGTGGAAAGAACACCACCTACGATGTGAAAGCGATGCCGGCAGTGATCTTCACTGACCCGGAAATCGCATCGGTCGGTTTGACCGAGACCGAAGCGAAAGCAAAAGGCTTGCAAGTGAACGTGGGCGCGTTCCCGTTCGCAGCGAATGGCCGTGCACTTTCGGTTCAGGAAACTGACGGCATGGTGAAGTTGATCAGCGATGCGAAGAAGGGAACTCTTTTGGGTTGCCACATCGTCGGTGTTGAGGCTTCGAACCTCATTGCCGAAGCGGCATTGGCGATTGAAATGGGCGCACACGTGGAAGACCTGGCGTTGACCGTGCATCCGCACCCGACGCTGTCCGAGACCCTCATGGAAGCGGCAGAAGTGGCCCTGGGCCACCCGATCCACATCTTCAAGCCGAAGCGCTGATCGCGAATCGACTCAAATCAATGAATTTCATCGAGCGGGTCTGCCTCTGGCAGGCCCGTTTGTCTATCCGGTAGACACCTGTGTATCGAATGATGACATCCGGTCTGTCGCTCACTTAAACACTCTTTATTGAACTTGCAGTGATTTCAGGGGGTTAGGACTGGATAATGCCGAATCGGCCTCTTGGCATACCCCCTGCATTATCAATGGTAAGCAGCACGTTAGTGAAAACGAATTGAGAGAGAGAGTAAGAGTATGAAAAAGTTTATCGCAATTATCGCAGTGATCGCCACCTTCCCGGTTTCTTCCCTGGCAGGTCAGGTGAAAGTGGATAAGGATTCCATTCGTTGTGGTCTTCATTTCAAGAAAGAAGCGGTTTCTTCGGTGGCTTCTGTTCAGCAGTCTGGCAAGACCACTGTTGCGAAATAATCAGAGTTTCAAGAAAATGAAAAAAAGGGAGCAAGCCCGAAAGGTTTGCTCCCTTTTTCTTTTGTGTTCAAGAAAACTATTTCCGGAATTTGATCGAGTGCTTGATCACGCCATCGAGTTCCTTCTTGTCAGAAGTGGATACGCCATCGGCGTCCTCGAGGCTGCGCTGTTCTTCGCGGGAATTCGCACTCGAGAACTGACGAGTGATCGTCGTCAGTCCTGCATGCGAGCGTGAGCCACTGAACCAGTTCATGCCGTTTTCAACATGTTGGGAAATGGTCACGCCCTTCACTTGAATGATGTGAGACAGGACCAGGATCGTCAGTACCAGTGCCGAGTATTTGAAAAAGCCGGTAATTGCATTCATCATTTCAGGCTGCGCCTCCTGCGCTTCTTTGTGGGATGTTGTGAGAATTGCTCTGAGAGACGCCTTTCAGCACGCGCGCCACTTCATCGGTTTGAAACGGTTTCATGATGTAGTCGCGGGCGCCGGCGATGATTGCTTCGGTCACAAGGTTTTCCTGCATCATGGCCGAGAGGATCACGATCTTTGCGGAAGGATTGATCTGAATGATTTGCCGAGTGGCTTCGACTCCGTTCAGGATCGGCATCACGAGGTCCATGGTGACGATGTCGGGATTCGATTCACGGTAGGCGCGAACCGCTTCTTCGCCGGTTTCCGCTTCTCCAACGATGCGATAACCG
>JBEIKL010000312.1:0-1985 GCA_040379745.1 Bdellovibrionales bacterium | reverse complement strand
GGACCTTATTCTTAGTGATTACTTCACTTTTTTCGAGTTTGTCGATGTTGCGGAATACCTCTTGAAGTGCCTTCTCCTCGGTTACTCGATAGAACTTGCCATTGGTTTTTTCAGAAATTTGTTTCAATAAAGACGGGTTCAGGCGGTTTTCAACCCAGGCATAGGTGTAAACCGTACCGGACGGAGTCTGTTGAGGGAAAGGTTGACGAACACGACCTTCAGTTCCGATCGCAATGGAGTAAACACGAATGCCGTAGCCGAGAGCAAGATCACCCGATGTGATGGGATCAATGCGACCCACGTTGTTGTCTCCGTCGGTCAAAAGGATGATGACTCTGCTTTTTGCTGTCGATTTCTTCAGACGGTTGATGGCGAGAGCCATTCCATCGCCGATTGCTGTGCCGTCACGCAAACCGTGGGTTCCTGGTCTTGTCGTATTCACTTGAGCCATCAACAAGCCGTAATCGAGAGTTGGAGGCGCAAGGGTGAGTGGTTCACCGCTGAAAATCACGAATCCGATGCGGTCATTGCTCCGTCCGTCAATGAACGATTTGAATGTTTCCTTCGCAATGTCCATGCGACTGCTGTCACCCATGTCCTGGATCAGCATGCTGAGTGATACGTCCAGAACCATTACAATGTCGATGCCACTTTCCTTGCGATCCTGGAATTTTGAAACGCTCTGAGGTCTGGCAAGGGCAACGATCAGGAAACCGATTCCTATCGTCTTCAGTATCGCACTGATCACAGAAGAGTGTATGCGGACTTTCGAGTCGGCATTCAGGGGAAGGGGAATCCGGATTTTAGGTTGTTTGGATGATTTGATCCAAAACCATGTCAGAACAGGAAGAAGAAGCAGGAGTGCCATCACCCATGGGGATTGGTATCTCATCGATTACTCCCGCGAATGGTCCAGGACTCGATGACGATTCTGGCAGTATCCCTGAATCCGGTATAGTCGGTTTTTTGAAAGTGAGAATGATGTTCGTAATCGGTGAATTTGATCTGATCGAGATCGCGAAACAAAAGGATGATTCGTCGGACTTCCTGTTCAGGAAGGGTTTCGGCTCTCAAGAGAGCAATCATTTCCTCGGGGGGGGATTCACGAGCGTCGATCCGGAACCCTGCGGAAAAGAAATTCTTCAGGATGTGCGAAACACCGAATGAAACCGGTTTCAGGTTCGGGCCTGAAAAGGAATACTGTTCAAAGAGCGTGTTCAACTCGCGAAGCGCGATCTCATGATCCGGTACCGGGGGAATCTTCACTTCATTGACTACCGAAACCGCAGGGGGTTTCTTGAAGTATTTGCGATAAATGAGAAGGCTCATGTAAGAAACCAATGCGAGAATCAATAAACCAAGAAAAACAAATCGAAGCGGAATCGGCAGCGCTTCAGCATCAAGCAGTTGTGGTTGTCCCGTAGAGTCCTGCTTTAGTTCTGCGACATCAATTTGGACGGATTGTATCTTGGCGATGACCGTTGTTTCATTCTCCACCACCTGCAAAGCCGGTGTGGTGAGTTTACCCGGTTTGAGAGGTGAGATCGAAAATCGAATGCTGCCATTGATGACTTGGGGACTCGGGTCAATGTATAGGCCACTGTCATTGGCTTCAGACTCTCCGGTCGGAATCGCCTTTAATTTGAAATTCCGGAGGCGAATCGAGATTTCATATGGCAATACGGCACTGAATTGAATCCGGTCACCGATCTGATACTGGGAAGTGTTATTTTTTTCCAAAAACTCGGGCTTCAATTCGGAATTGGAAGGTGTGGTTAAGACCGATGACTGACCCTGAGCAGGTGGTTCGTCGGCATAAGTGTTTCCTCCCGTTCCCGAATTAATGAGAACGGTCATCAGCAACACCGTTGCGGAAAATTTACTTCTTCTGTTTTCGGCGCTTGAAAAAATGCACCAGTGCTTCCGTATAGTCATCGTTCGTTTTGATCGTGAGTGTTTCTATTCCTGAGAAATCGAGTGATTTC
>JBEIKL010000311.1:0-1997 GCA_040379745.1 Bdellovibrionales bacterium | reverse complement strand
TATCCATGCAGGCATTCCGAATCCAATCACCGAATACCGAGCATCCGACGGTCACGGACACCTCTCTTCCATCTCCGGCGTTTTCACCTTGAAAAAATGGTTCAAAGTGGGTCTCTGGCTTTTTGTGAAAAACAGCACCATCATCGGATCCATTTTTGCGGCATACGGACTGGTGATCGGACTGACGAATCAGGAAAAGAAAATCCCAAAACTTTTACTTTTTTTACTGGTAGGCTGGACTTTATTCCCCATCCTTTTCATCGAAAGTTTTGTAGTCCATGATTATTACGGACTGCAAGGAAGCATCGGCACAGCACTGTTCATGGCGATCGCACTGACTCATTTCTCAAAAAACAAACTATTCTTACCGGCAATCATGGCATTCACCGCGTTGAGTCTGGTGCATGTTCGCGCCATGAGTAAGCCGAATCGGGATTTCGATGGTATCGCCGCAGATTTCCGGCTTATCGTTTCCAATCTTCCAGAAAAACCGAAGTGGGGTTTTGTGATCAGTTCGATCGGAAAAAACATGATCCCTTATCTGACCGGCCTGGACTCTTGGATGGCCGGATTCAACGAGATGGACGCACCAAAACAAAAGAACGACTGATCGATCCGCGCGTGGATCTTGTGATCATTCACAATTTCAGGGATTTCAAATCCGACACACTGCGCGTGGAAAAGATGATCCTGGACACCTCCTTATACGAGCCTTTGACCACCCGGATTTATGAAAACAGCGAACTCATTCTTTTCAAACGGGTTTCTGAGAAAACCCGCAGATAAAGGTGCGTCGGAAAAATGACAATACTCAATCATGAGTGATGATAGGGACCAAACAGTCGAAGACGAGATGGAAAAACCGATCGGTTAGGATAACATCGGAAACATGAAAACCATTTTTTCAGGATTCACACTGTTGATCGCCGTATCTCTCTCCTCTTGCAGCTCGATTCCAAAAACCGCACTTCGAAAACCCGCCACACCGTTCGAACCGATTGCGTTTTCAGTAATCGGTGTGGATCAGCAAGTTTATGCTCGGGTGATCACTCGCGAGGCAAATTGCCCAAAGATTGAAATCGATGGTAGCGCACTTCCGATGCAAACCCGGATCACTCCGGAACAGGATCCTGATTTTCAGATCCGCGTCTGTGAAGCCGCCGTTCCGAAAACTGCAACCCTAGCAACCACGCTGGGTAAGAGAATCGCTCTCCCGAAATCAAAGTTGAAACAGATCGTGGTCATCGGTGATTCAGGATGCCGACTCAAGGGAACCCTTCTGCAAGATTGCAACGATCCCGTGACTTGGCCTTTTGCCAAAATCAGTGAAAGTGCGAGGAAAACCAAACCGGATCTGGTCATCCATACCGGTGATTATTTCTATCGGGAAACCTGCAATGATCCGACCCGCAAGGAATGTACGGGCACTCCACTGGGAGACACGTGGGAAACCTGGTATGCCGACTTCTTCGAACCGGCAAAGAAAATTCTGGATACCGCTCCTTGGATCATGGTCCGAGGTAATCATGAATCGTGTACGCGTGGGGGAAAGGGGTATTTCAAGATCCTGAATCCGGGACTCGGCACCACCGAATGCCCGAAAGAAATCACTCCTTTCACCGTTGTTTTCAAAAACATCAACTTCGCCATCATGGATTCGTCTGCAGGCGAACCCGATCAAAAACATCTTGATGGATTGAAACCACTCACGGTGAAGGACTCGATCCTGCTGACCCATCGTCCGATCTTCGGGGCTCAAAGCAAATTGCCGATCGGAAAGCTGGAAGGAATCCGCGCCAGCTTCCATGGACACTGGCACACCTTTCATTACACCGCATTCAAGGACGGCAGAGCACCACAAGTGGTGATTGGAAACAGTGGCGATCTTCTGGATACGCCCGACAGAACGCATTCCCTGAAAAAAGGTGACAGCATCGACGGTACGGAAGTCACCGAAGCGGAATCGCAAATCGCATTCGGTTTTTCAACACTGAAAG
>JBEIKL010000310.1:0-2021 GCA_040379745.1 Bdellovibrionales bacterium | reverse complement strand
TCATGTTGTTGGCGACCTTACTCAGCATCAAGATTTCCCATGCAACCGCAGGCCCCCTTTATCACTTCAAGCGCGTTTTCAATGAAATCAAGAACGGCAAGACCGATGCACGCATCCGCCTTCGTCCCAACGACGACTTCAAGGATGTGGCGAACACATTCAATGAAATGATGGACGCGATTCAGAAAAAGAACTGATTCCAAAAGTGATCGTCGAAAGGTTCGACGCAAGCATCAATCGCCTGTTTTTTTCGGAAATCACTTCAAAAAATCGTTGGAATTTGCGATTCTGATTTCACTATGTCACTTCAGAATCCCCTTTGGTTTTTCACAGAAGAAGAAAAAATGCTTGCTGAGTCGGTTCAGGCTTTTGCCAAGGAACAATTGGCGCCAAAAATCGAACACCTCGACGAAATCGAAAGCTTCAACGATGTGGCTTTCCGAAAACTGGGGGATCTGGGAATCCTGGGCATCACCGTTGCTGAAGAAGACGGCGGCGCCGGTATGGGTGCAGTTGCTGCCACCATCGCCATGGAAGAAATGGCTGCAATCGACGCATCCACCACGCTCTCCTACCTCGCCCACTCGATTCTTTGTGTGAATCAAATCGGCTCAAACGGTTCAAAAGAACAAAAACAAAAGTATCTTCCAAAACTCATTTCCGGCGAACACATCGGCGGAATGGGAATGAGCGAACCGGGTTCCGGTTCCGATGCGCTGGGAATGCTCACTCGCGCCGAAAAACAAACGGATGGAACTTACAACGTGAACGGTTCCAAAACCTGGATCACGAACGGCCCGAACGGAGACATTTTTTACTGTTATGCCAAAACCGGTCCATCCAAAAAAGATGTCTCAACCTTCATCTTTGAAAAAGGAATGCCGGGATTCACGACGGGCAAGAAATTCAAGAAAATGGGAATGCGTGCGTCCCCAACCGGTGAATTGTGGTTCAGTGACGTGAAAGTCACTGAAGCCCATCGCGTGGGTCCTGAAAACTCCAGCGTGAAATCAATGATGCGCAATCTGGACATCGAACGCATCACCATTGCCGGGATCTCACTCGGAATCGCTCGCAATTGTATTGAAGTGGCGACCCAGTATTCGAAAGAGCGCAAACAATTCGGCAAACACATCGGCGCGTTTCAACAGATCCAAGAACGTCTGACCGAAGCGGCAGCCTGGTACGAAGCGTGTCGTGCATTGACTTACCAAGCGGCAAAAACCTGGGACATGGGACTCATGACCGGCAAAGACGCTTCGATGATGGCGGCAAAAGCAAAGCTCCAAGCAGCTCAAATGGCAACCCAAGTGGGACTCGATGCGATTCAGATTCTGGGTGGCTACGGCTACACTCGGGAATTCCCGGTAGAACGCCAAATGCGCGATGCGAAGCTCATCGAAATCGGCGCTGGAACAAATGAAGTCTTGCGTTTGGTGATCGCGCGCCAAATGCTGGGCGAGATCGCAGACGAACTGAAGTAATCCCAGTAAAGCAGATCATGAAAAAAGGGCGATTCATTCCCGGTGAATCGCCCTTTTTTCATTTCAGAGAATCGTTGTTACTGTCCAACGAAACAATCTTATTTCCAGAATCCGGTCAGAGGTTCGGATTTCGCATCGTTTTGATTGAGATGCCCCATTCGGAACCCTTCTTCAAGCGTTCTCAGGAAATGGTAGTGATTGACTTCTGTGTTGTTGGTCATCGCAAAATCCTTCACCCCGTTGCCGATAATCATCGAGAAAAGCTCCGGACTTTTCACATCGGGATTGGTCGTGGTGGTGAGAATGATAGTGGTCTCGGAAAGGATTTCAGGATTCGAAAGGATCGGTTCAATCACCCGCTGAACGGTGCCTGACGCGGTTGCGGTATTGCTGGTGGCTCCACTGCTGCGTTGGCTTGGAATCACGATGGAAACATCCGGAAACGAATTGTATTTCGTGTCTTCTTCCAAAAACCTGAAGTTCACGACTTTCGAGCAGAGTTGACGGTCGGATTGGATCTGGGAAACAGAAAGGAAC
>JBEIKL010000309.1:0-2033 GCA_040379745.1 Bdellovibrionales bacterium | reverse complement strand
GTTCGAGTTTTTCGTGATGGGGTCGGCAAACATGGTTCCGGTCACCCGCAAAGCGAAGACAGATTTTCGCTACGGAGCCGGAGCCTATGTCAGCATTTTCGGGTTGGAGTTCGAACACGATCACGTGTTGAATCCGGAAGATCATGCCCGATTCCACTTGCGGGTATTCGGATACAATGTACAAAACACAAACCTGACCTTGCAGGGCGGGATCAGATTCCAGACGACCACAACCACCTTCCGGCAGTGGTATGTAGGCGCAAGCACTTCGATTTACCTACACAAATATTTTGGAATTTACGGCCTTTACCGTTATTACATGGACACGGTATCCGTTCCCGGAATGGGGATCCTCGGTGGTGTTCGTGGTGAAGCGGGCCCGTTCGTGGATTTCGGTCCGCTCCGGATTTTCGGTTATTATACATATGAACAGGATCAGAATGCGGATGCGAGTTGGAAGGCGGTTTCCAACGGTTGGTCCGTGGGCGGTCAGCTGTTCTTTTGATTGAGTCATGAAACCAGATGCGCAAAAACCCAGTACTTGGAAAGCCTATCGCAACGGAATGTGCGAAGGGTGTTGGTCTGCGTGTTGCACGCTTCCTTTGGAAGTCAGTGCCTACGATCTGATTCGTCTCGAGCTGATTACCGAAGATGAGGCTGCAACTTCCCTGAAAAAGGTTGCAAAGCGCCTGATGAAGGAAGGGTATGTGCAATCGTATCATGCCAACAACGGCCTCTTCATCATCGAACAGCGGTACGGTCGCGATTGTATTTTCCTCGGCGCGGATCGCCGATGCACGGTTTATGAAAAGCGTCCCGAAGTCTGTCGTACTTTTCCGAAAATCGGCCCGCGTCCCGGATTCTGCCCTTCGTTCAAGAAGGACGCGGTGAAAAAATGAATCTTCTGGGCCTGTTGCTCGACCTGGTTTCGCGCCTGCCGTTTCCGGTTCTGCATTTTTTCTCAGACGTTAGTTACTTCTGGATCTATACCGTGTTCGGTTACCGTAAGAAAACCGTGCGTGAAAACCTGATCCGGTCCTTCCCCGAAAAGTCGATGGCCGAGATCACCGTCATTGAGAAGGGGTTTTTCAGGAATTTCTGTGACCTGATTTTTGAAACGATCAAGACCTCGACCATTTCCAAAGAGGAAATCCAATCCAGATGTCGTCTCGAAAACCCCGATCTATTATTGAAGCTCTACCGTGACGGAAAGAACGTTGCCGGCATTTCCAGTCACATGGGCAATTGGGAGTGGCTCTCCCTTTCGCTTTCTTTATCGAGTGAGTTCAAGTTCCTGGCCGTGTATAAACCCTTGGCTAATGCAAAGCTGAACCGCATCGTGATCGGATCGCGAGAGAGGTTCGGTGCCATTTTCGTGGCCATCAAGCAGTTGAAGAAGGTACTCGATCAATCACACGATAAACCCTATTTTGTAGGGCTTTTGTCTGACCAAGCCCCGCACGACTATGCCAAGGCGATGGAGTTGCCGTTCTTGAATCAACCGACTTTTTTTGTGCCGGGACCGGGCATGCTTTGTTTGAAGCGCGATCTCACACCGGTTTATGGTTGGATTCGACGAGTGGGACGTTCCCGCTATGTTTGGCACTTGGAACTCTTGGAAGAAGTCATGCCGGCATACGCCGACCTTGCCGAGATGGAGCGCGCACAGGTGGATCGCTTTGCGGTTGCCCAACGCTTGACTCAAGAAGAAAGCCTGAAGGCGTTTGTGATCACGCGCAAACTGGCGCGTCGTCTGGAAGAAGAAATAAAAATGGCCCCACAAGATTGGTTGTGGAGCCATCGTCGTTGGAAATCGAGATCTTAATCCGAATTAGTTGCCACCTTCGGTTTCGGTCTTAGGTTCTTCAGCTTTAGGTTCTTCACTTGTTGCCGGATTCACTTTTTCAGACTGAGTCTGGTCTTTGCCGGTGTTGTCTGTCTCTTGAGCATCACTTGCCGGAGCAGCTGCAGAGTAGTCCGCCTGGATCAGGCCGGTGCTTGGCTGGAGTTTGACTTCGCAGTAGTAGCCGTCG
>JBEIKL010000308.1:0-2034 GCA_040379745.1 Bdellovibrionales bacterium | reverse complement strand
GATCGCGGCCGGTTTTCATCGGGGTGTCTTCGTTCGTCCGTTTCAGGACGAGCACGTTTTTCAGGGTTGGAACTTCATCGAGTTTTTCGTGAACCGCTTTTTTCAGGGCGCTGGCGGCACCACGACGGAAGGCTCCGTCCTGGGTCAGCAAGCACACGGCTTTGGAGTCATTCAATCGATCGCGAAGGGCTTCGCCCGAGAAGCCGCCAAAGACCACATTGTGAGTGGCACCGATCCGCGCGCAAGCGAGCATCGCCATCGTCGCTTCCGGAACCATACCCATATAGATGCCGACGACATCGCCCTTTTTCACACCCATTGTTTTGAGTGCATTGGCCAGTTTGTTCACTTCGAGTGAGAGTTGTTGATAAGTGATCGTGCGAACATCGCCGGGTTCGCCTTCCCAGATGATCGCGGCCTTGTTGCGGCGACCTTGGGTCAGGTGCACGTCCACTGCGTTTTCGCAGGCGTTGAGTTTGCCGCCTTCAAACCATTTTACGAAGGGGAATTTCCAGTTTAGGGTTTTCTTGAACGGCTTTTGCCAGTGCAACTCTTTTGCTTGTTTGGCCCAGAATACGGTTGGGTTTTTGGCAGCGGCTTTGCGCAGTTTATCGTAAGCCGGCATGCTGTTGATGTGTGATTTCTTGGAAAAATCTTTGGCAGGCTTGAATTGGCGGGATTCTTTTAGGATGGATGAAATTTCGCTCATAGGATAAAGTTCTATCATGAAAAAGTTTCGATTGTTAACCCCCGGTCCGACTTCGATCCCTGAAAAAGTGCTCGCTAAATTCGCCGAGCCGGTGGTGCACCATCGCACTTCGATTTTCGAGGAAACGTTCCGGAAATTCCAGGACCACCTTCAGTGGTTGTTCCAGACCAAACAACCGGTATTGACCCTGACCGCAACCGGTACCGGCGCCATGGAGGCGGCTGTGGCGAATCTGTTTTCACCCCAAGATGAAGTGATCGTCGTGAATGCGGGGAAATTCGGTGAACGCTGGACGAAGGTAGCGAAAATTTATGGCATGAAGGTGCATGAAATCGTCGTGGAGCGCGGTCATGCAGTGGATCCTGCCATTCTTGAAAAAATGATGGTTCAGAATCCAGCAAGCAAAGCGGTTTTGTTCCAGGCTTCTGAAACATCCACCGGAGCAAAAATGCCGGTGAAAGCGATTGTGGATCTTTGTACGAAGCATGGAATGCTCAGTGTGTGTGACGGAATCACCGCAGTGGGTATTTTCAATCTTCCGATGGACGAGTGGGGAATCGATGTATTGATCACCGGCAGTCAAAAGGCACTGATGTTGCCTCCGGGATTGGCTTTCATCGCACTGAGTGAAAAAGCGTGGAAGCTGGCCGAGACATCGACTCATCCGAAATTCTACTTCAATCTCTTGAGCGAGAAAAAGAGCCAAGTAAAACAACAAACTGCATGGACACCGGCGATTTCGTTGATCCAAGGGGGTGTGGAATCACTAGGAATGTTGCGTGAACAAGGGATGGAGCAGTTGTTCGCTCATCATGAAAAACTGGCAAGCGCGACCCGCAATGCCGCACAGGCTTTAGGTTTGGAACTGTTTTCGGCGGCTCCCTCCCCGGTATTGACCACGGTGAAAGTGCCCGCATCTTTCAGTGTGGATCAGGGCAAAGAAATTCAGAAAATCATGCAGGAAAAGTACGGTGTGATCATCATGGGCGGGCAGGATGAATTGCAGGGCAAGATTCTGCGTCTTTCGCACTTCGGTTATTGCGATCTTTTCGACGTTGCCACTGGAATCGGCGCCTTAGAGCTGGCTTTGAACGAGTTGGGCTATCCGGTTGAGTTCGGTAAGGGTGTTGGGGCGGTACTGAAGACCTTTAGTTGAGTGCTGTTGGCGGGTTCAACACTTTTTTTAGAAATCCCTTGATCGATCCAGAAAGTTTTGGTACCTCTTAGAAACTCAATTTCGTTAATGTGAGCCCATAGCTCAGTTGGTAGAGCATTTCACTTTTAATGAAAGGGTCGAAAGTTCGAATCTTTCTGGGCTCACCATT
>JBEIKL010000307.1:0-2034 GCA_040379745.1 Bdellovibrionales bacterium | reverse complement strand
GTGCTTTGATTCGTGATGACCGGCGGGTGGTTGTTTTGTGCGCCCTCAGAACCTCCGGGGCTTTTTAGTCGGTTCTGAGGGCGCACAAAAGAACCAAACTGATCCATCGCGAATGAAAACAAAACGCAATTGGATTTGGTCGGCACCAAGTGACTGATCCTACACTTCAATCCGTGCGCTTTAGTGCAACCTCAGTCTTAGAACGTGTCCGTGCTGACGCATTGTTGAGCTTGATTAAACCGAATAAAATGAAGAAGTGATCAAAGGCATAGCCATCCGCCGTAGTTGCATTCAGGGTTTATTGCGAAGGTCCTCGGTATTGTGCATCACTTTGATTGCCACGATCATCATTGCATCCATCACGCATTCGCCGGCATCTGCGAAAATGCCAGCATGCAGACCGAGCGATGTGCTTGCCAAGTTATTCAGGGAAAAGATCGATCGAAAACTCGGAACGGCAGAGGAATGGAAAATGCCAGGTGACTTGCAGAAAACACTGGCAAAATATTGGGAAGATTCACCCGATCCGCTTGAAATGAAAATGCGCCATACCTATGAAAAGGTGTTGGAAGCCAGGGTCGCCGGAATGAGTCGTTTCAGCCGGGTGATGGTCAAGTTGGCTGCCAGAAATGTTTTGGAGCGAAAAGGCTGGTATCAGCGTTCCTTGGGATCTTTTTTGGGCTTCTTTGGGGGGAGTCATTATAATCCAGTGTTCAACAGTGTTTTTCTCAGTTCCCGCAGTGGATCGGTGTTGTCAGATTATGTGGTGGCATTCCATGAAATGCAGCATGCAATGGATCGCAACACCAATCTGATGACCATGTTCGGATTGTTTGCCAAGAGCAAGGAAATGTTTTCTTTGGTTCCAACACCGTTCAGTGCCATGAGTCTTTACAATCTAGAGACCAAGGCCATTGGATCTCAGTGGGAACTTTTTCAGATGATTCCTTTCCGCCAGCGGTTGAAAATCAGGGATGCCATCATCCGGGAAAATAAGATTTACCAGATGACGGCTAAGTCCGACGAAAAATGGCTGAAGGAGTGGATCGAAAAGCGAAGAAAAAAACGGGTTCCTTTCTCGGAAGACGATCTGAACATCATTGAAGGGTTAATGTCGAAAATGAAACATGTTGAGCACGATCTGGATATGTCCGAAGAGATTGCTGTCAAATCCATCAATTATTCCATCTTTGACAAGGATCAATTCATCACAATCATGCGCGATACCCATGGTTATACTTATGAGAACATTCTCAAGCATCATTATCGTATTGGTGCAGTAAGAATCATCCTGATGGGGTTGACGGTGATGAATGCGCCCCAAATCGTCGATGCGATTGAAAAAAACGATTCAAAAAAATTGGATGAAAAAATCAAATTCATTCCCCTGCGGGACATCCAACTCTACACCCGGATCATTTCATCCGTGATGCTTGAATCGGAAGAGGAAAAGGCAAAATATAATGACCATAAGGCATTGAAGGAATTGGAAAAGGATCTGGATGAATGAATTAAGTTCCGACTCGTCCACTTCTTGACGCGTTGTACGGAGTGGGGATCTCCGATAGAATCGAAGGAGATGACTCGCTTGGTATCTGATTACGCAATTTTGAAATTTCGGCTGACGGCCACCACTGCATTGATTGTCGGGGCGCTGCTAGCGGATCCTGCAAGCGCAAAAGGCATTCCCGAATCCTGCAAACCCAGCACGATCATGACCAAGTTGTTCACCAAACCGGCGATTGAGAAACGGATCGGTAAGGCGCCTGAGTGGAATCTTTCACCGGAGCTCACTGAGGAGCTGAAGAAATACTGGGACAACCCGGACCTGTCTCTCGAACAGAAAATGCGCCACACGTATGAGCGTGCATTCGAGGAGCGGACAAAAAAATTGAATCCCGTCAGTCGGGTCGGTGTGAAGCTCGCAGCCCGGAACATCCTCGACAGGAGCGGTTGGTACCAGAAGTCGATCGGCAAGTGGATCGGCAGTTTTTCCGGTTCCCACTACAACCCGATCTCAAACAGTATTTTCCT
>JBEIKL010000306.1:0-2044 GCA_040379745.1 Bdellovibrionales bacterium | reverse complement strand
GGTTCTTCGTTTCCGCGAAAACCTGAAGTGGTCGGATGGAGTTCCGTTTCATGCGGACCATTTCGTGGCGGCGATCCGACGCGCGGTGAAAGAGCCGATCAAGGCCTCGCTCTTCGCATTGGCTCCCGAGTTTGATCTGGAGCAGACGCGTGCAATCGATGTGACGACAGCGGAAATCGTTCTGCGCAAGGCCGATCCCGGTTTGCAGGCATGGTTGTCATTGCCCTTTGCTTCGCCGATCCGTGAAGGATTCTTGAAGGAGTTCGCCCGGAGAAATCCGGTTCTACCGACCCTTGCCGCCTATCAGATATCCGAATACAAGCGCGAATCGCACCTGATTCTGAAACGGAATCCTGAATTCTATGGTGTTTCTTCCGTGTCGATTCCCGAAGTGATGATCCGTTTCGTGAGGGACGATGCGGTTCTTCAGCCACTTTTGCGCACCGGTGAGGTCGACATTCTTTGCAAGGTTCCGCCACTGCACTTGGAGGCGATCCGGAAGATCTCAAAAGTGACCGAAGTGCCTGTCGAGGCGGTGACCTATTTCGGATTCAATACGCGCAAAATGCCTTTTCAATCGAAGGAAAACCGCAAGGCGTTTCTTTCGGCGATCGCATCGAAGCGTCCCGAGTTGGCCTCTCTCCTGAAAACGGGCGAAACCGCGTCAGGTACTTTTTTGCCGGCGATGATGATCAAACCCGCGGCAGGATTGGGGCGGGGGTGGGATACGGAATATCTGAAGTCACCGAAGATAAAGCCTGAAATCATCGAATTCAACGCGCAGACCGATGGAGGTTCCCGCAACGAGCTGATCCTTCAGTTTGTTCAAAGCGTCCTGAAGGATCGGTATCAATGGAAGCTGAAAATCGAGAATCTGGATTGGAAAGTCCATTACTCGCGTCTGAAAACAGACCCCGAGCCCGTTTTCCGTTTCGGATGGCAGAATCCGATCAGTGATCCCTATTTCACGTATCAAGTGATGAAAAGTGACAGTCCCCACAACCTTACGGGTTGGAAAAACTCGGAATTCGATCGGCTTTTGGATGAGATGAGACTGGAAAATGATCCGTCAAAGAAGATGAAGCTGGTTGGAAAATTGGAGCACATTCTGGCCGATGAGGTTCCGGTTGTACCGATTCTTCATCAGGTGCTGCGCTTTGCAACTTCCAAACGGGTCGAAGGCTTCCGTGCGAACCCGTTTGGAGTATTCCTGTTTCGCGAAATCCGTATCGCGAAAAACTGATTCCACCGGATTAGGCGTAAACCTTTTCCTTGTGCTCGTGCATTTCCTGACAGCCGACGCAAAGAGTGGAAAACGGGCGTGCTTCCAATCGTCTCTTTTCAATCTGTTCTTCGCAAAATTCACATTCTCCGAAGGTGCCGTCCTGAATTCGCTGAAGTGCCGTATTGATTTTGGCAATCATCATGCGCTCGCGGTTGCGAAGCTCGAAGGTCAGGCTTTGGTTGATTTCGCTTGCCGCAAGATCTGCTTCATCCGGCAAGTCGTCTGTTGAAATATTGAGATCGTTCTTAATGCTGGCTTTGCTGTTGTGAATCAAACGTTCACGCTCGGCCAACAGAATGGTTTTGAACTTACTCATGGTTTGTGTGTTCATTCTACATTTTCTCCCCTGATTACGTAGTTGATCAACGAACAATCCACTCTAAGTTCCGACGCGTACTGCAATGCGCGGGCTCTTCCTTAAGCTTTGTCGAAGTCTACTGCGTGTCGACAAAATTTAGACGGTTTAGAAGTATGTATAAGGAATCCTAAGGGGGTTCAATTCTTTTAAAATGAAGATTTTATTAGATGGACAATATAGGTCGGGAATTTGGAGATCTCTCAAAAACTACCGTTTTCAAAAAGAAAACAGCAGAAAAAAAGGGGGAAACGAGTCATTCTGTGGCGCATGTCTTCAGCCAAAGCTTCTTCTCAAACATCGGTGATCATTCTCGCAGCCGGCCTCGGTAAGAGAATGCACTCTTCTCTTCCCAAAGTATTGGTGCCCGTTTGCGGCAGGCCGATGCTTTTCAATTCCTTGTT
>JBEIKL010000305.1:0-2045 GCA_040379745.1 Bdellovibrionales bacterium | reverse complement strand
TCCTCCCGATTTTCGGATGACATCCAGAAAAAGACGGTCATAAAAATCAAAACGGATCCTGTTCAAAAAGGTTTTTTTTTCTTTCGCGAACACTTCCAGATTCCTCGCAAAAGAATATCCGGTTGAGGGTTTGATTCTGTTGGCGGCAGCACCGATACTTTCTATTCTGAAAAATTGGAAAGAAGGCGCAAAGCGAGGCTCCAGCTCGGGCTCCATCGGAATGGCACCCGACTCTTTTCGCAGGATCCGGTAGGAACCGGGTGCGAACTTCTTTTCGATCAATGCCATCAATCGGTCATCCAAATCCGATTCCTCAGGCTTGTGTTTTGAAAATGCGGTGTACTCGATCAATGCGTGTTTATCGGAGAAGGGCAAAGTATATACAAAGCGGACTTCATCATTTTGGGGTACGCTGAAATCCATGAGATGGACTGAAGCTGGATCAAAGCAGGATTCATCAGTACTGACCTCTACGCCGACAAACGACTGAAACAGTTTTGCATCCATAGCGGCAATGGAATTGTAGACGTGGGATGCCGAAATGGATTCACCGGAAGCAAGTTGTAGAACGACAGGATCCTTTACTGAGGATTCAGCAATGGATTGAACCGCAGATTCAAGCCATTTGAATCGTGTATCAGCGAGTAGCTTCCCTTTCAGGTGAGCGTAGAGTTTTTCGCCTGGGATCACTTCATAGGTGTGGTTTTGAAGAGTGCGTTCCAATGGTTCGCCATCCAGGCCAGTGACACGGATCTGATTCCAACGATGGGTTACAAGATGGGAGTAGGGGTGAGATGGGGTGGATTTTCTGAACCATGTAGCATAAGTCTTATTCTCCATGGCTGCAGGATTCGGATCCAGGATCGCGATTTTGAGGTTGTGATTTGGGTCTCTGGAGAGAAGGTCTGCCCTAATCAGACCGGAAAGCCCACCTCCAACGATTGCGATATCAAAATGGTGCACCAGAAAATGTTCTCATGCTGAAAATGAGAGTCAAGATTTATGCTTCGCTATTGAGGGTGAAATCCGATTCTTCATGGAGTTCCATCCCTGTTGGAAACAATCGCAGCAGGTGATTCGGATTTTCTAACCCTAAGAATCAAGATAATCGACACTGAAAAAACAAGTGCTGCGATCGCAATCAAATGATTGAACGGGCGCTGCACGCTTAGGGAAAACTTCAAAAGAATGGTGGAAATGACAAAACTGGCGTTTCTCACAACAGGATAAAATGAGGAGTCGAAATGAAGTGAAACCAGAAGAAGGAAAACATCGGCAAACACCATGATCGTGAAGAAATCGAGATAGAAAAACTGATTTGGGTCCGGAAATCCGGTTTTGTTCAAAAATGCTTGAGCAAAGGTCAAAATCCCGGATGAAAAGCTGAATAGACTCGCCACTAAAAGCATAACGAGAAGGCCCAGGGCAATGGTCTTCTTGAGATTGACGAACTGAATGAGATTGTCCTGATTCGAGGTATCCCTGGTTCTTGAGTGTAGACGATGAAAAATCAATGTAAGGGCGCACATGGACAGTGTCGCAATGAGATCATAACCAAGCAGTGGAATTGACGGATCGCTTGGAGAAAGTAAAGACTGATTGGGCAGATTACCGATGTCATGGAAAAAACTACGGAGGGTGATCAACGTGATGATTTCGAACTGCTTCCCGATGAATTCACTGATCGACAACGGAAGAATGATGACCAATAGAAAAACCTCATAAACCAGAATGAAGCTAAAAGGCGTATAAATCGCCCTGAGGTAATTCAAGGGGTTTTCCAGATAAGTAGGATCGGTATGATTCAGAGTCGCAATGATCGCCAAATGGAGGAAAAAAGAAAGAATCGCAAGTCGGATGATATTCACCTCGAATCGACGGACGTTTTTTTCGCTAATAAAACGGTCAAACAAGCGAGCTGAGGTCTGTGCGGAAAAATCGGTGAGATTCATGTTTTGCCTTTGATATCGGACAGTGATTTTGGTTTTTGGGTAAGATCCTTGCTGAGTACTCATGATGGCGAAGATTGAAGGGTTTTGACAGAT
>JBEIKL010000304.1:0-2049 GCA_040379745.1 Bdellovibrionales bacterium | reverse complement strand
TGTGTTTCCACGATCGAGCTCACCAAGTGGTTGCGCGAGCAACAAACGGTGAATGGTTTACCATACGTTGCGAAGAAAAAGGAAGAGGACGAAGACCCTGCAAAAGCACTGCAAAAGACTCAATCCGAGGCCGAGATTCTGGCCAATCAAATGCTTTCTGGTCTGAATGATAAAGAAGCCCTGACCGAAGAAGAACGGGTAAAGAAACTACTGGCAGAGTTGCTGCAGTTTCATCGGCGAGAGAAAAAACAGTACTACTGGAAGTACTTCGAGTGGATCAAATTGACCCATATCGAATTGATAGATGAAACCGAATGCATTGGTGCAATCACCCGCAGTGGACAACCGGTTGCAGTCAAAAAATCACAAGAATGTGAATATGCTTTTGACCCCGCACAAGATGTGAAGTTCACGCCTGAATCCAGTTGCAAGCTTTTTATTGACGATGACCATATCGTGCCGGCAACGATTTCTCGTCTGGACAGTAAGAACGGTGTTGTCGCGATCAAACTTGGTCCAAAAGTCCTGGCAGATTTGGGCGGTACGTTTCCCGATGTGGCATCGATATTGCCACCGGATCCAATTTCCACAGCGACGATTGAAGCGGCCATACTGGATACGGTTAAATCCGAAACCCTGCGACCGGCACTTCGTGATTTTCTTCATCGATCAAAACCAAGACTCAAATCCAAAGCCAATACCGAGCAGTTGAAATTAGAAGATGTGTTGAAGCTCGACGATTCTTGCATCTGCATACAAGGACCTCCCGGTGCCGGCAAGACCCACTCGGGGTCGGACGTCATTCTTAACCTGTTGGAGCGGGGTAAAAAAGTCGCGATCACTTCCAATACCCATCAGGCTATCGAGAATCTGTTAAAGGGTGTGCTGAAAAGAGCAAAAGAATGCCAAAAAACGGCGAAAGTGTTCAAAGTGAATTCCACCACGGATGAAGAGTTGGAAGGATCTGGTATCGAACAAATCAAGCCCGATGAGATTGCCGATTTAGAAGTCGATGACGGTAAGGGATACGTGGTGGGGGCGACCGCGTGGGGGCTAGTGCGCGATGAGGTCAAAAACCAATTTGATTATCTTTTCATTGATGAAGCGGGGCAGGTCTCGTTGGCCAATCTGGTAGCTGTTTCCAGATGCACGAATAATCTAGTTTTGTTGGGTGATCAGATGCAGCTTGAGCAACCCGTGCAAGGATCGCATCCTGGCGAAAGTGGAGAGTCGTGTCTGACTTATCTGATCCAAGACCATGCGACGATTCCGCCGGATCTGGGTGTGTTTCTGAGTCAAACCTATCGAATGCGTCCTGAGGTTTGTGCTTTCGTCTCAAGGTCATTTTATGAATCCAGATTGACCTCTGCTGATCAGACCAAAACACGATCATTGAAGCAAAAGGGTGATTCTAGGGTACTAAAAAAAGCAGAAGGCATCTTGTTTGTTGAGGAGGCGAAGGGCGATCACACTCAAGCCAACATGGATGAGGTACGCACCATTGCTGAAATCATTGAGGCTTTGAAAAACTGCGAATTCATCGATAATGGGAAATCCAGGACCATCACGGAAAAAGACATCATGGTCGTCGCGCCTTACAACTTGCAGGTGAATCTACTGAAGGCCAATTTACCTGAAGGGGTGAAGGTTGGAACCGTCGACAAGTTCCAAGGGGGCGAAGCACCAGTGGCGATTCTGTCGATGTGTGCCAGTAGTTTGGAGAACGCCCCCCGCGGGGTTGAATTCATCTTCAATCCGAACCGCATCAACGTCGCCCTGTCGAGAGCGATGTGCCTCGCGATCGTGGTCGGCAACCCCGCACTTCAAGTCACCGACGCCAGCACGCTTGAGAAGATGAAACTGGTCAATCTGTTTTGTGCAATGGTGCGGGCGGGGAGTTGAAAAATAGATGGTAAAAAATTTTTTTGAATATGTTGGCAAGTGCTTAACGCTTGAAGAGAGCTTGTTTTGCAGCGCATTAAGAGATTGAATACATTAAAAAAATGTAAAAACTCTTCACTAATGTCTGCAACTTTCCGATTTGAATAT
>JBEIKL010000303.1:0-2056 GCA_040379745.1 Bdellovibrionales bacterium | reverse complement strand
ATCGAAAAGAGAAACAGTCCAAGTCCAAGGTTCTTCACAAAATCTTGTCGGAATTTTGACGCTAAAGCTGAAGAGTGTCCTAGGCGACCCGCGACGGAGGGGGGAGGGGGATATGAACGCCAAGGCGAGCGATCTATTTGAAAAGAAATGCAAATCATTGATAAATGCGAGTGATTTGCATCGAACCGGGATTGTGTTAAGGTGCAGCCCTATGGAAAAACTACCGGTCACAGTCCTTTCTGGCTTTTTGGGCGCGGGCAAAACCACTCTCTTGAATCATGTCCTTCATAACCGTGAAGGACTGAGAGTGGCGGTCATCGTGAACGACATGAGTTCGGTCAACATTGATGCCGCTTTGGTAGCCAATGGTGGTGCCCAGCTATCCCGAACCGAGGAAAAACTGGTCGAGATGCAGAATGGTTGCATTTGTTGCACCTTGCGCGAAGACCTGTTGATTGAAATCCAGAAGCTTGCAAAAGAAAAACGCTTTGACTACCTGCTGGTCGAATCCACAGGTATCGCAGAACCGATGCCGGTTGCAGAAACCTTCATGTTCGAAGATGAATCCGGAAATTCCCTGTCTTCGGTTGCGAAGTTGGATACTTTGGTGACAGTGGTCGATGGATATAACTTCCTCAAGGATTACCAAGCGGCTGAGGAGTTGAAAGCCAGGAAACTCGAAATCAGCGAGGAAGATGAAAGAACCATTACGGATCTGTTGATTGATCAGGTGGAATTCGCAAATGTGATCATTTTGAACAAGACGGATTTGATTTCCAGCGATGAGCAAACCCAATTGATGGCATTGTTGAAGAAATTGAATCCCGAGGCGAAGGTGATTCTTTCCCACAAAAGTGCAGTGAACCCGAAAGAGATCCTGAACACGAACATGTTCAACTTCGAGAAGGCTGCATCCGCCGCTGGTTGGATGAAAACCCTCAGGGGCGAAGAGCATTCTGAAGTGGACGAATACGGGATCTCCAGTTTTGTATATCGCGCGCGCATGCCCTTTCATCCAGACCGCATTTGGAATGTGTTTCAGACCGCATGGGATGGCGTAATCCGTTCCAAAGGTTTTTTTTGGATTGCTTCCAGACCGACTCAAATCGGAAGCTGGTCACAGGCCGGAGGGATCAGTTCTGTAGAAGGTGGCGGAATCTGGTATGCGGCCCAAGACCAAAACGAATGGGATGCCGATGACGAGGAATTGGAACGGATTCAAAAAATCTGGGATGCTGATTTCGGTGATCGCATGCAGGAGCTGGTGTTGATCGGCCAAGACATGGATCAGGATACCCTGACGAAGATGTTTGATGAATGCCTGTTGACCGATGCCGAACTCAAAAAGGGTAAAGCTTTCTGGTTGTCCTATCGTGATCCATTCCCGGAGTGGTTGGATTCCGAAGAAGAATAAGTGTAGTCGATTTCGACATTCATGTTCTTGCCGGCATCGTTTTTGATGTTTGAAACACCCTTGTACCAGACAATCCGGTTGAGCCTCTGATCGAATTTGAATTCAAGCGTCGGAGCGAACAAGCGTAAGAACCAGTTTTCAATCTTGATCTTGAAATCCGCTGTGCCATCCTTGTTTTCGCGAATGAAGTCGAGTTTGAACTGGTAGCTATCCAAGTCGCCGGGAATCATCAGCAAGACCGGTAGGGATCGGATATCCCGCATTTGATTGATTTTACCCTTCAGATAATAATTCAACCCCTGACAACCCACTTGGAGGCGGGTTCGGTCTTTTTCTTCATCGAGAATTTTCGTGGTTTCCGGTTTGCCAGCGTCATGATTGAACAGGATGATTTTCCCGTCCGCTGATCGGCGAATCCCGTATTGTCCTAGAGTGCGTTCATCCCGGAACACGTGATTGGGAAGATTGATGCTGGTTCTGAAGTCTGATTTCATCACCCCCAGCACTTTTCCATTCGGGCTCACATAGGTGGTGGTAGCTTCAAGGATGTTCTTCTGTTCATCAAAAACAAGGTCATGTTTTTCAATATAGACGGTGCTTCCATTCTCTTTTGCCACACCTTGGTAGAATTCGTGTTTCTCT
>JBEIKL010000302.1:0-2060 GCA_040379745.1 Bdellovibrionales bacterium | reverse complement strand
GGCGTGGTCGAGAACATGAGCTGGTTCACCGGCGATGACGGAAAGAAATATCACATCTTCGGTCAAGGTGGCGGCGATTTGCTGGCGAAAAAATTCAACACCAAGGTGTTGGGGCAGAATCCACTCGTGCCGGAAGTGCGCGAAGGTGGAGACGCCGGCCGACCGATCGTGATCAAGAATCCGGAATCCGAATCCGCAAAAGTATTGCGTGAAATGGCGAAGAAAGTGGCTCAAGAAGTAGCGATTTTGGATGCGAAAACAAACGCGGCACCTGGCTTGGAAATCGGTCAGTTTTAAGGGTGGGGAGCCGTGAGTATCGATTGCGGCTCGTAAGGAAATTATGATTATCGTCACAGGAGCAGCAGGATTTATCGGTTATCAGGCAGCAAAACGCTTGGTTGCGGAAGGCGAGAAAGTGATTCTCGTCGATACGTTGACTTACTTTGATCAACGCCCTGAACACGCGGACCTCATGAAGTCCCCGAATATCATTTCCAAAATTAGTCCGCTCGAATTGATTGCATCCAAGAACGAAATTGATTTTGCACAAGTCGATGGCATCATTCACATGGGTGCATGTACTGATACTACGGAAATGCGCGTGGACTATCTGACCGAGGTGAATTTGGATTACACCAAGTCACTTTGGAGAATCGCCAGCCAATTCCAGATCCCGTTGGTCTATGCTTCTTCCGCTGCTACTTACGGTGCAGGCGAACACGGGTATGTCGATGACGAAGCGAAGATGTCCTTGCTGAAACCCTTGAATCCTTACGGCGATTCCAAGTTGCAGTTTGATCTTTGGGCATTGGATGAAGAGAAAAAAGGCAATCCCCCGCCTCAGTGGAGCGGCTTCAAGTTCTTCAATGTCTATGGATTCGGCGAGCGCCATAAAACCAAGATGGCATCGGTTGTGTTCCAGGGGTTTGAGCAAATCGGCGCCAAGGGGATGCTCAAGTTATTCAAGAGTCATAAAGAGGGAATCGCTGATGGCGAACAAAAGCGCGATTTCGTTTACGTCGAGGATGTCGTCGATGTGCTGTTGTTTGCAGTCCGTGGGGGACTGAAGCGCGGGATCTATAATCTGGGATCGGGCAAGGCGCGTTCATTCCTGGATCTGGCTAAAGCCACTTTTCAGTCCTTGAGCAAACCAGCGAACATCGAATACATCGATACCCCGATTGAAATCCGTGACCGTTATCAGTATTTCACTGAAGCAGACATGACCAAGCTTCGTAATGCAGGTTACACTCGTCCATTCACTTCGCTCGAAGACGGTGTGTCCAAGACGGTGGCTGCACTTTTGAAGCAGTCGCAAGTCTGATTCAGACACTTGTCTTAGACCTGATGAGCACCGGAAACACCCATTCTCCATTATCCATCCGATCTTTATTGGAAAGCATTCCTTTGCCGACTTTGGAAACCTATTCGTATTCCGAGGCGAAGGCGTTTTCGCGACAACTCGATCACGAATTGGGGTTCCGGATCGAAGCAGTGGAGCAGGTGATTCTGGAAAACCATCCTCATACTCCGTGGGCGGGGCTTGAGCCTCAGTCACTCCAAACCCCTTATCCTGAAATCCGTATGATGCTCGCCACGTTGGGGTTGCAGTCAGGGCAAACAATAGTGGATCTGGGCGCTGCCTATGGTCGCATGGGTTTGGTGGTGGCGGCGTTTTACCCTGATGTACGCTTCATCGGCTACGAAGTATCAGTCGATCGTGCACGAGAAGGAAATCGAGTTTTTGAACGGATCAAGCCAGCTTTTGAAAATGGAAATGTACCTTCTGATTTTCCAACGATCAGTCAAAAGATAGAGCCATCGACTTTCGGCCCTGGAATGATTGAATTACGCTGCGAAGACATCAGCCGCTCGGATTGGATTCTCCCGGATGCCGATGTTTACTTCATTTATGATTTCGGCGATCTGGAGTCGATCATCCGAGTGATTGATCTACTGAAGAAACAGGCGCGCCAGCAACCGATCACCGTCGTAGGGCGTGGTCGTCGCCCGCGCGATCACATTGAACGCCACGAACCCTGGTTATCGCAGGTGAATTC
>JBEIKL010000301.1:0-2080 GCA_040379745.1 Bdellovibrionales bacterium | reverse complement strand
TTTTGATGCTCGGGTAGTCATGAATCCAGAAACGCCTTCGGGAAACCGAGGGCGTTTTTTTTGATTTCAGCTGTGATTTCAAGCAACTGGAGATGCGGTGGGGGGGCACCGTTAAAGTTTTGACACTATTGTGCCGATAAGGACAAGGTGAAGGTGTTTTTACTCATCACTGCGATTTTGATGCATGCGATGTCCATGCAACCGATGGCGATTGCAGGACCAAAGCCCGAGCAAGATCGAATCGTTGAAATCATGCGCTTGGCGCGTGATCCGGATCTGACCCGTAGTCAGAAGATGGCCGCTGCACAAAAGGGGCTGGATTACATCCGCGCACAAGTGGGCGAAGGCCAACTGAAGACCATCACAGAAGACACGTTGAAAGACCCCGAGCTGGAAAAGAAACTCGGGTTTTATGAAACCAAAGGTTTAGGCGCGGTTTATACCGAATTCAATTCTTTGATCAAAGACATTGAAGTCAACGACAAGCTTCAAGCCTGTCATGCGGGCAAGGGTGCGCATTCCCGCGCCATTCAGCAGGGGATGACCCAATCTGATCCTTGCAGTCGTGGTCACGTGACCACGAAGTATCTTTATTACAATGGCAAAAAAGACGGTGAAGTCACTGTTTATCAAAACCAATCGCCGGCCTATGCCTATTCTGAAGTGAGTGCTCTTCTTCAAGTGGGATCATTGGGGCGATTTTTTGATGAGAAAAACGACGGTAAAAACCCTTATCATCCGACGTTGGATCAGGTTAAAAAAGCGAACCCCGACCTGAAAGAAAACGCAGAATTGAACGGCATTGCAGCCGTCAGCGAACTTCGGGGAAAGATCTATCAGGAAGCGATTCAACGCGAGATTCAAAACAAGTTAAGTCTCGATTATCGGTACTCGGAACCCGAAAAAACAGACGCGGATGTCAAAACACTCGCCAGTCAATATATTAAAGACGATTGCAAGCATTGCACGACGGAGATGAAGAATCAGATCTTCAAGAGTATCGGTCACCTGTGGGAAAAAGAAAAAAACACGGTTGCAAAAAGAAAAAGCATTCAACAAATCAGTGAAGACTTGTGCGCGGATTTGAAGCAACAAGGTTATTGGTTTGAGCCCAGTCGTAAAGCGCATGAACTGCAAAGGCAATCCTCGACGATGCCTCTTTATGGAAACTATGAAAGTTCAGTCGAGATGTCACCGGGCCAGAATATGGATTCGGGGCAGATCCTCGAAAAAAACGCGAAAATCCTGGTTCAGCTTTCTCAAAAAGGAAACGATTATGCGCTGCTGCTGACCGATGCCTTAACCAAAAGTAAAACGGGTGAGGCTAGGGATATTCAGCTGAAGTGCGATGGCCAAAGCCAAGCTCAAGATCAAGCGCTGATCCGTAAAGCTTATCAGGAATCAAAAGCGAAAACGGAAGAGTTCAGCAAGTCGATCAATGACAACATTCATCCGAATGATCACTCGGGTAAGACTCATACCAAAGACATCGAACACTTGGTGAAGTTTGCACCCACTGCGGTGGGGTTGGCTTTGCAGGATGCGAATACGGACCCTGCGATGGCTAGTTTTATTTGTGGTGTGCTGACCAATGTGGAACGGGAAAAAACAGCCGATGCCGCACTCGATAGCATGATCATGTGGGGCGGAACGATTGCCGGTGGTGTGGCAACCATTGCCACTGCTGGCGCAGCAGGGCCGTTCTTCTATGCAGGATTAGCAGCTAGTGCAGCGGTAAACATTGCGACTACCTATTACAGCTGGGACAAATCCGGCGAGGCGCATGAACTTGCCAAACAATATTCGCAAGCGGCGATTGCACAAGGGGGCGATCCGGCTTTGATGAACATGAGCCGCGAGGAGTTCGAAAAGTTCAAACAATATCGATTTGATGCAATTCTTTCGGGTGCATTCACTGCAGGCGAAGTCGCATCACTGATCACGATTGGGGCAAAATCAGGGAAATCCCTTGCTGCGATCAATCGCGAATTGAAGGAAGCGGCGCTGGATTCCAACAAAAAGGTGGCGTTACTTGCGGAACCAAAACCCAAAGTGAAAGTCCCGGAAGTCACACCGAAAG
>JBEIKL010000300.1:0-2088 GCA_040379745.1 Bdellovibrionales bacterium | reverse complement strand
GATGTGGTTCAGAGTCACGCGTGGTTGCATAGGTAGAGAATAGAATAAAAAAAAGGAGCCGTCATCACCTGTCGCTGTACCCCGAAACGTACTCCTCAGTTAGTACGGTCCGAAATTCCAAGTGTAACGGCCCCCAGTCAAGGTCTAAGCCATTTTGCACCCACCCGTGCTCCATCTAGCTCAGACATCTTACCTATCGGAGCAGTGAATGCAAACTTGAGGAATTTTTTTATCTAAATTTAGTTCAATAAAAACAATGGCTTTGCAAGCCTTTCTACGAAACCCAGTGATTTCTTGACATTTTTAAACAACAATTATAGGATGCGCGCCATGGCAATCATTGAACGTTTTACCATTTCTTCCACCACTATCGGGAACATCGAGGAAGCCGCTTCCGCAGATGTGTTTCCCGGCCTGAGAATTTCAGTGCGTGCCACCACGTCATCCATGAAGGATTATCCGGAATGGCGAATGGAAGACCTTCGAAAAAGCGCATATGAGTCGGTCGTGTCTGACGGAGCCTGTTCCTGATCAGAGCCCCGGTCGCTTGCCTTTAAGATCCTGTAAACGATGATGCCAGACTTCTGCCGTTCTCAAGATGGTTTCGATCTTGGAATGAACCGGCTCCCAACCCAACACCTGTTTTGCATGAAATGAGCTGGCCACCAGCATGGCGGCATCTCCCGGGCGACGGGGGAATTCCTTCACCTGGATCGATTTCTTCGTCACCATTTTCACCGCCTCAATCACTTCGAGAACAGTCGTGCCTTGCTCGGTACCGAGATTGTAAACTTCAACCCCATTCACTTCATTCTTATTCAAACGGGAAACTCCGAGAATGTGCGCCTGAGCCAGATCGGTCACGTGAATGTAATCGCGAACACAGGTTCCATCCCGTGTCGGATAATCCCTGCCAAACACCTTCAGTTCACCTGAAGGATTCATCGCACTTTCAATCACGAGTGGAATCAAATGGGTCTCAGGTTCGTGCCACTCTCCTATTTGCCCGGTGACGGATGCACCAGCCGCATTGAAGTAACGGAAAATGATTCCCTGAAGTCCCCACTCTTCTGAAGCGAGTTGAATGGACTGTTCGATTCTCAGTTTTGAAATTCCGTACGGATTCAACGGAGCCAATACGGTTCCCTCTTCGATGGGCGCATCACCCTCGTAATTGCCATAAACGGCGGCCGTGCTGGAAAACACGATTTTACGACAATCGGTTTCGCGCATGGCGAGCAAAAGATTCTCTGACCCGTCGACATTGTTTTTGTAATAGAATTCGGGTTTTTCAACCGATTCGGCAACGCTGATTTTTCCGGCGAAATGAACCACCAGTTCGGGTTTGTATTTTTGGAACAAGGCTTCGACCGCTTCAAATTCACAAAGATCGACTTTTTCAAAAATGATGGCTTCGACATATTGGCGCTGAAACTCGGCATCGAGGCTTTCGATGATCTGAAAGTGTCCGTTTGAAAGGTTGTCCAGCACCACCACTCGATGCGGAAGCCCGTGTTCACGGATGGTACGCGCCCAGTGCTCGATGAAATGCGAACCGATGTAACCCGCCCCACCGGTGATGAAAATATACGGAGAAGAACTCATGATCTAAGATTTATATCAAATGATTGAAATTCGGAAGTTCAAGCGGCTTTTTTCTCGTTCGCTTTTTCTTCCGCCGTTTTCGGTCTCAATGGAATCACCTGAGCAAGATTTTCGGAATCAAGCGTCGAAATCACGAAAAGGCCGCCTGCCAGTCCCGCCGAAAGCCAGTTCATCATCATTGTTTTCCACTGAATAGGGTCGCCCTTGGAAACCACTTCGAGTTGCATCAGTTTTTTTCCGATCGAAGCACGGGACAAGCCCTGGATCAAAACACGATTCACCCACGAAACCGCCACGCCCCAGAAGAAAAATCCCGCAATCATGCCGGTCCAGATCGCTTTCTGAGTCATCATCGGATTGGTTTCTTTCAGTACGATCACCAAAGCGGCGACCATGGCTCCGAAATATCCACCCAACAATGAACCTACGATTTCGATCGCGAAATCGATTCCGGCGGCGACGACCCTTTTGAAATAAATGTGG
>JBEIKL010000299.1:0-2092 GCA_040379745.1 Bdellovibrionales bacterium | reverse complement strand
TTCCGGTTTCAAATCAGCGCAAGAAGTGGCTGATTTGCTTACTGCTCGTGGGCTTGAAGCCGAATCGGTCGAGCGCCAGGATCAAGGTCTTGAAAAAGTGATCTCGGTTCAGATCATCGATAAACAAAAACACCCCGAAGCTGATCGACTTTCACTTTGCAAAGTGAACACGGGAATCAAAAACGAAGACGGTACTTCTCAATACCTCGACATCGTCTGTGGTGCGCAGAACATGAAGGCCGGAGACATCGTTTGTCTTGCCCAGGTCGGCGCGCTTCTTCCGAACGGAATGAAGATCGAAAAAGGAAAGATTCGCGGCCAAGTGTCGATGGGCATGCTTTGCTCTGAAACCGAGCTGGGGCTTGCGAAAGAGTCAGACGGTTTGCTGATTCTTCCACAAGACACACCGATCGGATGGAAAATCGCCGATGTGCTCGGGCTTGATGATGTGTTGATGGAAATCAAGCTCACTGCCAACCGGGGCGATTGCCTGAGCCACCGGGGAATGGCGCGTGAAGTGGTTTCCGCTACCGGAAAGCCGTTGAAAGCTCCAAAGGTTTCTGCGCTTGATTTTGCGGCATCCCCGATCAAGGTCGTGCTCGATGCGGGTGAAGATGCTTCTCAGTTTTTCGGTTGCTTCATCAAGGGCGTGAAAGTCGGTCCTTCTCCGCAATGGTTGAAGCGCAGACTCGAAGCGATCGGGCAGCGTTCGATCAATAACATCGTCGATATCAGCAACTTCCTGATGTTCGAATATGGTTTCCCTGTTCATATTTATGATGCCGACAAACTTGAAGGCGGAGAGATTCGCGTGCGTCGCTCGCAAAAAGGCGAGAAGCTTCCTTTGCTCGATGGCGCTGAAATTGAAACCACCGGTGAAGAGCTTCTGATTGTCGACGGCAAGAAACCGGTAGGACTTGCTGGAGTCATGGGTGGCGGAAACAGTGAAGTGTCTGACACCACCAAAAATGTTTTTCTGGAATGTGCGGAATTCAATCCTACGCTGGTTCGTCGTGCCGCTTTCCGTTTCAACCGTCGTTCTGAAGCTTCTCTTCGTTTCGAAAAGGGAATCGACCCTTCAGGCCACGCCGAAGCGATCGCACGACTTGCAGACCTGGTGAAAAAAGTCGCCGGCGGAGAAGTGATCGGCTCTGTGAAGGTGCAATTGCCTTCCCGTCAGAAACTTCAAGCCAAAAAAATCACGACTTCGGTTCAGTACATCAACGAATTTCTCGGCACTTCTGTTTCTGAAGCGAAGATTCTTGAAATTTTGAAGTCGCTTGAAATCGGAGTGCAGGCGAGTGGTGCTCAATTGGAAGTGACATCGCCATCTTACCGTCTTGACTTGAATATTCCTCAAGATATCGCTGAAGAAGTGGCCCGTTCGATCGGCTACGATGCGATTCCGACGACGATTCCGGCTCTTTCGGGAATGCCGAAGCCGAATCACGGGAACAACCTTTATCATCGTCTGAGCGTGATTGACTCGATGAAAGACATTCTCGCCAAAGAGGGGCTTTCTGAAGTTCTGAATTATTCATTCCAAAGTGAAGCATGGCTTCAGAAATTCGGCATGAAATCTTCAGTGAAGATTCTGAATCCGATTTCTGAAGAGCAAGGTTACATGGTTCCATCCCTGTTGCCAGCGATGCTGAAGGCATATCAGGAAAATGAACGCCATCACTTCGGCATGGATCCGCTTGCGGTTCGATTGTTCGAAGTACGCCCGGTTTTCAGTGCTCCTGCCGATCAGCCCATCGAGGCCAAGGGTGAAACCGACACTGGTGTGAAAGAAACCTGGAGAGTGAGCTTGCTGATTTCCGGTCCGCGCTTTGCCCAGGCGGTTCAATCCGACCAGGATGCGGTTGATTTCTATGATTTGAAATCGATTGTGGAAAGTCTGTTCGAGGGACTATCGACCAAGGGTATTCGCATGCGAGCAGTGGATGCTAATTTGCTCGATTCCACTCCGATGGGTAAGTGCTCTTCTCTTTTCCATTCCGGTCAGACGATTCAAGTGGCAGCGGGAAAAGAGTCGGTAGGGTTCTTTGGAAGAATTCATCCGAAACTCGAATCCGAGTTGAAGTTGCGT
>JBEIKL010000298.1:0-2096 GCA_040379745.1 Bdellovibrionales bacterium | reverse complement strand
GACTACGTGATCATCGTTGAACCGATCAGCATGTTCCCTACCCCGGCATTCACGGCTGGCACCAAACTCCAGGTTTCGAAGCGAGTCCGGAACCACCCGAAAGCGATCGATCCGGCCATGAAATCCGGAAACTACCTGAACAGCTTGCTTGCCTACCTGACCGCTGCCGATGCCGGTTATGATGACGCATTGATGGCTGACCAACAGGGATTCCTGACCGAAGGGACCACCTTCAACGTGTTTTATGTCAAACGCGGAATCGTGGCCACTCCTCCGTTGGATGTGGGGATTCTCGACGGGGTTACCCGCCGCGCAGTCATCAACCTTTGCGTGGAGCTCGGCATTCCCTGTCGCGAAGTGCGCTTCCCGAAAGAGTACCTTTACGAAGCAGATGAAGTCTTCGTCACCAGTTCCCTGAAAGAAGTTCTTCCGGTGCTGAACCTGGACGGCAAAAAAATCAATAATGGAAAAGCAGGACCGGTTTCCGCTGCATTGAAGGCCGCGTTTCAGGATTTGGTTCACCGTGAACTGAAATTGAAATAGTTCCGCTGTTGATCAGATGTTTTTCAGGAGTTGACGATGGATTTTTCCATTCGTCGCCAGGATTTCCGGCCCATAGATGTTGATCTTCTTTCCATCGAAATCCGAGACTTTTCCGCCCGCCTCACTCACCAACAATGATCCCGCCGCCACATCCCACGGCGCCAAATGACGCTCCCAAAAACCGTCGAACACACCGCGCGCGGTGTAGGCCAGATCAAGGGCTGCACTTCCGGGCCTACGGATCGCTCGGGCACTCATGCTCAGTTTTTCAAAGGAAGTCATCTCGGTCGAAAGCAGGTTGCGGCGATGGTAGGAAAATCCCGTGGACAAAAGCGCGTCTGATATTTTTTTCCGATCGGACACGTGCATGCGCTTTCCGTTCAGGAATGCGCCCTTTCCGCGGATCGCGGTGTACAGATCGTCGAGAATCGGGTGATAGGTCACAGCAAGCTCCACCTCAGTGCCGATCTGCGCAGCAATGGTCACGCAGAACATCGGAAAGCGATGGACGAAATTCGTGGTGCCATCGAGCGGATCGAGGATCCAAAGTCCCTTACGGCCTTCGATGCGCCCCTGAGAATGGGTTTCCTCAGTCAGGAGTGAGAATTCAGGTTCGCACTTCTTCAGGATGCGGATGGCTGCGGCTTCAGCCTCGACATCGGCATTGGTCACCAAGCCCATATTGTCGGACTTTTCCCGAATCTTCAGTTTTCCCGAAAAATGCTTGCGAATCACCTTACCAGCGGCGTGGGCGGCATCGACTGCCGCTTCCAGAAGTTTTTCCCGTTTCTGCATATTCGCAACTTAACCCGTCAAAACCCTGTCGGCAAGAAGGATCACAGTGTTGACGTTTGACACTGACAATGGAGGGGACCATAATCAAGAATGGAGTATTGAATATTCTGGCAAAGTCTAGGAGGGACGAGCTGATGAATTCATTGGTCTACTTTTATTCAAAGTTCACGGAAGAGTTTCTGTTGTTGGGTGCCGCTGGCATTTTCGCTCTTCTTTCCGCCTACTGCTATCACTGGGTGATCCAGAAAAGACGACTCGGTGTCGCCCGCTCGCAGATTCCATCTGCTGTGGTGAAGTCCTATCTCAATCAATTGATCAACGAAGCGGAATTCGTGCGTAAGCAACTCTTCGGAATGAACAATGATGGGACCGCGACGATGCCGATCGGTTTCGGTGCTGCGGCTCCGGTAGCGCCAGATGCCTCGAAAACAGCCATTTCTCCTGACCTTCTTGCCCGATTGGGCTCACTGGAATCCCAGTTGAAAGACAAAGAATCCCTCGTGGTCAATATCAACGTCGAGAAAGCGAAACTCCTCGAGGAGATCGAGGTCCTCCGCGCGAACTCCGGCGGAACCGCATTCATCGAACAGAATCAGAAACAACTCACCGACAAGATCAAGAACCTGGAAGCACGTCTTGAAGAATACGCTCTCTTCGAAGAAGACCTGGCAAACCTCAAGCGTCTTCAGCAGGAAAACGCTTCTCTCAAGAAGCGCCTCAGTGATCATGCGGCCGCACCGGCCGGCGGTCCGCTGGGT
>JBEIKL010000297.1:0-2096 GCA_040379745.1 Bdellovibrionales bacterium | reverse complement strand
GATCTCCGGCCGGATTTGTACCCGATGAATGATGCTGATGCGGTGAAGTTGGGGATTCACCTCGAGAACTTCATCACCTTGCTTCATTCCCGCATGAATTATGAATCCTTGAGTGTGCCGAACGGTTCTACCCAAGAATCGGTCGAAGTGGTCACGATCGACAAGGGTGGAATGTTGGGCTGGAAGGATCTGGATTATGCAGCATATTCCGGAGTCACCTATCCTGGATTCACAACAGTAGGGGGCGCGCCCGCCATTGCAGCACCATCACCGATTCCGGTTGCATGGGACTTGAGCCATGGCAGAAGATTTGTGAATTTCTTTTGGTCGATGCAAAACCTTGAGTCATTCCGAATCAAGAATCTGCAAAATATTTTTGATGCAGAGGTGAGTGCGCCCGGAAAGAATCCGGAAGTGCTGTCCTTGCAGTACGCGAAAGTTTTCGGCAGTTGTTCCTTAACGAACAAGGCCGAGTATGTGAAGTGCCGTTCCAATGGGTTCCAGAACCATTTCAAAAAAGCGGCTGTAGCCTACGCCAACAATCTCCTCTATCGGGTGACCATTCGACCTACCTTTACGGATGCGGACTTCAAGCCGGAAACGATTCACTTCACCAATTACCTGTGTGGAACCAATGGTTGGTACCGGGTCAATTACCTGAACAAGCCTAGCGCCGGTTACAAACCGTCGGATTTGACTCTCGAGTTGTCTCTCCTCGATGGCGGTCAATCCTACTTCATTCAGTTCAACCCAAAGCTGGAAGCTCCGCTCAGGGCTTTGTTTGTCAGGGCCATGACTAAAAATGAAATCAAAGTAGGCACCGCCGGTGAGATCATGGCCTTTCCGTCCTTTCCGGGAACTTTTCTTTCAGAGTAGCCGTGGTCTGATCAGAATAATGTTTTCAAGAAGCCTCGATCGCCGTAAAAAGAGAGTGCAATGGCAGATTCATCGGCGACCAATCCACAACAGTTTTCCCATCTCAAAGTGGCACTCGTCCACGATTGGTTGAACGGCATGCGCGGTGGAGAAATCGTTTTCGAAGCGTTGCTCGATCTATTCCCGAACGCCGAAGTCTTCACCCTTATTTATCAGCCTGATAGTTTGTCGCCTTCTCTTCGCGCAAAACTGTCACGGACCAAGGTCCACGCTTCCTGGATGAACCGCTTCGCCTTCACTCGCACCAAGTACCGTCAGTTGTTGCCGCTCCTGCCGATCGCCGTCCGTTCGCTCGACGTGTATCCGTTTGATCTCGTGATCTCGTCCTCGCACTGTGTGGCCAAGGGGGTGAAAAAACATCCTTCTGCTTTTCATCTTTCCTACATCCACGCGCCAATGCGCTACATGTGGGATCGCTTCGATGATTACTTCGGCAAGGGCCGTATCTTTTTTCTCTTCCGCTGGATTGCAATTCTTCTTCGCCCGCTGTTGCAGTGGTGGGATCGTCGTACCGCGCGTCTGGATCGGGTGGATCGCTTGATCGGCAATAGCCAGTTCATCGCCGAACAGATCAAACGTTGCTACGGTCGCGAAGCCGATGTCGTGTATCCGTTTGCGAATCTCGAGCGCTTTCAGCACCCGCGCCACCCCGGTAACTTTTACTTGATGGTGGGAGCGTTCGCTCCGTACAAGCGCACGGACTTGGCGATCGAGGCGTTTGCTCGCTTGGGATTGCCACTCAAGATTGTCGGTGCCGGTCAGGACGAAGCAATGTTGCTCGACTTGAAGAAGCGCTTGGGCGCAAGCAACATCGAGTTCATCACTCGCCTGCAGGCAACCAATGCGCTGATCGAAAAGTTGTACTCCGAGTGCAAGGCCTTTGTGTTTCCGGGCAAAGAAGATTTCGGCATCACGCCACTTGAGGCGATGGCATCGGGCGCGCCCGTTATCGCCTACAACGCGGGCGGAGCATCCGAAACCGTGACTCACGAAACCGGCGTTCTCTTCAACGATCAAACGGTCGATGGCCTCGTGAACGCCGTGATGGAAATCGAAAGCGGCCGCAAAGTCATTTCCCCCGACGCCTGCCGCGCCCGCGCCGCCTTCTTCACCAAAGAACGCTTCCAGCAGGAAATCCTCCAGCGCTGCCGCTAAACGGT
>JBEIKL010000296.1:0-2108 GCA_040379745.1 Bdellovibrionales bacterium | reverse complement strand
GAATTCGAAGACGGATTCAAGGAATCCATCGGTGCGTTGGAAGGACTGGATTTGCGTCCGGAAACCAAAAAAAAGATTGAAAACGCAAAACCGAATGTCGAAGCTTACATCAAATTGTCACAAGAAATGGTCAGTCTCTGTTCAAAAGGATTCGTGCTCGCTGCGAAGGCTAAGATGACTGAATTCGACAGGCAGTTCAAAGCGCTCGAAGGTGACTTGGAAGCGCTGGGTGAGTTGATTCTTAAGGACGCGAATCGCTCCCGTGATGAGGGCAAGGATGTCTTGAAAAGCATTTTCATGATTGCGGCACTTTCACTGGGCATGAGTGTTTTCGTCGCATTCTACATGATTCGACGTCTGAACTCTCAACTCAATGAAGTGACGGGAAAATTGCAGAAAACAGTGAAAGTGATGTTTGAAGAAGTCCAGCAATTGGGTGAAGTTTCGAATACGGTAGCTGCTGCCAGCACACAGCAGAACAGTGCCGTGCATGAGGCTGTGGCATCGCTTTCAGAAATTTCGAGCATGGTCAGCAGTACCGCTGAAACCTCCAAAAATTCGATGAAAATGGCGCAAACCGTGACCGATCTTGCCGATCAGGGCAAAAGCGTGATGGAAAAAGTCGTACAAGCCATGGAAATGATCGAAGTGTCCAACCGTGAGCTGCAATCGATCGCTCACACCATCCATGAAATCGACCAGAAGGCGGCCGTGATCAATGACATCGTCTTCAAGACCCAGTTGCTTTCGTTCAATGCCTCGATCGAGGCGGCACGTGCCGGGGAGCAAGGGCGCGGATTCTCGGTCGTCGCGGAGGAAGTGGGATCCCTTGCGCAGATGAGCGGTCAGGCTGCGAAATTGATTCAAGAACTCCTTGCCGAGAGCAAACAAAAAGTAGATGGAACACTGAAGTCGATCCGCTCACGGGTCAGTGATGGAAACCAAGTCAGCGAACAGGCGATGAAATCCTTCCTTCAGATTGCCGAGTCGGTGAAAGAAATCCACGAAGCGCTCAAGCAGAATGCCGAAGCGACCCGTCAGCAACAGCTCGGAATCGAACAATCCAATATTGCAATGAAAGAACTGAACCAGGTTTCCCAGAAGAACCTTCAGTCCTCTCAAGCGAGTAAGAAGGTTAGCGATGATCTCGAGATCGAAAACCTCGAGCTTAAGAGTGTGGTGATCGAACTCGAACACCTGGTGATGGGGAAATCCGAAGTCGCATAAAAGTAAAAGGTGTCCGGCGCTTTTTTGATGCTGGGTGCGTTAAAGTGAGCTGGCGCACGCGGCAGCCGAAGCCCATGCCCACTGGAAGTTGTAACCTCCGAGCCATCCGGTCACATCCACGACTTCTCCGATGAAATACATGCCCAGAACCTTTTTGCTTTCCATCGTTTTGGATGACAGTTCGTCGGTATCGACGCCACCACGGGTGACTTCTGCTTTGCCATAGCCCACGGTTCCGGACGGAATGATCGTCCAGGAATTCAACTGCGCACACAGATCCTTGATCGCCTGATCCGGTACTTGCACCAACGGTAAGGTGTGCACCGGTGAATTTGCAGCGAAATACACTTCCATGAATCGCTCGGCCAGGCGGGACGGAATCAATTCGGCGAGCAGGTTTTTCATCAGGGATTTATTACCGGAATTTTTCCGCGACAAGAACCACTCGAGGGCATTGGTTTCCGGTACGAGATTGAAAGTCACGGAGTCACCCTCGTTCCAATGGAGTGATGCTTGTAAAGTGGCTGGGCCACTGAGGCCTGCATGTGTGAACAGGATGTTTTCGCGGAACGATTTGTCGTTCACCGTGGTGACGGTGTCGACTGAAACGCCTGCCAGATCGTGGAACTTGCGGGCGTCTTCGGCGGAAAGCGTGAAACCATCGAGTGCGGCGCGAGTGGGTAAAACCTTCAATCCGAATTGTTTTGCGATTTCGTAACCGATCCCGGTCGCACCGATTTTGGGGATGGAAAGACCGCCGGTGGCTACGACCACGGACTGGCAGGTTGCGCTTCCGCGATTGGTCTCCACTTGAAAACGCTTTGCGCTGGCGCCATCGACCGATGCTGTTTCTTCCAGGCGGGTGACGGTTCCGATTCGGG
>JBEIKL010000295.1:0-2115 GCA_040379745.1 Bdellovibrionales bacterium | reverse complement strand
CGATGCAATTGTCGGATGATTCCGCGCATGGCATTTCATTGGATTGGCAAATCAGCTGACGGCAACACAGTCACTCTTCATCGTCTCAACTCTTCCCATTTTCGCTTTCCCGATTATTTTTCCAGCGAATGGGAAGCTGGAAATGTCGATCTCGTCCGTTTGGGCGCGGTGATCGATGTCGAAACCACGGGCTTGAACCAGGTGCTCGACAAGGTAATTGAAATCGGCGTCCGCCAGTTCAAGTTCAATCGCATGACTGGGGAAATCCTGGCACTGGGGCCATCATACACAGCCTTTCAGGATCCGGGCGAACCACTCAGTGAGCAAGTCACTCGAATCACCGGCATTACCGATGCCATGGTCCAAGGCAAGGAAATCAATTGGGCTAATGTTGAGGAGATTTTGGCCGCTTCCAGCATTGTCATCGCCCACAATGCGTCTTTTGACCGTCCGTTCATTGATCGGCTGACCTCGGTTTCCTCCAAGAAAATCTGGGGTTGCAGTTTCCAGCAGGTTGACTGGGACGCCAAGGGGTACACTTCGCAAAAACTCGAGGTGCTTTCGATTTATCATGGTTTTTACAACGACGCCCACCGCGCCCTGAACGATGTGGATTCCCTGGTCTACCTCTTGGGGCTGATCGACCAGTCCACTAGCACACCGTATCTGAAAGAGTTACTTGGTCAGGCTAAACGGACAGTGATTCACCTTGTAGCCAGCAATAGTCCGTTCGAATCCAAAGACGTGCTCAAGGCCAAGGACTACCGTTGGGATCCGCAGAACAAGTCCTGGAGCAAGCAAATCGACAAGGATACCCTGACCGATGAGCTGAAGTGGCTCGAAGATTCGGTGTACCACGGATCATTCCGGGGGCGGTTCCATGAAATCCAGCCTGTGGATCGTTTCAAACTCTGATTTCGCTCAAGGACTGACATGCCCCGGTGTGGAACAGGGTCAAAATTTTCGCATATGGTCCGCTGATGCCGATTCCGGTAGCATGGAAGCATGAGCAACGAATCGAAAATCACCCTTTACCTAGCGATTTCCAATGCCGAAAAGCGCAGTGCGCTTGAGATGGCCTTCATGACCGATTACATCGATATCGCCGTCTACGCGCTGGCCGATCTTTCCGAATACGACCAGCGAATGAAGCTGAATCCGCCTCATTTGGTGATTGCAGACAACGGATTCCTGCAGGGGAATTCCATCCTGAGAAACGGTATCACGGTCCGTGAGCTTGCCCAGACCGCTTTCATTGTTCTGGGGAATTACCCTGAAAAAGAGGAGTTTCTGGATGAAATCATGGTTGGAAAATTCCAGTTTTTTGACCAGGATCCGGGCGAGGAAGACTGGAAGATTGCCGTGAAAAAGGCGTTCAATTTTTCCTTCGACAACCACTCCGCGAACTACACCCTGAAAAAACTCAAGATGGGCGACATGCTGATGAAGATCGGCGATGCGGCCGAGCAGATCTACATCCTGAAAAAGGGGAGGTTGCAGGCGTATCACATCAATGAGAAGGATCAAAAAGTGATACTCGGAGAAATTTCTCCAGGCGAATTCGTGGGAGAAATGGCCTATTTCAACGCTGAACCGCGATCGGCGAGCGTGATGGCGCTCGAAGAATCCGAGGTTTTTGAGATTCCGGTGAAGACCTTCGATCGCGTGATTTACCAAAAGCCGGCGTGGGCGATGAAGATGATCGAAACGCTGAGCAAGCGTTTGAAAAAAATCATCGAAAAAAAATAAACGGCACAAAAAAAATATTGCGCAATCCCGGATTTGCGCTATTGTCGGAATCAGGAGAAACAAACAATGAAAAAAACAACTACTGCTAAGAAAAAAACTACTGCTAAACCTGCTGCTAAAACAGCTAAGAAAAAAGCAGTTGCTAAGAAGAAGTAATCTTTTTTAAAGATTCTATTCAAAAAAAAGCCACCAGGGTTTACCGGGTGGCTTTTTTTGTTTCTGTTGTTCCAAGGACGTCAACAAGCAGGCCAGAACGGTTTCATTGACTTCCAACCGGTCGGTATAGATCCTTCAAAATGCTAAAATCTCCCTCAAAAACGATGGGTTTTGTCGCTTTCCAGAATAAATCCGGGTGATTGCTTCCCT
>JBEIKL010000294.1:0-2128 GCA_040379745.1 Bdellovibrionales bacterium | reverse complement strand
TCGCGGCCCGAGGATCCGAAGCAGCGAACCTCCACCTCCATCAATTGGGAAAGCTCTCTCGTGAGGTAATCCACGTGCACGCCTGCACCACCATAAATGTTCGGTGGAAACTCATTGGTCAGAATCAAACTCTTCATTTCCGTTCTCTCCTTGCACCTCCAAAGCAAAAGCTCAACAAAGCGGATTCAAACTTACACCATTGTGCCGCGGCTTTTCCCAGAAAGACAAGGGGCGCACTCCGCCTTTAACGGAAAGCGCCCCACGCAAACTCAACTCCGATCAATCGGGCACGTGTTCAGTCAATAATCGCCATGCCAGCGTGATCGGATGTTATGCTTCGACCTCGACACCCATCTGGCGCGCGGTGCCGGCAATGATGCGAATAGCGGCAGCCTCGGTGCGAGCGTTCAAATCTTTCATCTTGCGCTGGGCAATTTCAGAGATTTGTTTCTTGGACAGCTTGCCGACCTTCGTCTTGTTGGGCTCTTTCGAACCCGCCGCGATGTTCAGCGCCTTCTTGATAAGAATTGCGGCTGGTGGCTGCTTGGTGATGAAGGTGAAACTCTTGTCCTTGTAGACGGTGATTACCACCGGAAGGATTTCGCCGGCCTGCTTTTGGGTTGCGGCGTTGAACTCCTTACAAAAACCCATGATGTTCACCCCGTTTTGACCCAAAGCGGGGCCGATAGGAGGAGCTGGGTTCGCGGATCCTGCAGGGATCTGCAGTTTGATGGTTGCTACGATTTCTTTAGCCATGGTGCTTTATTCCTTGTTTTTAAAATGTGTTTTCGGCTCGGGGCGCGGGCTTTGAATCACGCACGTTCCACCTGCCAGTATTCGAGATCCACAAGCGTGTTGCGACCGAAGATGCTCACAGAAACACGCAGTTTGCCGCATTCTGGATCGATTTCCTCCACAACGCCACTTTGATTTTCAAACGGTCCATCGGCCACTTTCACCGTTTCACCAACGGAGAACGAGATCTTTGGAATGACGCTTTCCTCCCGTTCGCGGACTTGATTCAGCAGAGCGGCGACTTCCGAGTCACGCATCGGAATCGGCTGGTCCTTCGTGCCCGCAAATCCGATGACGCCGGGCGTGTCCTTGATGAAATACCAAGTACGATCCACGAGGTTCACGCGTTTGGAGTCCGTCGGATCGTCAAAAAGCCACATGTTAACGATCAAATATCCTGGGAAAAACTTACGCGTAGATTCGGTCTTCTTGCCGCGCTTGACTTCGGAAACGCGTTCGGTGGGAAGGATGACCTCGTAGACGAAGTCGCCCATCTCTTCGGTCTTCATCCGCTTTACGAGATTGTCGCGCACTTTTTGTTCCTGTCCGGAAAGGACGTGAACGACAAACCACTGCTTACGCTTTTGTTCTTCAGTCATGGGTTACTTAGTTAGGGTGCCCACCAAGCTCATCATCACCAAGTCCCAAAGTGACACGAAGCCGCTCAAAAGAAGCATGGCGACGATCACGACGGTGGTGGAGTCAATCAGTTCGCGATACTTCTTCACACCGCGTTCCTGCGGATCCCAAGGCCAAGACGCCTTCTGGAGTTCGGCTTTTACTTCCGAGAAAAATGTTCGTGTTTTAGCAAGCATCTGGAGACGGGGGTGTGGGGAATGCGAGACTGCTTTTTTGAAACGGTCGACCGAAGTCCACTTGTAATTAAAAAATCAGGAGCACGGCAGGAGGGACTTGAACCCCCAACAAGCGGTTTTGGAGACCGCTGCTCTACCAATTGAGCTACTGCCGTTTTTAACGGCTCTTTTTCTGAGCTGAAACTAAACTCCTATCTTCTGAGGGTGAAAATTCCCCGCGGCCTTTCGACCGGGGGAATATTTCCTATTGATTGTTAAGGCTCGCGATTCACGTCCGAGGACGCTTTACCGCGAACACAACAGCCCGAGGCTAGCCAATGTCAGCGACGCGGCCTGCACCCACGGTTTTACCACCTTCACGGATGGCGAAACGCATGGTTTTTTCCATGGCGATAGGCGTGATCAGTTCAACCGAAACGCTCACGTTGTCACCAGGCATCACCATTTCAACACCCTCAGGAAGGGTCACGGAACCCGTCACGTCCGTGGTGCGGAAGTAGAACTGGGGACGGTAGTTG
>JBEIKL010000293.1:0-2133 GCA_040379745.1 Bdellovibrionales bacterium | reverse complement strand
ATTCGATTCCTGAAAGAAAACCCGTTCCTGTTTGTTCCGTTTGTTTTTTACTTTTACACCTTCAGCCGAACCGTGGGATCTGGTGCACCAGCCATGCACATCAACTCCTCACTGAGCGGAGTGATTTCCACTCACGTGGACAGCCATAACATCATGCTCATCACGGGCTGGTTGTTCAAACATTTGCCGATTGGAGAACTCGCGGCACGCTTCAACCTCGTGTCAGCCTTCTACGGTGCAATTGCAGTCGTCGGTTTTTATTTCTCGCTTTTGACCGTAACGGGAAAACGCAGCCTGAGCGCATGGGGATCGGCATTCCTCATGGTGTCGTATTCGGTGTGGTGGCACTCGACCATTTACGAAAGCTATTCGATCAATGCAGCCTTCACCACTTGGACCCTTTTCTTGTTATTGCGCCTAGAGGCCACGAAGAACATCCAATACCTATTTTGGGCCTGCTTTATGGCCGGGCTTTCGGTCTTCAATCACATCAGCATGGGTATGCTGTGCGTGGGTGTGGCCGTTGCCGGAATCACGTTCGCTCGTAAAGAAAAACTACCGTTCAGGATCCTTCTCCGTTGTCTTGGAATTGCGATCCTTGGGCTTTTTCCGTGGATCGTGACCCTGATCCGCGACTGTACCGCTCTTGGGTTAAGCTTTGGCTTGAACCAAGCATTCTTTGGCCCCTTCAAGGGAATCATGCTGGGCGGAACTTGGAGATCAAACCTGAAAGATCTGGAGCTTCTCCTCTTACAAGATCACCCGTCGCCATTTCTGCTTTTGATTCCCTACGGTTTCTATCTCTTGGGGAAGCGTAGCCGGTTCAGTGGTCCGGTATTTCTGGGTACGAGTGTGCACATGATTTTGAACAGTGTGTTTGCGTGGACGTACCAGACGTGGAACAAGTATTCGCACGGTCAGCCCGCCCTCGTCTATTACACGTTCTACGGCGCGGTTGCACTGACCACGATTCTCGCTCTAAGTGAAAAGAAAATCGGCCGAAGCTGGAACCGATTCGTTTACGGCGCACTAGCTCTCTGCTTGGTCGCCTACCCAGTGGTGTACTCAAAAATCCCGACCTGGGGGAACAACCCTAAAAGTATCTGGTACGAACGCTACAACTCGAGCCACGCGGGTAACGCCTATGATATTTCGACCTACATCGTGAATCCGAATAAACGGAATTTCAGGGAATACGCCCATTACGCGGAGGCACTATTCAAATCATTGCCGACCAATGCCATTTTGTTCGAGGACGATGGTCGCAGTTTTTACCAGCTGACCGACTACTATCAAAAACACCTGAAACAACGGACAGACCTTCGGGTCATCATGATGAATTCGTTCGCCTATGACGACATCGGCTGGGGTTTGAACCCCAAAGCGCTCGCTAAGTGGATTTCTTATTGTTATGAGCACGATCTTCCGTTCTTCACCATCTCGTTAAACTATCCGTTTTCAAGGGGGTATCAATTGCTGCCGGGGCGGGAGCGCTACCGATTTGAAAAGCATTACATCGATACGGAACACTACATTTACCGACTCGTCACTCGCACCGAAAGCAATGATAGTTTTCTAGATCTTCAGTTCAACGACAATAAGGCGATCCGACTGGGCAAGCCCGGCACTTGGACGAATCTGACGGACCAAAACTCACGGTTCTCGTTCAGGGGTACGATGGTCATGCAAAACATGAAAGCCTATCGCGCGGAGAACTGGTTCAAGGGTGATCAGATCTTTTATCGGGGTGAAGGTCCGGGGGCGTGGTTTGAAATCGAAATTCAATCCGATGCAAAAGTACCAGTCTCGGGAAGCCTCGACCTGCGACTCACCACCGCGAATGATTATGGCATCTTAAAAATCTATTTGAATCAGGAAGAAGTCACTTCACGCATTGATCTCTATTCGAATGAGGTGTGGTCGAAAGAGGTACGCTTCCCGGCTACCCTTCAACCGGGCCTGAACCGCATTGTGTTCAGCATCGAGGACAAGAATCCGAAATCAACCGACTATGTCATCGGAATCGACGCGATTCGCTGGGCGAAGTGACCAAGCGGCCTTAAACACTTAAGCCGCCATCCCCTTCTTTACCAGTTCGTCGAGGAATTCCTCTTCATTAAGTAATGCAGTCAT
>JBEIKL010000292.1:0-2163 GCA_040379745.1 Bdellovibrionales bacterium | reverse complement strand
GACTTGGAACTCATTCAGGCGCTCATTCAAGACCCCCACCTGTCGCGCACTGCACAGCGTTTTCATCTGGGGCAATCCGCCCTTTCAAAAAGGCTGCAAAATCTGGAAGATGACCTGGGAATCAAGCTGTTTGAACGCAAAGGCCCTCGGGGGCTTTCTCCCACCCAGTCGGCCGTTGAAATCGCCCAACTCTCAGAAAAGGTGCTGACCGCCTGGAATTCCGGCCTTCAAAAAGCGAAACGTCACCTTGATCAACCCCTGCATTTCGGTATCGCGGGCCCACAGATCTTCATGCGTGAAATCATTCTGCCTTGGTGGAACAAGAATGCGCCCCTGTTTCCCGAGTTGACCCTCGAGGCTCACATTTCGGCGCTTTCGCGCGTTTCTTTTGAACTGGTTCAGGCAGGCATGGACGTCGGGATTCTGGAACACAAGGAAGAACTGGAAGACTTCATCTGTAAACCCATTTTCACTGAAACCTGGGGAATCGTCACCCACCCCGATGCGAGGCTTGACCTGAACTCACCCGAATCACTCGCAAAACTCACCTGGGGTACCCTTTCTCCGCAAATGAACCCGGTCGAGGCATGGCTGGTGCGACGTCAGAAAATGTCTCCACCGATTTACCGCGTTTACTGGAACGACCTCACTGCCCTTTCCAAGTGGGTGGCCGCGACGCCGAATGCGGCAACCGTTCTTCCCTCGCATGCAAGCCAATCGGCAATCACACAAAAGACGGTGAAGTTCACATCACTGGGTAAAGACTCGAAACGGGTGTTGTATCTGGCCTACCGGCAGAATCATCCGCATAAGAAAGTGATTCAGAATCTTTTGAATTTGAGCGGCGTCTGATGCGAGTGAGTCGAACTATTCAGTGCACGCGTTTTTTGAAGAAAGCGTGAATTCGATACGGCGATTGCGGGTAGTGTCTCCGCCATTCACGCTCCAGGAGCGTTTTGCACCCACTCCGCGAGGACAAAAGCGGTTTTCATCCATCACGGAACCCGGCGCACGGCCCTTTTGAGGCTTCGTGAAATAATTCATCACTGCGATCGCGCGAGCGGTGGAGAAAAGATAAGGATCTTCACCGGTCAACGATTTCTTGCTGTCGAGGTGCCCCTCGACCAATACATATCCCGGATACTTCTGGAAGAGCGCGCCGATCTGGTCGAGCTTCGGCTTCACCGTTTTTTTGATTTCGGCTGTTCCCTCTTCAAACACTTCGTCACCCAGAATCGAGAATCTCAATTCATCGATCTCGGCATCGAGTTCAAGACCGAACGCGATGTCGCTCAGTTTTTGTTCCACTTGTTCCTTCACGTCACGAAGCGGATTCTGAACCATGTCTTCAGGAATCGCTCCCTCGGCACCCTTGAGCAAGGATTCGCCTTGGCCTTTTTTCTCTCCCAGTGGCGCTACCGTTTTCGCTTCCGGATCACGGCCTGACTTGTACGGAGTGTTCGGATGATTGAAGTAATGCGCGATTTCCTGCTTCACTTCCTCATCCGCTCCCATCAACCACATCACCAGAAAGAAGCACATCATCGCAGTCATGAAGTCGGCAAAGGCCACCTTCCAGGCTCCGCCATGCGCTCCGCCATGGCCCCCCTGGACTTTCTTGATCACAATCGTGATGCCTTTGTTTTTATCCGCCATGACTGATTCCTTATGCTGCTTTCGAGCCTACGTTAGATGTTGCCTTATCCACTTCTTCAAAAGTCGGACGCACTCCCGGAGGAACCGTACGACGGGCGAATTCCACACAGACTTTTGGAGCGCATTCTTTCGCAAGAGCGAGAATCGCTGACTTCGCCACATCGATGTATTTTCCATCGTCGGCGATGTCACCAATGATCTTGTCAGCCAGGGGCCCGAGGAATCCGTATGACATCAAGATCCCGAGAAAGGTTCCGACGAGAGCGGCCGCGACCGACTGTCCGATCACACCCTTACCTTCATTCAACTTACCCATGGTGATCACCACCCCGAGAACCGCCGCAACGATTCCGAGACCCGGCATCGCATCACCCACTTTACCGATCGCGTGAGCGGCATGGGCTTCTTCTTCGTGCGCTGCCTTCATGTCTTTGTCCATCAGGTCTTCCAAATCATAAGGACTCATCGGGGAAGAGATCTGGATCTTCAAGGTGTCGCAGATGAAAT
>JBEIKL010000291.1:0-2173 GCA_040379745.1 Bdellovibrionales bacterium | reverse complement strand
ATCAGTGCATTCATTTTTGAAACCGTGAGCGGTTCATCGACCGGCGCATGGGTTGCACCCAATGGTTACTACCAACGCGTTCAGGAAATCTGCCGCAAACACGAAATCCTGATGATCGCTGACGAAGTGATGTGTGGTGCGGGTCGCACCGGAAAATTCTTCGCAGCCGAACACTACGGCCTGAAGCCCGACTTGTTGGTTATGGGCAAAGGCTTGAATGCAGGCCTGATGCCGGTATCGGCGTTACTCGTGAAAGAGTCGGACGTGAACACCATGAAGAATGGATCTGGTGGATTCATGCACGCGCAAACCTACATGCTGGCGCCGTCGATGGCTGCCACCGCACTGACCGTGATGAAGTACCTCGACCAACACGATGTACTGAAGAAGTCGCACGCGGTTTCGGCCCATTGGTTGAGTGAGCTTCAAACCCACATCCATGCCTTGCCGTATGTCGGTTCGGTTCAAGGCATTGGTCACATGGCGGGCGTGGAATTCGTTGCCGACAAGGCCACCAAAGCCCCCTTCCCGATCGCGAAAAAGTTCGCGCAAAAATTCGTGCAACACGCACAAGACTTGGGCCTGATCGTCTGGCCGAACTATGGCCAAGCCGATGGCGTGAACGGTGACCTGATCATCATGGGGCCTTCATTAGAAATGACCCACGCCGAAGCCGATGAGTGCGTGGCGCTGCTGAAGCGGGCGATTGAAACCTTCTAAAAGGTGTCCGGCGCTTTTTTGATGCCCGCTGCATTAAGATCCGCAATTCGGACACCCAAAGTGCAGTCCTAGGGAGCAAACCGTTTCACACAATCGGCGTACTTTTTCTTCTTCGTCAGATCCTGCAATAACTGGCACGCGACATAGTGCGAGGGGTTGTTCGCCAGAGCCAATTCCAGATACTGTTGTGCTTTTTTAGAATCACCTTTTTGCAGATGGATGAACCCCAGATTCGCCGCTGATTCGTAGTGATGCGGATTGATCTTCAACACCGTCTCAAAGGTTTTCACTGCCTCGGACAATTGATTCGCTCCCCACTGGGTATCGCCCAATTGATAAAGGGCGATCTCATCCTTGGGGCTCGAGCGAAGGAAAATCTGAAATTGCTCGATTGCCTCCGGATGTTTCTTTTCCGCCTTCAACAGCGTGGCAAGTGCAAAGACCTGATCAGTGCCGGGGTTCTTGAATTCCTTCAGGCTTTGAATCGCACCGCCCCGGTCATTTGCGAAGTGCTTTTTCAAGTAGTCCGGTGTTTGCCAGGGTTTTTCAAAATAGAGATCGGCAATCGCACTCTTCTCGTAATCCCCGAATCCATTCGAGCGATAACCGGAAAGATACGGAAAATAATTCATCACCGACTCGCGCGAGATGAAATGGTGTTTCAACCCCAGGGCATGCCCCAACTCGTGGATCATCACGGTTTTCAGGTCCGCATGGATTCGCCCCCAGTTGAAATACTCGGCATTGATGACGATATCGGCGTCCGTCATTTCACCCGTTTTCTGATCGAATTCGTAAATCGTGCGTGCCAAGGAAGTCTTCTCGGTGAATTGGTGAAAGTCACGGGTCACCCAGTGAATCGAATGGTCATCCAGTTTCTCGATGTTTTTCAGCGGGACCTTACTCTCACACAGTGGAGCAAAGAGCGGTTTTGGAAAAGCCCGGTTCCATGCGTCCATTGCTTGAGCAATCGCTTGACGATGCTGGAGCGGAACGGACTTGTTCACACAGAGCTTCACCGGCAGGGATTTCCATCTAACTGGAACGCCGGTATCGGTTGCATAAGTGACTTGGGAAAAGGCGCTCGAGAAAGGACTGACGAAAAACAAAACGAATGCCGAAATGATGATTCCCTTTGAGAACCCCGATGTTTTTTCCATATCGACAGAATAACACCGGATAAACCGCTCTCGCCGTTTTTTTAGAAACTGCATTGGATCACCAAAATGGTTTTCACTTCGGGCGCCCGAAGTTCGGTGAGCCTCCCTTCACCTCACCCCCCCCTTACACTCGACGCACCCAGCATCAAAAAAGCGCCGGACACCTTTTCTGCTAACGCACCGAGCATCAAAAAAGCCCCAGGGGTCTTTTGCGTTAACGCACCAAGCATCAAAAAAGCGCCGGATACCTTTTTGGAAATCACTCTGCTACCCTGATTCCATGCCAACCAACT
>JBEIKL010000290.1:0-2177 GCA_040379745.1 Bdellovibrionales bacterium | reverse complement strand
GTCCGAAAGAACTCAGTCTGCTCGAAAATTCGGATCGAAGCATTTATGATGAGGCGGTCGAACGGGCCGAGAGAGAAGCAGCCGCACGGAAAACGCAAGGTTCTCAGTCCGCTTCCGCTTCGGGTGGTAAGAGTCCATTCTCTGCTGGCGGATATGTTGCCCGTGGTATGCAATTCGGAAAAGACCTGGGTGATACCGGGGCTAAGGGGCAGATCAATCCGGTGAAGTTTCAAGCTGAAGTGCTCTACCAGGTGGGGCTCATGCTCGATGTCCTGAAAAAGGGTAAAGTGGAAAACAGCAAGATACAGGAATACCTGAAAACCAATGCGCCCTTGTTGTTGAAGTTGTATCGGGAGAATTCCAGTTCCGAATCGTTGGAAAAAACGGCCAAATCGGCTCTTCTCAGCTTGGCAAATACAAATTCATGCCAGAAATCGATACTCGATAAAGAGATCATCGAGCTGGCCAAGACGATGAAGAAAGTTTCGGCAGACGCCGAATTTTCAGAGGTTTTGAGAAAACTAAAGAATCCCGGAGCGGATGTTCTGCTGGGTGCGATTACCCCCAAGTGTATCGATTCTGAGAACAGAATTCGTTATTCGAAATCCTACAATTGCGATCCGGTCCTGAGGCCAGCTTCGGTACGGGATTTCAACGGAGTCATCCTGGATTCCTTGAGCAAGTCAAAACCCATTTTCTTGAATATGTGCTCGGCGATCCTGAAGCATCCGACCCAGATCTCCGATTCGAATGCATATTGGAAATGCAAAGAACTGGGAGGGGATTCTCATTTTGTCACGATCATCGGGGCGAGAAAGGGGCCAGGCGGCGCGTGCCAGTTCCTGATTCAAAACTCCTGGGGAACGGACTGTGCAGCACACTTGAAGGATTGCAAGGATGGTCGCTCGTGGATCGATGATTCAACCCTTTATCCGGTATCAAAATCATTCAATGTGGTCACAGACAAGCCGAAAGCCACTCCAGCCAAAGTTGGAAGTCAGCAAGGATCGGGGCAATGATGAATCGCTTTTGGATGCCACATCTGTTCTTACTGAATTTTTTATTCGTGATGGCTCCCGCGTTTTCGATGCCGGAGAAGAAACTTCATCTCGGGAAATATCGATTCTCCGTTCATGAAGTCCGGCCTGAAATCTGGGTCAGTGAGCATTGTCTGAAAAGTTGTGAAGCGCTGAAAGCCGTCGATCGCTATCGGGCCAGGCCGAAAAAACCGGATGGTCCCACTGATGGAAAAAACCCATGGGCCTGGCGTTGCCTGAATCGAGCGGGCGGCAAAGTGGCGGTCGTTTCGGATGAGAACGGCAATCCGGTTTCGTACTGTATTTTTGAAGACGAGAGCATGGTGAATGCCAGGGCTTTTGATTGAACGGTTGGAGTAGGGGAACACGACGAATGAACAGGATTCTATTGATCGCGATCATGACGATTCTTTGCGGTGTGGAAGGAGCAAGCGCTGAAAAGCCGTTGGCTTTGGTATACCGTGGCCCGGGCGCTTGTGTGAATTGCTGGACTTCTGCCGCTCAATCCGCAAAAAAAGCGGGTTTTCAATTGAAGTTCGTGAATGAGAAATGGAAGGACTTTTCTGTTCTGAAGCGTGCTTCTCTTTGGGTTCAACCGGGTGGAAAATCCACAACGGCGGCACGTGCGATGGGTAGTGAGTACTTGGGCAGGATACGCGACTTTGTCAGGAATGGTGGAGGGTATGTGGGTTTTTGTGCGGGGGCATTCCTTGCCACTTCAAAGATCGGAACCAGCGAAATGGATGGCTTGGGAATTGTGCCTGGCAAAACGCAACTCTGGGATCAGGAAGACGGTCCGGGACATTTGATTCAGGTGAGTTGGAATCATCGGATCCGTTCCGTGTATTATCACGGAGGACCATTTCTGGATTTCAGTGGTGTGAATGATTCATCAGTGCAGGTTTATTCGCGTTATGAAAATGGAAAGAACGCAGGTGCAATTCTGAATTACGGGCAGGGGCGAGTAGCGGTGAGTGGTGCGCACCCTGAGGCCAGCCGAATATGGAAAGCTCTTCACTTTCAGCGGGATGAAGATGGTTCGGATCAACTCCTCGTGGCACAATTGATGAAGTGGGCGGCGGGCGGGGCGGCTGTGTGGGGATGTGTGCGGGGCGGGCACCGTGACGGCGGGTGTGGACG
>JBEIKL010000289.1:0-2179 GCA_040379745.1 Bdellovibrionales bacterium | reverse complement strand
AGTTCTGTTTTGAAAATCGAGGACACCAAACCTGTATATGCATATGGAACCCAGTCATTTACCTTTAAACCGAGAAAGTGATTTTATGAATTTCTCGTCTTTTTTTTCATTTATCCTTTTTGTTTCTTCTGTATCGGTTAATTCTTATGCAAATTCTGATCTTCAAGTGTTTGACGGTTATTCCCTTACTGCTTATCAAAAACCTCAAGAACGAATGAGTTGTCGTCACATGAACTTAAGAAACAAAGCATTAACCCATTTTACAGATTGGTTGATTGATTTGAAAGGAAGAGTGACGTCTTATGATTCTTTAAAGGGATTTAGGGACTATTTGGATGAGAATAATCGATTTTCAATCTCGGATTTGAGAAAGGAAAGAACATACCGGGTGAATTACTTGATTTCAGATCCTGATATGATCCAAAGGGTTGATGAGTCCGAGCACATTGTTTTTTTCAGTGGATTTGATCTGGATTCCCGAGATCCGAACGGTGGATTTTCATTCAGCGCTTTGAAGGTGGAGAAGTCTGGTGATTCGAGATTATTATCTTTTGATATCAGTGGATTGGAGAGTTGTTTTTCAAAAAAGGCTGAAGTTGCTTTCTATGGTCATTGTCCGCTTGAGAATATCCATTTCGATACTTGTGAATACCGGAATGGCGAATGTACCGGCACTCCCTACTGGGAGTCCGGATCATTCGTGGTTGATTGGTGGAATTGTTCGAGACGAAGTGTCATCGAATTCGATTTTAGTTCCATTTTCAGAACGCATGGGGTTTCCAGAAGATGATTCGGATTTTGATTACCATTGCACTTGCCTTATGTTCTGCACATTCCTTTGCAACACAGGATGGATGTGAGCATTTCGAATTTGCCAATGCAATTCAGCGGTTTTCCGGTTTAACGCGCTTGAGGAACTGTGAAATTGAGTTGGTTAGTCGTACTGACGATTCAGAGATTCTCACCTATTTTCTATTAATCGATAATAAGAAACCTTTGACTTCTGGTGAGAGAGTTCCGGCGGTTTTTGAGTTCGGTTTTCCTCGTTATTGTTTGGCTCATTTAAAAACGGTTTCTCATCGTTATTTTCAACATTCGTCTGGTTTTTCGTTTGGCGGCATTGACTTCCGGAGATCAATTCAAATCAGGTTAGATCACGATTTGAAGCCCAAATTTCTCCAAGTCCAGCTGCTTGATTTGAATTCTCATATTTTACATAACCGGATTGTATGTGGGGAAGATGAGTGATGAAGAAGTATCTGATTTTTTCACTTTTAATCGTTTTGAATGCTTCGTGCTCAAAAGAAGTCGGTAAGCCCGCAGGTGGGAATCAGACGGATGTCCCACGTGATTCCTTGATGGTTTGCGTGAAGGATTTTCTCGATCCAGATCAGGCTGAGCAGGCTCTTTCGATCATGGATCCTGAAATTCCGATAGGAGGATTGTCTGATGAGGATTCACCGGAGCATCAATTGGCAGTGCGCGCATCGCTTCTGGTTCGATATGTGCACCAACAAATCGGATTGGATAAGACACTGGAATTGGTTCGGTCCGGATTGATTGTTGGTTGGTTTGCTGATCAGAAAGTCGATTTTTGCATGAATAGGATTGGAGTTTGAATATGTTGTTTTCGATGATGATGTCCCTTTTTTTTGTCACTCACGTTCAAGCATTTGATCGTGGGATTAACCCGAATGTCTCGATGTCTGCTTTGGTGGATCGAAGTCTTGACTACGGAAGCGTGCATTTCGTGAATCATTCCGACAAGCCGGTAGTGTGTGATTCTTCTTCTGTTTCGATTTCTGCGATTCGTTCGGAGTTCGACGAGAAGGCCTTTTCTGTCGATGTTATATTCGCTCCGGTTTTCCTGAAAGCTCATCAGTCAAAAATGCTTTCTGGAGTGGGGGTTGAAGAATTGAAAGTCTTGCAGTCCTCTGATCCTTCCTTCCGCATTTCAGTGATGGTGCCGCACCTGTTAGGATGCAAAACGGCTGAATTCTTCGATTATTGTGAGTATTCAGAAAAATCCGATGCTGAAAAAGAAACACTTGCCGTATTGAGTAATGCGTTCGGACTGAAAAAATGCGCTGACTGGCAACCCGATTCGATTGAAAAAATAAAGTTAACCAATTCAGGAATTTCCGATTTGACTGTAATGCAGTATTTTCGAAATCTTCGT
>JBEIKL010000288.1:0-2187 GCA_040379745.1 Bdellovibrionales bacterium | reverse complement strand
GCTACCGGTATTCAAGCGGTGAGCTGGGACATTCAGCCACCACAAGACGCATCCGTACCGTACGTGAATTGCGATGTGACCAATGAAGAGAAAGTGAAAGCGGCGTTGCTCGAAACCGAAAACAAATTCGGCGTCGTCGATATCCTGGTCAACAACTGCGGTCTCCAGTTCATGTCACCGGTCGAGGAATTCCCGATCGAGAAATGGAATCTGCTCGTCGGTATCATGCTGACCGGCTCGTTCCTCTGCACCAAGCATGTCATTCCGGGAATGAAATCGAAAAAATGGGGACGCATCATCAATATCTCCAGCATTCACGGAAAAGTGGCCAGCCCGTTCAAGGCCGCATACGTTGCCGCCAAACACGGCGTTCTCGGTTTTGCAAAAGTTGTTGCGCTGGAAACTGCTGAACACGGCATCACCGTCAATTCCATCTGCCCCGGCTTTGTGGATACCCCGCTGATGCGCGCCCAGATGAAAAAACAGGCCGAACTCAACAGCATGAGTGAAAAAGACGTTGCCACTGAAATCATGCTTAAACCCGCTTGTATCAAGGAATTCACCACGACCGATCAGGTTGCCGGATTTGTCAAATTCCTGATCAGTGATGAGGCATCGACCATCACCGGTGAAGCATTCAACCAATCCGGCGGTTGGGGAATGGGTGTCTGATCCGTTTCCGGCTTACTCAACAAAATGCTGGAGAACATACTCCAGCGCCTCATCCTTGCTTTTCAATTTTCCTTCGATGGACAAGTCTTCGATCGTGTTCAGGATCTCGGTGAACTGGCGGCCGGGCTGCATGCCCAATCGCACCAGATCATCCCCCGTGATCAGGGGTTTCATGTCGAAGCGTTTTTTCGACTCAAGATATGCTTTTTTCACGAACTCCAATCCGGCGTGATTTCCATCCAAGCTCATCGCATCGAGCACATGGAAGCGCATCAGCACCGGAAAATCCGCATGCTTCATCCAGCGAAACAAGGTCGCATCCCGCATGGAGAACACTTCACGGAACTTCGTGGTTTCCTGAACCAGAAAGACAAACAGCGATTGCTGTTCGTTTGAAAGTTTAAACCTTGAAGCGATCGTTTGAGCCTGAATGCCTCTTTGGTCGATCGGATATTTTCGAAGAGTCGGTAGATACACCAATCCCAGATAAAATGCAGGGTCCTCGACCTCACCCTCGCCCGAGAGGTGCGCCAAAGTGGCCAGCGTATAGTCCCAGATTTTTTTCTTCTCGCGGATGGCGACCGCGATTTCGGGAAACACCGGCTCGAACAACTTCAGGTGCTGCATCAGGATCAAAGCCTCACGCGGTCTCGGGCCAGCGAGGATTCTTTCCACTTCATCCCTCACCCGCTCAATACTGACTTTCTGGATCAAGGGTGCCAATTTTTGAATGGCCGATTCCGTTTCCGGCTCAATCGTGCACGCGAATCGAGAAGCGAATCGCACGGCCCTCAATAAACGAAGCGCATCCTCCGTGAAGCGTTCTTCCGGATGGCCGATGGCACGAATGACCTTGCTCTTGATGTCCGTCATCCCGTCGAACAAATCCAGCACCTGCCCCGTTTTCAAATCGTAATAGAACGCATTGATCGTGAAGTCGCGTCGGGAAGCATCTTCCCTCACCGAACTGAACTCCACTTTGGACGGGTGGCGGTGGTCCTGATAATCGGATTCCTTGCGAAAGGTGGCGACCTCGATGTGACGACCATTTTCGGCGATCACTTTCATCACCCCGAATGCGCGGCCCACCTCCACCACTTTCGGAAAAATTCTTTCGATGTCCTCGGGTCTGGCGCTGGTGGCAACATCGTAGTCCTTCACCGATTCGCCCCGAATCCAATCGCGCACACAACCGCCCACCAGATACGCCTCGAAACCCGCATCAAAAAGACCGGTCAGGACGTTCCGAACCTCGGCGGGAACCGAAAACGGCTGGTTAATCCGTATCCACATCGAGTGGCTTTCCGTTCTTGCGGTAGACGCTTTTGGTTTCGGATTTCATCATCGGTGCGATTTTCTTTTCGGCACGCGAACCTTGCGAGGTGGTGTCCTTGGAGAATGTCTCGACTTTGCCCGACTTGCTTTTCGGCGCAGGCTTCACTGGCTCTTCCGGTTCAGCGGATTCCACCGAACCGGGCTCCTCCTCGTAGTCCACTTCATAATCCGAGGACTCGG
>JBEIKL010000287.1:0-2231 GCA_040379745.1 Bdellovibrionales bacterium | reverse complement strand
GTTCGGTGATCAGTTTCAGATCCGCTTTGGTGGCGTTGGCTGCGACTTCCAAACGCACCCACTTACGGTCGAGGTGTTCCTTGTAGATCGTTTCGAAGATGTCGCGCTGGATGCAGTTCGGGATTTTCCATCCCGCCGCCAGCACGTTGGTGTGCGAAAGCGGAGTGGTGAAATCCGCATTGATCATTCCGGAAACGCGAGGCACATCGTCGGGCACCCGATGCATGACGATGATGTCGTACCACTCGATCGAGGCATGCGCCGCTTGGAATTCCGTTTCACTGTGGAAGACGCGGATACGTCCTTCCGACACTCCCGGATTCAGGGAAATGAACGTCGAGTTCGCATAGATCTCGGAAGTGTAGATGCGCGGAATCTTCGTCACCGCCACATCTTCAATTGCCTTTTCCTGAATGTGGTTCGCCGGTTTGAAGAGGAGTTCGAAATTCTGATCGAGGTTCGCCTTCACGATCGCGTACAGATCCTCGATCATTGCCAGTTTCATGCTGTCGATTTCCTGGGTCTCGAGAGTGTACACCGATCGATTCTGATGTTGGATGCGACCGATGGTTCCGAAATAGAAACGACGGGCAGGTGAGTGATAGGTTTCTTCGTTGAACGCGTCGATTTTTTTCAGGAATGTATTCTGTGATTCCTTCAGGATGTTGTCGCACACGTAATAAGCGTGCAGATGATAAAAACGGTCATTCAGGAAGTGAATCGTGTTTCCGTTCTCGCGATCGATCACGAATTTCACAAACGGAACGCTCCCCAACACACCCGAAAGCCGGTCGAAAAAGATCTTGCTCAGCGGTTCGTTCACGATCGATTTGATTTCCGTGTTTTTCGGGGTTTCACTGCGGGTCACAGGATCGGTATACAGATTCATGGGGGGCACAGTATTGAAGCGTGTCAAAATAGTCAACGCACTGTTTTTGTTAAAAAAAATTAACTCGATTTTCTGATCCCGGTCATACTTTCGAGGAATTTCAATGTGTTACTGTGGGGGTCATGAAGCTCCATTCCACCGCACTCGAAGCCCTGAAAGAAATCCGCTCCGGCAACAGCATTTTCGTGCACGGTCAGGCCGCCACTCCCTTGCACCTGATTGATGCGTTGATCGATCATGCTTGGACATTCCAATTGCGGGATATCGAGCTTTTGCACCTGCATACGGTGGGTCCTGCCCGCTACGCCGATCCTGAATTCGATGGTGTTTTTCGTGTTTCGAACTTCTTTTTAGGATCGAACATGCGTCCCAAGTTGAATCATCGGAGTGTGGATTATCTGCCTTGTTTTTTATCCGAGATTCCACAGTTGATCCGTTCCAAGAAAAGAAAAATCGATGTGGTGTTGATCCAAGTATCCCCGCCGGATCGCCATGGCTATTGTTCGCTCGGTACCAGTGTGGATGCAACCAAGGCAGCGGTGGAAACCGCATCGATCGTGATTGCACAGATCAACGAACAGATGCCCCGCACTCACGGAGACGGAATCGTACACACCAGTCAGATTCACCATGCCGTTGAAATTTCCACGCCGATTTTTGAAACCACTCCGGCGGTGTTGTCGGCTGTGGAAAAGAAAATCGGTGAGTTTAGCGCTTCATTGATCGAAGACGGATCCACGCTGCAAATGGGGATCGGTGCGATTCCGGATGCGGTGATGCTGTCATTGAAACACCATCGCGATCTCGGCATTCACACGGAGATGTGGACTGACGGGGCGTTGGAGCTGATCCTTTCAGGGGCTGTGAACAACTCGAAGAAAAAGGTCCATCCCGGTAAGACCGTGAGTACGTTCCTCATGGGTTCCCGAAAGCTTTATGACTTCATTGATGACAATCCGAGCGTCGTGCAACTCGATGTGAGTTATGTGAATCACCCGATCGTGATTGCCCGCAATCCGAAAGTGATCGCGATCAATTCCGCGGTCGAAGTCGATCTCACCGGTCAGATCTGTGCCGATTCGATCGGCGGAAAGATCATTTCCGGTGTCGGTGGGCAACTCGACTTCATTACGGGTGCTTCGATGAGCGAGGGGGGCAAGGCGATCATCGCCCTTCCTTCTCGCACGAATCGGGGGGAATCACGCATCACCGCGCAGTTGAAGGCCGGTGCCGGTGTGGTCACCACCCGTGCACACGTTCACTATGTGATCACGGAATATGGAATTGCCGATCTTTATGGGAAAACGATTTCGGAACGGACACGGGAGTTGATTCGCATCGC
>JBEIKL010000286.1:0-2233 GCA_040379745.1 Bdellovibrionales bacterium | reverse complement strand
GCGGGGTGATGTTTCAGGGCTGATTCCTCGCCATCTGTCGCATTTCCACTCGAAACGGGAAGGATGGCCTCCATCGCCGGCAGGATTCCGAATGCAAAAAAAACGGCAAAGGCAGACCAAGCGCCTTGACGATCAAAAGCCAAGGCGATGGATGCCGGAATCGAAAAAGCGAAGCCATAACGCCAGATGGAGCCCATGGGTTCATTATACCATATTGTTTTAGTCTGGTTTTGATTTTGAGATTAACGCAATAAATCATTTTCATTGTTTTTTTTCAATTCTGGCTGTATAAGAGCGCCATGAAAAAAATGAAACTGTTCTCTGTGGTGGGAATGTTGTTTGCCGGCGCGTCTGCGTTCGCGGCCAACGATCAGTATGTGGAAGTGGAAGCGTTTTCCGTTATTGATAACGGACAGATCGCGAAGTTCAAGGCCCAGTGCGATCAAATCGGCAAGGATGCGAATGCGCGGATGGATGCCTTTTTGGCGGCGAATCCGGATCTGGAAGCAAAAGATGTGAACGTCAGTTCAAAATACGAAATCCAGTACGACTATCGCGGTGGTGTCATGACTGCCTCTGAAAGCATGCAAAGGATCCAATACTGTTATCTCCGCGTTCGGTTGAACAATGACAGCCGCAAGCTGAGCCTCGGAAAGTCCGAAGTGTACTTCACCGGTCGTGGCAAGCGCCAGCCGTGTCTCGAGTTGAAAAATGAAATCGATCAGAACGTGAACGTGATCTACAGCGAATTGAACAACAATCTTTTCCGCTGCAACATCAAGCCGATCATCAGCATCGACAAGAAATAATCCTATTTACGAAGTTCTTTCACTGGATTGATGAAAGTTGTTACAGAAGGCCGGAGTTCCAGAATTGGGATTCCGGTTTTTTTTGAACGATTCGATCGGTGGAGTGCCTCACTCCCGGTTGCTGAATGTGATGAGAGGAGAGAAATATTCGATCTCCTTGCCCTTGAACTTGCGTTTGTAGCGATCGACACCGGCGTAGGAATCGTGTTCCGCATTCCGATGTTCCGGATGAAGAATTCCGTTCAGATCGTAATAAACGGAGCCCTGATTCGCCGAACTTCGAATCGCTTCCCACTGGGCGCAGGCGTTCAGGCTGATGTTCGGGCAGGATTCCGACCGGTTTTCATGGGCGTAAAAGTAGTAACTCACATCGTGGGTGTGCAGCACCAGGATTTCGGAAATGCTTCCGCTTGCAGCATGGGTTGCGCGAAGGATCTGTGCTGAAAATTCTCCGATCACTCCGGATTGATCCGCGGTGAATGACCCCAGCAATGATCGGATCCAGGATTCCTCGGGGACGAACAAGTTCCGCGTTTGGTAGAATTTGCGAGTTTGATCCCAGAATGAAGATAAATGACTTTCGATGGGAATGGATTCGGTTACGACACCGGCAGTGCGCCCCCTGCTGATTTCGTGTCGGATCCGAGCCGGCAGATTCAGCCACATTTTTTCGTCAGAATCATCGAGTTCGATCATCATCGTCTGAGCCAGATCGGTTTGAATGATGGGGAAAGCCAAATTCTTGGCCAAAAACAGGAAGTGTTTCTGGTCGAGTCGGGGGCGGATGCGAATGGTCTGCAACCAGGGGCAACCCTGATAAAGGGCGAATACCGCCATGCTGATTTGCTCATTCAGGTCTTCGTGATCACGGATTCGATCCCAGTCAAGAATGGGGCCATTCACGCATTCCGCTTGATCACCCGAAATCAAATACAACGCACTGACTTTTCGCTCCGGAGAAAACACGAGTATGCAATTCCCACTGACGGACTGGGCGGCCATGGCCCATGAGATGCTTTGACTGAGGGGGAGGCGCGGAAAACGCAACGCATGCCATTTTTCCAATTCATCCGGTGTCAGATCGGATACGGGTTTGACGATCCAGCTCGCATTCATTCTGAAATGGTAGCTGATGCAAGAATTTCGGGGAAAGGATTTCCGGTGTCAGTGAATTGTCGCGGTGGGTTCGGGTGTTTCGGGTTGCATTGGCCAACGGTCTTGGCAAACTGAAATCAAAGAACAAAACATAAGGAGTCACCTCGATGAAAAAAATGAATCTGGTTTTACCGATGCTCTGTTTAAGTTTGCTTGCCACTGGATGCGCGACCCGCATCGCCGGCTGGGAGAAAAAATCCGAACTCGCAGCGTTGTCCACGACTGAAGTGAAAAGCTTCAAGGAAGAAGCGATGAAGCTGTGGAAAGGC
>JBEIKL010000285.1:0-2268 GCA_040379745.1 Bdellovibrionales bacterium | reverse complement strand
TCTCGTTCTGGATGTTGAGGGGTACTTTCTTTCTTTTTTGCGCAGTTTGTTCCGGGTCACGTTTGAACGGCTGATCCGGAGTGTTTTTTGGAGCGATGGAGCCGTAGGTTTTTTCCACCTTGCGGATCACTTCGTTTTCATTCACATCGCCGACCACTACGATTGTCGCACGGTCCGGACTATAGTAGCGCTGATAGAAGTCGCGCGCGTCCTGTGCGTTCATCGCGGCGAGATCCTCTTCGTAACCGATCACCGGCCAATGATAAGGACTGTCGGTGAACATGGTTTCAAACAGGATTTGATACAGAGTCCCTTCGGGGGAATTTTCCTTCCGGAGGCGGCGTTCGTTCTGGACGACTTCACGCTCGGTACCGAATGCCCGGTCATCCACAATCAAGTTGGTCATGCGATCGCTCTCGAGTTCGACAATCAAGTCGAGACGGTTGTTCGGGAGTTCCTGGACATAGACCGTGTGGTCGTTGCTGGTGAATGCGTTCTCACCCTCCACGCCTGCTTGTTCGAGAATGGAATCGAATTGACCATCGGGATACTTCTTCGTGCCCTTGAACATCATGTGTTCGAAGAGATGGGCGAGCCCGGTTTTTCCGGTGACTTCATTCCTGGATCCGACTTCGAACCAGGTCTGATAGGCGAAAGTGGGCGAGGATTCGTCTTTCAGGATCAATAATTTCAGCCCGTTCGGGAATTTCATGCGCTTGACGTCGAAGGTACCAGCCATGCCGGACGGATTTTTCGCATCAAAACGGATTCCGGAACGATCGTGACTGCATGAGGAGTTGAGGATCAGTCCGGCAATGATCAACAAATGAAGTGGAATTTTTCGCATAAACAGATTATCCCTAAAGAGATGGCTGATGTCAGTGGAAAACTGTCTTCGTATTCTTCCGCACAAACCGCTTCTCCGCGTGGCAAGAACGCGTTGCATGTTCTGGCGGCGGTGGCATTTCTCGCATTGCTCGGATTTGGCGCATTTCGCGCAATGAATTCATCGCTTTTCAAATTGAAAGCCGTGAACGTGGAGCCGCTCAGTGAGGGCTACCCGCTATCACAGGCACAAGTTCTTCAGATGGCGAAGGTCCAGATCGGCAATCAGAGTCTTTCCGATTTCAATCTGGAACCGATCGAAGCCCGCCTCGTCAAGAATCCGTGGGTCAAGGGAGTCGTGATCGGCAAACAGTTTCCTGACACCATCTCTCTGAAAATTGTCGAGCGTGAACCCATCGCCCTCCTTGCCGAGAGCCGCGGAAAGGTACTCTATCTTGAATCGGATGGAACCGTTTTCGAGGACCAGGCCATTGTCTATGCCAAGGATCTTCCGATCCTGAAGGGCTTCGACATCCGGAACGAGACGATGATGAAACAGTTACGCACCCTGATGTTCGACTGGTTCAAAGATGCCTATTTTCCAGGCCTGAAGCTCTCTTCGCTGAGTTATGATTCGAAGATGGGATTGAGAGCGGTGGTGGTTTACCCACTGAAGAATGGTCAGTTCATGAGACCGACCATCGAGTTGGGTCTGGATCCGCAAGAAGCCTTGCAGATCACTCAAGGGTCACTCCGCAAAGTGCTCGACTACCTGTCAGGGAAATCCTTGCCGGCGTCAAAAATTTGGCTCGGCGACGGGAAGAAAATCGTTGTAAAAATGTCAAGAGACTCATAAACTTCTTAGTAGGATTGCGTCAGGCAGTTTTTTGTCCATGGGAGGGATGAGAATGTCTAAAAAAGAAATCATCGTCGGTCTAGATATTGGCACCACCAAGATCTGTTGCATTGTTGGCGAGTTCCAACCAGCCACTGCTACTGAACCTTCCGAGATCAACATCATCGGCTTCGGTCAGTCTCCTTCCAATGGAATGAGAAAAGGGGTCGTGATCAACATCGACTCCACCGTTGAAAGCATCAGAAAAGCAGTAAAAGAAGCCGAAAACATGGCGGGAATCAAAGTCAATTCCGCTTACGTCGGTATCGCCGGCACTCACATCAAATCATTCAATTCTTCCGGCGTGGTCGCCGTGAAGGACAAGGAAATCACCCAGCAGGACATTCAGCGGGTGCTCGAAGCGGCGAAAGCCGTGATGATTCCGCAAGACCGTGAAGTGCTTCACGTGATTCCACAGGAATTCATCATCGATGATCAGGACGGCATCCGCGAACCGATCGGCATGAACGGCGTTCGTCTCGAAGCGAAGGTCCACATCGTGACCGGTTCCATCAGTTCCGCTCAGAATCTGATCAAGTGCGCGAACC
>JBEIKL010000284.1:0-2310 GCA_040379745.1 Bdellovibrionales bacterium | reverse complement strand
GCCCGTTGCGTTGCTGAACGACATCAGGCACAGGCGTGCCACAGAGCCGATGATGGCGCCTCCCACGGCTGGCAACATTCCATGAAAGAAGGCTTTCAGTGGTTTTGCGTTCAACAGTTTTCGTTCAAACGCAGGCATGAGCAGGATCCCGAAAAGGAGTGTCGGTAAAAAGGTTCCAAGTGTGGCTGCCGTGGCTCCCGGTATTCCTGCGGTTTGATGTCCCAAGAATGAGTTCATGATCACCAGCGGTCCCGGAGTCATCTGTCCAACGCTGAGGCCGGTGAGAAAAGTTTCGTGTGTGATCCAGTGGTGTTGATCGAGATAGGTGGCTTTCAGTACGGGAACGATCGCAAGCCCCGAGCCGAAAGTGATGAGCGAAGCCTTGAGCGATTCGAGAAAAAGTGGAAACAGGAGCAGTGAGGATGCTTCAAACACGAGGTTCCGATAGCGCTCGTAGATCATCGCCAGCAGTCCGCAAGCGAGCAGAAAAAAAATCTCCTGCTGGGGATAGAGAAAGGTCAGGATGCCACTCGAGATGAAATAGAAAAGCGTATCGGACTGAAGCAGGGGTTTGGCGAAGCGGATTGATGCCATGACCGAAAGGGCAAGGCCCCCGAGATTCAATCCGATGGTGAGATCGTTCCACCATCCGGAAGGAAGAGTGCGTGTTTCGCTGTAAAGAAGGCTGAGCCCGACCACCATGAAAAATGCGGGAAACACGAGGCCGATCCAAGCGAGCAATCCGCCTCGCCAACCGAAGAATGATTGCCCCAAGCGGATGGCGATCAGGGTGGAGATGGGTCCGGGAAACAGTTTTGCCGCGGCAACGTAGCGTCTGAAATCGTCGGCTGTGACAGTGCGTGCATGGCGCACGTAGTGGTCTTCCATCATGCCGATCAATGCGATGGGTCCGCCGAATCCAGTCGTGCCGAGCTTGAGGAAGTAAGCAAATAGGGATTTCACCCCTTCAGCGTAACCGAATGCCTAGAACCGGTAAAGGATGTTGAGGCGACCGTACCTGCTGGCTTCGATGCGTGTACGACCAAGATCGATGTCTTTCAGAACCGGTAGATCAAGATCGACCGCCGTTTGACCATTCACTTCGTCGGTCATTTCCAGGATCATGCGGGCGATCTTCTTGCGAAGCCCGCGAATGAGGTGGCTGGGGAGATCGAGTTCCGGAATTCCATAAATGAGTTCATCAATCGTGGATTCCACTTTCTTGGTACGGATCAGGAGGTGGGGTACATTCTCCACATTCTTGATTTCGAGTTCCGTGCTGATCCGGAGCGGGAACCGCAACGGTCGACGCTGATTGATCACGATCGACTGCAATCCCTTTTTTTCGCCGGTGTAAAGCAGGTCAAGATAGAGTTCCGGTGTGCGATTCTGTTTGTTCATCACGATGAATGCACCTTTAGGACCAAGGGCGACTCCGCTTTTCTGGAGAGCGTCGTTCCAAAGGTCGGCTTGGATGGTCGTGTGCATCAGTCGGTTCAGATATTCCTCGGAAAGGCTTAAAACCATGTCGCTTGAGCCGGATGCGATCGTATCGTTGATCTCCTTTGCGGCCTCTGTGCGATCCTGGTCGCTGATGGTGCGAACCGGTACGGGAAAGGTGTTCCGTGCGTGGCACGATTCGCCGTAGATCTTGTAGAGATTTGCCGTGCAGAGTTCACCGTTGATGGCTATCGCCAGCTGGTTGTTCGCCGGTTTCAGGAAGGATGAGGTGAGGTATCGGGTGTAGATGCTTTCATTCTCGATGATCAGGTCACTTCTGCTGGTGTTGTTGAAAACCGAAGCGAGGATCTTCGGTCCTATTGTGGTTTTCAGCGATTCGCCCAGCTCCGAGAAAATTGATGCGATGATCCCGTTCATGCGTTTCTGGATCAGGGGTCTGAAGGTGTCAAAACTGATGGTGCGCTTCAGGATTCCGTTCAGCCGGATCGTCACCGGATCAACTGAAATGCTATCGGCCGAAAACAAGTTCCGTTTGTTGAGGTCGGCCACAGTGAAGTTGCCAAGGTTGCGGTTCACCATGCCGGGAATCGCATTCAAGTTGTAATTCTGAAGGGTGTAGGTGAATCCGGTGTCGCGACGGGTTTCGAAATCCACGTCGAAAGTGACCGGTTCCGCATTCGCGGGAAGTTCCACTGAAAGTGGATTCACAAAGGCCTTGAGAAAAGATCCTTCTTTCCCCGTTTTCGGGTCCGTCAGAACAAGATCGATGGCAATGCCTTCGGGGAGTGCGGTGTAGATGCCGTTCAAGGACGTTTGCATCAACAGTTTGAGCGATGGATCCTCGACCCG
>JBEIKL010000283.1:0-2318 GCA_040379745.1 Bdellovibrionales bacterium | reverse complement strand
GTGTTTTCACCCACTTGTTCCTCGGCTGATACTTCTTCAGGAAGATCAACCAGGGACTTTGCGATCACTACGATCATTTTGGCCAATTCGCCGTTACTCATTTACGAAACCGTAAAGAAAACAATTAAGCTTTCAATGCTTTGAAAACTTGCTCAACAGTCAAAGTCATTTGAGCGCCTTTTTTGATCCAAGCGTCGAATTTCTCTTTGTCGAGTTTCACTTTATCAGCAGCTTTTTCAGCTTTCGGATAGTAGTAACCGAGTTTTTCAAAGAAGTTACCGTCACGTTTGGAACCTTCAGAAGTTGCAACGATCATGAATTGTGGACGTTTTTTTGCACCCAAACGTTGAAGACGAATTTTTACCATAAATATTTTCCTTTCGCGGAACTCTCTCTTTAACACGAACTTGAAGTCCGAGTCGAGCAGTTTTTACAGGGGGTTAATGGACCTTATTTAAAGGTTCCGAATACATAATCCCAGATCGGTGAACTCACACCCCACTTGCCCGGCTTGGCCATATAGTGGTGTTTCATGTGGTTTTCCTTCAGGGTTTTAAACCATTTTGCCTTGAACATGAAGTGGTGGGTGGCAAAATGCAGGAAATCGTAAACGAGGTAACCTGCGATAAATCCAGCAAAAAACGGCATGCATGCTTCCGCACCCAGAGCCAGTTTGAACAGGAAATAGAACGGAATTGCCAGTGCGATGGAAACCACCGGTGGCATCACCAGACGGGTCGGATCTTGGGGGTCATCGTGGTGGATTCCGTGAAACAGGAACACCAGATACTTGCCCGCTTTGGATTTCGCTTCAAAGTGAAAGACATAGCGGTGCATGGCATATTCGGTCAGGGTCCAGAAAACCAATCCCAAAGCGACGTAAATGAGATTCGTTACCACTGACAAACCGGTCGTGGTGAAACCGAGATTCAGAAAATAGAGAACAATCGGAATCCACAGAACAAAAGGAATGCTGGGATGCACGTGGGTCAGGGCTTCCAATACCGGATTCTTAAACAAACGAACAGACTGATATGGCTTCATGATTGACGCAGAACTTAACAGATTTGCTCGTCCTTGACAATTGATAGATTTGCACCGAATCTAAACGCCTTCTTATGGCAGATAGCGATCAACTCCGTGTCCGATTGAATCCAAGTTATTGGAAACACTTGAATAGCGTCCCCTTCTCGGAGGACGTGGTTCCGTCCAGCTTGTTTCTCCGTAACCGTCACTACCTGATTGTCGACCTGGAAACCCAGAATCTGGTCCAAGACGTCGGGGGCTGGGGTAACGTCAACAAGCTCAAAATCTCGATCGCTTGTGCTTGGGACAGCAAGACCCAGCAAATGCTGGTCTTCAAAGAGAACGAAATTCAAAAACTGAACGAGCTCTGCGAAGAGCGCTTGGTAATCGGCTACAACATCCGCGGATTCGATCTCGTCATTCTGGAAGCTTACGGCCTCAATCTTTCGCGACTCGATGTCTTCGACATCATGTACGACGTTCAAACCTTGACCCGCCAGAAATTCTTGAAGCTGGAAACCATCGCCCAAGGAACCTTGAACGCTGGTAAATCCGCAGACGGTTTGATGGCCGTCGAATGGTGGAAAACAGGCGAAATCGACAAGATCATCCAGTATTGCAAACAGGACGTTGAAGTCACGCGCGACATTTTCGAATTCGGGCGCAAGAACGGTCATGTCAAACTCCGCCGTGCCGAGGGCGCGAACGTCGAAGTCAAGGTCAACTGGAACTGATCCAAAACACATCACGAGAATTCTTGGGGGAACAACGTGAAGAAAATCATTCAAATCCTGTTTCTGGCAGTAGCGGCACTATCCACTAAGGCTTTTGCAGGCAAAATCCTATACATCGGCGACTCACACAGCACCGCACCTCGCGCACCGTTTGGAGCGAAGATGAACACCCTCTTGCGAACTCTTCCGGATGCGGAAGTCAGCTTCCATTCCCGTTGCGGATCCACGGTGAATTGGTGGTACACCTCCTTTGTTTCAAAGTGCGGATTCTTCGACCAGGAACCCACGGGCGAAGCCTCGGGAGGACTCTCCTCTCCCACTCCTTCGGTGGTGGAAATGCTGGACACCTTTCAGCCCGACCTGTTGATGGTGCAATTGGGTGCAAACTACATGGCTGGGCCGGATTGGTCGGCCTATGCTAAAAAAGACATTCAAAAACTGGTGGATGACCTCCATGCGCGCGCGGTTCCTTGTCTTTGGATCGGCCTACCGGATTATCGCTTGCCTGCCAGTCCGGCTGATGCCGAACTTTCACTGAAGCGTCGGAATGAATTGATT
>JBEIKL010000282.1:0-2322 GCA_040379745.1 Bdellovibrionales bacterium | reverse complement strand
TTTTGGTGGCAATACAATTTCCAATATCATGAATAGTGGCACGAATGGAGTTTCTGCCGATGTCACCACTCCGGGATCCCTGAGTGCGGTAAATTTAACGAGCAATTGTTTGAATGGAACTTTAACCTGTTTTTCCCAATATCGCTCGGATCAAGATCGTTTGTATTTTAGTGAAGATACCAAACTCAGATACATCACTGCTCCTAATTCTGGATCGAGTACCTTGATCACACTTTTCACTCAGCCTGCAGGGGGGAGTATTTCCAATTTTATCTTTAGCCCGAATAACGACATGATTTTTTATCTATCCGGCTCCAGTCTTTATTGTCGAAATATCAGCAGTGGGAATGCGTGGTGTAATGACACAGCGTTAAATACCATTACAGGTTTGCCTACGATTTCTGCTGGAGCAAACCAATTCACTTGGAGAGACAGCACGCATCTTCTGATCAGTACTCATGGCGGGTATGTACTCGAGTACACGTTGCCGCCGTGATTGGGGATCTCTAGGTTTGAAAATTAAATCCCGATCGTGGCTTCCCATGCTTCGCGGATGGATCGCTTGGCATCGAGTTCACCGGCAAGTTTGGCGCCGCCCACCACGGCAAAGGACTTGCCGTTTTTCTGAAGCGCTTCAGCGAGTGTGTTTTCAGAGACTTGCCCCGCACAGATCACGATCTGATGAGCGGGGATCAGTTTCAACTCGCCTTGTTTGTTTTTGATCCACAGTCCGTCGTTATTGATTTCAACATATTCGGCGTTCTTGACGTGATCGACCCCACGCTGTTTTAAGAACATGCGGTGTGCCCAAGCCGTGGTCTTGCCTAGTCCCTTGCCGAGCGCGCCTTCAGATCGCTGAAGAAGAGTAACCTTGATCGGCGAACGATTCGGTACGAACTTCGTATCCAAGCCACCGCGCAGTTCAGGTCGAATGCCCCAGTCATTGAAATATTCGTCGCGCGTTTCCGGTTGATGCGAAAGGGTGTGTTCATGCTTTAGGATCGCGGTCGCAGTATCGACTGCAATTCCGCCCGAACCGATGATGGCGATTTTCGATGCAGGCTTGATGGAACCATCGCTCAACCCACGCAGGTATTTTTCATAGGAATACACCATCGGGTTTTCAATGCCCGGCAAATCGACTTTGCGGGGCTTGACTCCGGTGGAGAGAATGACGTGATCGAACTCGCTCAATGTTTCGACCGAATTGTCAGGGGTAATGGCTTGATTGAACAGAATCGTACCGCCCATGGATTCGATTTCGTGTTTCCAGTAGCGAATGCTTTCGCGGTAGTCTTCCTTGCCCGGCACCAATGATGCCAGATTGAATTGCCCCCCGAGTTCGGTACCTTTTTCAAACACGGTGACTTGATGTCCGCGTTTCAATAAAACGATCGCCGCGTTCAGACCGGCAGGACCGGCACCGATGACGGCCACTTTTCGTTGTTTCGGACTGGTTTGTGAAAGTGCCGGAAGCCATTTGCTTTCCTCTGCGGCTGCAGGGTTCACGAGGCACGATGCCCGTTGGTTATTGAAGATGTGATCGAGGCACGCCTGGTTGCAGGCGATGCAGGTGTTGATCGAATCGGCTTTGCCTTCTTTTGCTTTTTCGACGAATCGGGCATCAGCCAAAAACGGGCGAGCCATCGAAACCAGATCGGCTTCCCCGCGAGCCAGCACGCCTTCTGCCACTTCGGGCGTGTTCAAGCGGTTGGTGGCGATGAATGGTGTTTTGATTTCTTTTTTGAATTTGGCGGTGATCTCGGTGAAGGCTCCGCGGGGAACCATTGAAGCAATGGTCGGGACGCGCGCTTCGTGCCAGCCGATACCGGAATTGAAAATCGTGACGCCGGCTTTTTCGAGTTCCTTGGCGTAGACCATGGTTTCGCCGAAAGTTGCACCTTTTTCGACTAAATCCAAAAGTGAAACCCGGAAAACGAGAATGAAGTTCGGGCCGGCTTTCTCGCGCGTGCGGCGAACGATCTCTAGCCCGAAGCGCATGCGTTTTTCGAGTGATCCGCCCCATTCGTCACTGCGTTTGTTCGTGCGCTCGGAAAAGAATTGGTGGATCAGGTAGCCTTCGGACCCCATGATCTCGACGCCGTCGTAGCCGGCTTTTTTGGCATTCAGCGCCGCACTGGCAAAATCATTGATGGTGGCATTGACCATCCATGCTGGCATTTCAAAGGGAGTGAAAGGTGAAATCAGGGACTTGATCCGCGACGGCGCTACCAAGAGAGGGTGAAATGAATAGCGACCGGCATGCAGGAGTTGCAAACAGATTTTCGAACCGGTTTGATGAATGGCATCGGTCAGGTTCCG
>JBEIKL010000281.1:0-2331 GCA_040379745.1 Bdellovibrionales bacterium | reverse complement strand
CAATTGTCGGTGACCACAATCGCATCATCGACCAGCATTCCTGACACAATGATCAATCCGATCAGCGACACCAGATTCAGGCTCAGGTTCGCATTATAGAACCAGACAATCGTCCCCAAAAATGCAAACGGGATCCCGATCGACACCAGCAATGCAACTCGGAACGGAAGAATCAAGGAGAGCAAAGCCAGCACCAAGAACAATCCGATCAAGAGGTTTCCATTCAGAACGGAGAGACGTCTGGAAATATAAGAGGAGTTATCATTGATCTCGATCGTTTCCACATCTGCCAATAGCCCCGGCTTCAAGGAATCCACCTTGGCACGAAGGGTTTCGGCTAAACGAATGGTGTCGGCTTTCTCTTTCTGAAGAATCATCATCCGGATGGCACGCTCGCCGTTGACTTGGGTGAATTGAGCTGGACGTTCCTCAACGAGTTTGACCTGGGCCACATTCTTGACTCGAAGAGATTCACCGTAATCGTTGGATCGGATCACCAAGTTCTCGATGTCCTCCAGGGTTTGGAATTCACCCAAAGTCCGGATCACTTGTTCACTTGCCTGGCCTTCCAGTTTTCCACCCGGTGTGGTTTTGTTCTGACGCTGGATCGTGGCCACCAGTTGTTCCAAGGTCATGTGTTCGCGGGATAGCGCCTTCAAATTCGGCTCGATCCAATACTCGAGCTTGCGCCAACCGGAATACGCCACCTTGGCCACATCTTTCAGAGTCTTGACCTCACGCTCCAGATCCTTGGCCACCCGACGCAGCTTCATCGAATCGACTGCTGAACCGGACTTCGGCTTTAGGTACAATTCAATCACCGGTTGATACTTGGTTTCGATCGACGTCACGATCGGTTTTTCAGCGCCCGCAGGGAAATCAGTGATCCGATCGATCACGTTCTGGAGATCATCCTTCCCTTTCTCTGCAGTGACCTCGTCCGGATTCAATTGAACGATGACTTCACTGATGTTTTCACTGGAACTCGACCAGACATTCTTGATTCCGTCGACTTCCTTGATTTCCTGTTCGATCAGGTTTGTCACCAGACGTTCCATTTCTTCAGGAGTCGCTCCAGGAAAGATGGTCCGGATGCTGATGATGTCAAACTTCACGTTCGGAAACGTCTCGCGCTGGATTTTCGTGAAGGCGAACAACCCCGCAACAATGACAAACACAGTGATCAGATCACCAAAAACCCGTTGTGTGGCAAAAAATGCAATCAATCTATTCATGGTTGAACCTCAGCCTTCGCCGTATCGCGAATTGTTTTACCGTTTTTTTCCGTCACCCACTGATCGAGAGTCGGATAGAGTTTTCCGCTTGTTTTTTCGAGTGCCCATTTCTTTTCATTCCACTTCACCAGATTCGCACTTCTGGCCAAAGTGGTTCCGTACAGTTCATCACCAGCTTGCAAAACGGTGAATGGCAATACGCGGGCCTGACGATATCTGTTTTCCTCGAGACCAATCCGGCGTTTCATTTCAGATTCCATTTTTTGATAAAGCTTCTCGTGCCCGGAAAGCATCTTCAGATCCACACAACTGGTTCCGTAATCGCTGAGCAATTGGTCTTTCAACTGACTCAAGCGGCTTTGCAATTGCAGTTTCGCCGAAAACACTTCCATGGCCTTTGATTTTTCAGCGGATGCATCGAGTGGCAATCTAAACATCAGCCCCACCGCATAGGCAGGATAACGCGCACTCAGAGCACTGGACCAGCGGGTTGCAAAGTCATCACTTGCATTCAAGACCGATCCGTTCGTACCCAAACCCAAGGACAACATCAGATCCGGGCGCAATTGATCCTGTGTGGCGGATGCCATCAGCTCGAGCGCTGCCATTTCCTGCTCCATTTGACGGATCATCTGATTGGTGGCAGGGGTCGCCTTGCAATCCATGGTCACTTCGGTTTGCGCGGCATCAATGGTGACCGGAACATCCAGCGGATTGATGAATCGATCTTCATCCGGCAGCTTCAAGCTCACCACCAGCAAATTCCAATACTGATCCAAATAACGAATCAACTCATCGAGCTGTACCCTTGCCTGCTCCACTGCGGTTTCAACCTGAATCTGTTCCGCTTCTTCTGAAATCCCCAATGCTTTTCGGCGTTGGAACAATCCGGCAAGGCGCTCTTTCCGAGCCAGACTTTCACGTGTGGCTTCCACCCGTTTTTGCGCAAACCAGACCTGATGATAAAGCGCGCTCAGTTGAATGAACCAATCTTCGACTTCTGTTTCGAACGCGGCCAAGCGCGCCTCGGATTTCAATTTTCCGGATTTCAACAAATCGCGGGTCGAGCTTCCGAAGAAATCCCTCCACAGACTTT
>JBEIKL010000280.1:0-2380 GCA_040379745.1 Bdellovibrionales bacterium | reverse complement strand
TTCAGTCGCTCGATGGCGGCACAGGCGGTGTCACCGGTTGCCAGCATCGGATCCAGCAACAGTGCGGTTTGTCCCTTCACGTTTTTAGGAAGGCGAAGGTAGTATTCCACGGTCGCATTCACAAAACGATCCTTATAAATGCCGATGTGTCCGATGGTGGCAAAGGGGAGGACTTTCGCCATCCCGTTCAGCATGCCCAATCCGGCGCGAAGAATCGCCACCACCAGTAGTTTCTCATTGATTTTTGGTGCGAGTGTTTTTTCCAGAGGAGTCACTACGGTTGCGGGCGCGGTTTTCAAGTCGCGTGTCGCTTCATAGGCCAGCATCTGGCTCATTTCCTCGACAATCTGGCGAAAGATCATCGATGAGATGTTCTTGTCGCGCAACAAAGCGAGTTTGTGTTGAAGCACCGGGTGGTTGATCACGGTGATGTTTTGTTTTACGGTCTTTTTTTTCTTCGTTGTTTTCTTTTTCATAATTTTTTCAGGGATTAAAAAACAGTTCCGTCACTTTTGATTTTCAAGGGTGGCCCGCCGTCTGTGCGCAAATTGGAGGCGAATCTTCTTCCCGCATGCCACGTTCCGCCTTCCAGGACTTTGACCAGGGGAAGTTCTTCCTTGGTCTTGCCTTTGATTTTGCGGAATTCGTCGGCGATCAGGTCCAGCAGGGTCACGGTGAGTGCACGCCATTCGATGATCAGTTCTGAATCCGGTGTATGTTCTTTCGAGGCGAGTGCGGGGTTCCTGAGTTCGATCAAGCCGGAATCGAGAATCAACCCACCATTCCGGTACTCCGGAAGCCCGGTCATTTCATCGAGATTCTTGATCTTGATACCGTATTCCATCAACGGTTCCATCATGGAGTAGCTCATCCATTGCGAAAGTTTGTGGAATGGAACGAGCGTGTCTTTGTATTCCCAGCAATCACCCATGTTCACATCATTGATCGACAGGCGCCCCGGCCAGATCGGCCCGAGCTTGCGGAGAATCAACTTGAGGATATCGACGGCATTCAGTTCCATTTCGGGAGCCATTTTCACCCACTCGTCAGCCATGGCGCCAGGACGGGATCCTTCAAAGGCTTTGCCCAAGGTGTTCAGCAATTGTACGCGACCTTCCACTCCCAGAAGCGGATTGCGTGGACTGACTTGAAACCCTTTTTCGAGCCTCACTTGCGAGAACTTTTTCAAGCCTTCGGAATCAGCACCGATCCGTCCCTGTGAATGGAACAAGCCTTTGAGGAAAAGATCGAGTGAAGCGATCGCCAGTCCTTCGGATTTGGAATAGGTTCCGTTCGAATACGGGTCGAGGAATTTCCATTGCATCCCTGCGCCGGCATCGAGCAATACCGATACCACCGCAAGGTCGATCTTCGTGCGAAGTTGTTCCATCGGATCCATCGCACGGATTTTCTTTTCCAGTTCTTTCAGACGGTCGATTTTTCCGGCACGGAAATGTCCCCACCGTGAATGAAAAGGAATATTGAAGTCCGGGTAGTTGGAGCGGGTCACATCGTGAACGAGTTCGGACACTTCGCCCAATTTTTCCATGTTGACCTTGAAGTGTGTTCCGCCCGCCAGTGCGGATTCATAGATTTTCTTCGAACATTCCCGAACCGCTGTTGTCGACAGAAAATATTCGATATCCGAATCGGTGAATTTGCTGGTGTCGATCATTCGAAAAGCCCGCGTCCTTTCACGTTTTTCAGCTCTTTCTTTTTCTTCACCGTTCCCGGCGTGAAATAACCGGCCGCTTTTTTCGCTTCCATCTCGACGGACGCATCCGCAGGAATGCGGTCAGCGGGGATTTCAACACGGTTGATGATCTTGATGCCGCTGTTCACGATCGCATCGTATTTCATGTTCGACATCGAAATGAAATTGGTGATGCGGGTGATTCCCAACCAGTGAAGAACGTCGGGCATCAGCTGCTGGAAGCGCATGTCCTGAACGCCCGCCACACATTCGGTGCGGTGGAAATAAGTGCTGGCGGAGTCACCGCCCTGCTGGCGCTTGCGGGCGTTGTACACGAGAAACTTCGTGACTTCTCCCAAGGCACGACCTTCTTTACGATAATAGACGATGACGCCCGCGCCGCCTTTTTGAGCGGTTTTGATCGATTCTTCGATTCCTTGGACCAGATATGGACGGCAAGTGCAGATGTCCGATCCGAATACGTCTGAACCGTTGCACTCATCATGCACCCTCACGGTGAGTTCTTTTTTCGGATCGGTGATCGCCTTGACATCGCCGAAAATGTAAACCGAGGTGGAACCGATCGGAGGCATGAATGCCTTCAGATCATGGCGAGTTACGAGCTCAGGGAACATTCCGCCGGTTTCCTGTAACAGGATCTTGCGGAGTTCGCCTTCTGTGGTCCCG
>JBEIKL010000279.1:0-2391 GCA_040379745.1 Bdellovibrionales bacterium | reverse complement strand
GGGTCATTGCCGCGAATCAGCTCATTCGTGGCACCATTGATGGCGGTCGTAGCGCGTGGACGGACCTGTGCATAATGTCCGGTCGCGAGATAATCACAGCCGAACTCGATCGCCTTTTTCAAAAACAAATCGAACTTGATCTCGCGGTTGCAAAGTACGTCCGGGTTCGGCGTGTAGCCCGCTTCATACTGTTTTAGGAATTCGGCAAACACGTGGTCGCGATACTCCGAAACGAACTCGATCGAATAGCAGGGGATGTCGAGCTGGGCGCAGACTTTCTGCACGTCTTCGTAGTCTTTCGATGCCGGACAGTCGCCATTTTCATCGGTTTCGTCCCAGTTTTTCATGAAAAGCCCCAAGACATCATAGCCTTGCTCCTTGAGAAGCAAAGCCGCCACCGAGGAATCGACTCCTCCAGACATGCCTAAAATGACCTTTTTCATGCGGGGCTTAACCTAGCATGAAACTCGGAAAATTGCCAGCCGGACCGGCAATGGGGGGTAAATAGGGGTGATTGAAACGGAAAAAGCCTAGCCCGCGCGGGAGTCGGATTTGAATTCCGCTCCCGGATCTTGCGGTTGGTCTTTCTTATAAATCACTCCGCCGGACTCGATGGCGTCACACAATTTCAAGCAGTGTTCCAGGGTCAGGTGAATCTGGGCACGGTCGCCCGATTTGAGTTCGTTTGCCTGATCCAGCTGCTGATGCAACTCACGCAGCAGGTTGCCCATGCGGAACTCGAGGCTGACTTCGCTCTTGATGCGTGGGTCGGCACAGAGTGCGGCCGCGAACTGACTCAGTTTTTCAGAATGTTTGTAGACCTCCTCAATCCTACGCTCGTGGGTGAGCTGAGTGGCTTTCAGTTTTGATAAAAGCCCCTCGAACTCGCTCAACCAGCGAGCGTAGTTGAGTTGGTGTGTGTGTGGTGCGGCGTTAGCCGTACGGTCGGTAACTTGGTCGTCCATGTTGGAAGCGATGAACTTCTCGAAAAATTCAGGATTCATGCGGATCGCGGTCACGCCGAAGATGAATCCGATCAGCGCGATCAGTGCGGCCCAGATGAACTGGTTGCCGTTGGTGAACGGGCTCTTCTTGGAATCGGTTTGGCTGACGGTTGGTTTGGATTCTTTCAATGCGTTCAGGTAGCTTTCCACTTTCTGAACCGCTTCTTCCTGATGAGAGGAGCTGCCGGCTGCGGTAACGCCGCCGAACTTCTGGATCAATTTGGAATAGTGTTCATCCAACGTTCCGCGCTTTGCAACTGCGCGAGCCGCAGGAAAATTGCGACTGATGCGGAAACCGAGAATCGCACGTACAGTCTTCAGGTATTGTTCGAATTCTGCGGTCGCTTTCGCGGTTTTCGGCAGTTCACTTTTCTTCAGGGTTTCGAGTTGCTGATTGAGGTCATTCGTCAATTCTTCGGCAAATAATTCTTTCGGTACCAGTTTCACCGGAACCAGGGTGATGGCCGCCGGATCGAGTGCCATCGATTTCCATAAACTGAATTGGAATTTCTCGAGCTCAGGCCAGCCTTGTGTCGTAAGTGCCGGAGCCTTCTTGAGTTGCTTCAGCGCCTCGAGTGCTTCGCGCTCGTCACTGGATGAGGAGGACGAAAGGGCTGAAGAGCCCATCGCCGTCATCGTCACTAAACCTGTGATTAACCAACTTTTGAATTTCATCGGAATTCCCTTTCCAATTCAACCTTCTGTCTACTCATCGGTCCTGCCTGTGTCGGACTTGACCGGAATCGGTGGAGTGGGCAATTTTTGCCGGTTTTCTGTCGGGGCATCGGTGGATGCCTTCGTGCTTGGGGCGCTTTGCACGGATGCAACCGATCTTCCATTTGCCGTTGTTTTAGCCGAATTCTCGCTGTAAATCAGCGCAAGGCTGGTCGACAGAATCAAGAAAGATGCATAACTCAGGGACACTTGCCAGCTGGGAAGGATTCTTGCTTCCGTCGGAATGCGCCGATGGAGAATCGCCTCGATCCGTTCGTCCAGGCTCGGATGGGTGTCACCCGAAAAGATTCTGGAGAAGAAGCCTTGGCGACTGCGCGGCTGTCCGTTCTTCCGGGTGATTTTTTCCAAGGTCGAGATCATCACTTGCGGTGGGGTTCCCATCGCAATCGCCTCGAGATCCGCCTCGTATTCCTGCTTTCGGATGATCTGATAGATGAAGCGGAAGTTCACAACCATGGTCATCAGCGTGATGATCAGGACACCTGCGGTCACCAGTGACGCCGCCGGCTTCAACAAGAGAAGAATAAAAATCAGGGGGAAGGCGATCGCGGCCATTGTGGATACACTGGACACGAGCCCCATCCACCCGCGCTGAAAGAGGTGATTCAATTTGAAGTGGGCGGCTTCGTGGCGGAAAACCGCGTAGATTTCT
>JBEIKL010000278.1:0-2393 GCA_040379745.1 Bdellovibrionales bacterium | reverse complement strand
TCCTTCTCGCACTCTCCCTGCTCGGTACCGCTCCGAATGCGAATGCGTTCACCCTGATCTCGAGCTCGCTTGATTCTGGATGGGACACTCGAACACTCACATTCAATGTGAATGAATCCAGCTGCACCACCGCAGGAATTTCGACTACGGTACTGTATGCGGCGATCGATGCGGCGTTTGATCTTTGGAACAAGGTCCCCACCGCGGGGATCAAACTTTCCCGCGGAGATACGACCACTTCGACATCGGCGTCGAATCCTCCGGTTATTTATTGTGACAGTGCGGGTCTTTCAGAGGGTATCGCCGGTGTGGGTGGAATCGCCGTCAGTGGCGGAAAACCGTCCATCGGTTCATTGAGACTGAACAGCAATGCGGCTCTTCAGGTGTATTTCGGAAATCTGGATAGCACGACACAAACCCTCGTTGTCGCCCATGAAATCGGGCACGTACTGGGACTGGGACACACTGAAAAGGATTTTGCGCTGATGTATTACGATCTTTCGGACAAGGAACACTCCAACATGTCACAGGATGATCATGATGGACTGACCTGGTTGAATCCGCGCGACGAACTGGAGAACGGCCTCATGGGTTGCGCCACGATTCAGGAAATCGGAAACCGCATGCCACCTTCCGATGGAAACGGTTCCGTTCTGATCAATTGGATTTTGGTGCTGATGATTGCTTATTGGGCTTCCCGCCGCCGGAACCAAAGCGCTGCCAGCGCGGACGGTTTTTTCCACCAGCCGAATCTTTCCTGAATCCGCCCTGCTGGCGTTGATCCGATTGCGCTGAAGGATTCTGACCCTGACGCTGAGACTGAGGCTGCGCTTGTTTTTGCGCTTGTTTTTGCCCTTGTTGCTGAGCCTGTTTTTGGCCTTGTGGGCGCCCTTGCTTCTGCTGTTGCGGTTTCTGTTGTTGAGCAAGCACCTGCGGCTTGCGGGATGGCTGTTGCGGTCTCGGCGTGTGCTTCACGTTCTTCGCCAAGGACAACGGACTCCGAATCCCCTTCTGAGCGAGCAGTTTTTCAATATTACGCCACATCTCAACGTCATCTGAGCTGATGAACGACATCGCCTCGCCTGCACGTCCTGCACGCGCGGTACGACCGATGCGGTGGACGTAGTCTTCCGGAACTTGCGGAAGATCGTAGTTGATCACATGGGCTACGTGGGAAATGTCGATCCCGCGAGCCGCGATATCGGTGGCCACCAATACGCGAACCACGCCATCGCGGAAATCACTCAAGGCGCGATTGCGCTGACCCTGACTGCGACCGCCGTGAATGCGGGTGACTTTCACGCCGTATTCTTCGAGCGTTCCACAAACGCGATCGGCACGGCGCTGGGTGCGCACAAACACCAACACGGAACCGTGACGGTTATTCAATTCATCGAGCAAAAGATCGTTCTTCTGTTCGCCATTCGTTTGCTTCGCTTGCTGGTTGATCTTCTCGGCCGGCACGGATACCTCGCCGACTTGCACTTTCTGCGGTTTACGCAAAATGCGGTTTGCGATTTCCTGGATTTCAGGCGGCAACGTCGCCGAGAACAACATGGTCTGACGATTCACCGGAAGGAGTGGGAAAATCCGGCGTAATTGCGGAGCGAATCCCATGTCGAGCATGCGATCAGCCTCGTCGAGAACGAACATGGAAACATTCGCTAACAACTTCTTGTTTCGTTCAGCGTGATCGAGCAGTCGGCCCGGAGTGGCGACAATGATACGGTACCCTTTTTGCACATTGCGGACCTGGTGTTGCATCGACATTCCGCCAATGAGGTTGATCACGCGGATGTGTTTGCAAAATGCGGTGAGATTCTCGATCACTTCGGTGATCTGGATCGCGAGTTCGCGGGTCGGTGCCAGAATCAATGCCGTTTGATCCTTGTTTTGCAGAAGCGTGGAAATGATCGGAATGGAGAAGGCGCCGGTCTTACCGGTACCGGTTTGCGCGCAACCGATCAGATCCCTTCCGGTCATGACGACAGGAATGGCCTGCGCCTGGATCGGCGTTGGTGTGGTGAAGTTCATCGCCATCAGGGCTTTTTGGAGGGATTCGGACAGTGCAAGTTCTTGAAAGGTTTTCATAAATTTCGTTGATGGTAGCACGCATTGCGCTTGTTGTCATAAAAATTTATTTTTTCAGTCAGGAATTCAAAACACCACCGCATCCCACTCCGCAGCCCCCTCTAACCTTGTGAATCTGTTGGATTTCCAGTACTGTGAACGGATGTCACCCTTACTGATCATCCTGACATTTCTTGGTATTACCGCGATGTTTTCGCAACTGGGTGGCAAAGTCGCCGCCAGAAGCGCACCGGCGTGGATTCTCCTCTTCGGCTTCCTCCTGTTTTGTGTGGTTACACCGAATTCGTTGAAACCGATTGCGG
>JBEIKL010000277.1:0-2397 GCA_040379745.1 Bdellovibrionales bacterium | reverse complement strand
CGACAATCCTTCCGCCACAGCGGTCTTACCGACACCCGGTTCACCGATCAGGACGGGATTGTTCTTGGTTCGACGGGAAAGGACCTGCATCACACGACGAATTTCTTCATCTCGACCGATCACCGGATCGAGTTTATGATTCTTTGCAAGCTCAGTGAGATCACGACAATATTTTTTCAGAACGTTCATTTTTCCCTCTGGATCCTGATCTTCAATTCGGGAATTCCCACGCACTTTTTTCAAAGCATCGCGGAATTTCGTTTCGGTCACGCCGGTATCGCGAATCAACTTTCCGGAATCAGTGGCAGTTAGACTGGAATGAAACAAGGCCAGAACAAAGTGTTCAGGCGCAATGTATTCATCCTTCATTTTTTTCGCTTCAGCCTCGGCAAACGCCAGTGCCTTTTGAAGTTCGGCTGACGGATAAAGTTGCGAACTACCGGACAAGACTTTCGGAAAGGACTTCAATTTCGCGTCCACAGCCGCTTTCAATGCAGGAATGCTCGCACCCGCCAAGGAAAGAACGGCGGTGATGGATGACTCCTCGCCCCCCTCTCCCTGCGATTCAACCATTGCTTTCAAAACGTGCTCGATCCGCCACTCCTGGTGCTCGCGTTGCAGCGCCTCGGATTGGGACTGTTGCAAAATTTGCTGGAAACTATTCGTGAATTTCTGGTTCATGGCAATAACGCCTCCCTAAAAATACAGATGGGCCTGCTTTTCGGAAAAGCAAGCCCATGCAATAAAAATATCCAAAAGCATCAAGTCAAACCGTTCACTGGTTGGCACCCAAAAGCTGAAGAAAATTTACAGATTCCGGAACCGAAGTGAATCGATTTAAATATCACTTCTTGAGAACGATCATCATGACTGCCGACTGACCACGGGAATCGAATCGTTTGATCCGAAGCATAACCGGCTTACCCTTGGCCTCACCCAGATACTTGGCAAGATCACCGGTGTTCTTGACGGCATAGTGATTCCCCTCTTTCGTCACATCCAAGACCACATCACCACGATTCAATCCGGAATTCACCGCCGGTTTCTCGAATTCAAGCTCAGTGACAATCACTCTTGAATCCTTCTTGAATTCATCTGCGGGGATCCCGAACCGACCTGCATTCTCATTGTTGATCGTTTCGGCACTGAAACCGTACTCATCGAATGCCGATTCGTCGGATTCCCGTGTCGGTTTTTGCGGAGCCTTTTTCGATGGGTTTGAAGCGACTCCTTCGGTCGGTCGTTCTGCCACCTTCATCTGGACCGTTTTTTCCTTGCCTTGTCGAAGATAGGTCACACTGGCCTTCTCGCCAACCGGAACGGAAGTCACTTGCGCGGTCAAATCCTGAGCGTTGGTCACCTTCACTCCGTTCACCGAGGTAATCACGTCGAATGGCTTGATTCCCGCTTGATCAGCAGGCTGGCCAGGAACGACATCGGCGACCAGTACACCTCTGGTTTTCGGATCGAGTTTCAATTGATCCAGGAGCTCTGTCTGGAGATCGCCGACAGAAACACCGAGATAACCACGGGAAACCGAGCCTTTTGATTTCAACTGGGGCAAGACTTTTTTCACCATGTTGATCGGAATCGCAAAACCGATGCCCTGTGCGCGCGCATCGATGGCATTGTTGATCCCGATGACCTCACCCTTCACGTTCATCAGCGGGCCTCCGCTGTTACCCGGATTGATCGAAGCATCCGTCTGCAAATAACGTCCCAGGCGGAACTCGGGATTGCGACGCCCTTTTGCAGAAAGAATTCCGTGAGAAACGGTATGGCCGTAACCAAGAGGGTTACCGATGGCGAGCACGTATTCACCGACATCAATCGTATCGGAATCCCCCAAGGCGATCGGGGTCAATTTCATCTTGGTTTTCACCTTGAGAAGCGCGACATCCAGCTCCGGATCACGACCGATGATTTCGGCAGGAACCAATTCATCGTCATCTTCGACAAACTGGATCTTCACTTCCTCGGCCTGATCAATGACATGATTGTTCGTGAGGATCAGCCCTTCAGTCGCATCAATGACAAACCCGGAGCCAAGCCCCATGGGCACCAAACGTCCCTGATTTTTCGGCATAGCACCCGGACCGTTCTCGCCGAACTGGCGACCGAAGAACTCTTCGTAGAATCGACGGAAGAGATCATCATTTGGACCACCCCCCGGAAAACCGGGACGCATCTGCATGCGCTGGCGGGCGTAAGTGGAAATGTTCACCACGCCGTTTCCGGTTTTCTTGACCAGATCGGCAAATCCCCTTTCGAGCGTAAGTGGCTGGGAAAAGGCGGCTTGGGTTGACATGAGAATGATCAGTACTGTGGAAACAATCGTATTCATCGTATTTACTCCTATGAAACGCCTGCTTTGATTCGATCGAAATTACTTTTTCG
>JBEIKL010000276.1:0-2398 GCA_040379745.1 Bdellovibrionales bacterium | reverse complement strand
TCACGAAGTGCTGGCTTAAGTGACTGCCAATGAAACCGGCCGCGCCGGTGATCAGGATATTCACGAACTTCTACCCAATGTGGTGACTTTCAAACCGGCATTTTTCAGTGCTGACACATCAAAATGATTGCGTCCATCCAGCAAGAAAGGGTTCTTCATGGTTTTTTTCAGATTTTCAAAATCGAGATCGAGGAATTCCGGCCACTCGGTGACCAGAACCACTGCATCCGCTTCTTCAAACACCGCTTCCGCACTGGAAGCGAATTGGAGCTCAGTTCCAGCCCATTCCTTTTTCGCGCGATCCATGGCGATCGGATCAAAGCCGACCACCTTGGCACCACGGTCGATCAATTTCATCGCAACATCGAGTGCAGGCGCATCACGAAGATCGTCGGTGAATGGCTTGAATGCCAAGCCGAGAATGCCGATCTTGCGACCCTTGAGGATCTTGAGTTCATTTGCCAGGATTTCCACCATGCGCATGCGCTGACGACTATTGACGTCCTTTGCCGCTTGAGTGATCACCATCGGCAAGCCGTATTCCTTACCGGTAGAAACGAGGGCTGCAGTGTCTTTACCGAAGCAAGATCCACCCCAACCCAAACCCGCTTGTAAAAACTTGTTTCCGATACGGGAATCCAAACCGATTCCTTTTGCCACGTGAGTGATGTCAGCGCCGACTTTTTCAGAAAGCTCGGCGATCTCGTTGATGAATGAAATCTTCAGCGCCAGAAACGCGTTCGCCGCATATTTGATCAATTCAGCCGACTGCAAATCGCTCGACAAGAAATTCACCATCCTGAAATTCTCCGGACGAGGCAAGAAAGACGGCGGGGTGAAAGTTTGTTCGATCAATGGCTGATAAAGCTTACGCATGACCGCAACCGCTTTCTCATCGTCAGATCCGACGACTACGCGATCGGCATACAGCATGTCCATCAAAGCGGAACCTTCACGCAGGAATTCCGGGTTCGATGCAACGACGAATTGCGATTTTGAAGCGGCGTTTTTCTCACGGAATGAATCCCGAATCAGGCTTTCGACCCAGTTTCCGGATCCAATCGGTACCGTAGACTTGTTCACAATCACCACAAACGGCGACTGAATGTTTTCACCTACGGATTGTGCCGCAGACTTCAAGTAAGCGAGATTCGGATTGCCATCAGCCAAAGAAGGTGTGCCCACTGCGATGAAAATCACTTCGGCACTCGATAGTGCGTCTTTCGCAGAAGTGGTGAACTTCAAGCGCGCACTCGCGGCCTTCATCAAGTCATCCAGATGCGGTTCATAAATCGGCGATACACCGTCGTTCAACAGATTCACTTTTGCCGCATCGACATCCAGACAGGTCACGTCGTGCCCCAAGAATGCGAGCGCCACACCAGTGGTCAATCCTACATATCCCGTTCCAATAATCGCTACTTGCATTGGATCTTTCGCTTTCCGATCAAATCAGATCTTCGGATCGAATTCATTTTGTTCATTACCAACAACGCCATCCGCCTCGGAAAGTTCGTGGCCTTGAGCCTTACGGGTCAACGGGAACAAAACGCAGTCCTTGATGTTTTCAGAGTTGGTGACAAATTGAACCAAGCGGTCAATTCCGATACCCCAACCGGAAATCGGCGGCATGCCGTATTCCATCGCCATGACATAGTCTTCATCTTTCACCATCGCATCTTCGTCACCGGCAGCATTCAGTTTCGCCTGCTCTTCGAGGCGATTCATCTGCTCGATCGGATCGACCAGCTCGGAATAGGCATTCACGATTTCCACGCCATTCACCACCAATTGGAAGCGGTCAGTGAGCGCAGGATTCTTGTCATTCGCTCGCGCAAGCGGAGAAAGATCGATCGGGTGTTCGGTCAAGAAGGTCGGTCCCACCATTTTCGGGCGGCTGACTTTTTTATAAAGTGTATCAATCAAATTACCGCGACCGAGCTTATCCGGGCTCTCTTCGTCGAGGTCAATGCGCTTGTCTTTGATCGCCGCCAACAGTTCCGGTGCGGTCTTGTGTTGGTCGATATCGATTCCACAATCCTTCAGCAAGAGATCACGGAAGGAAACCACGTTCCACTCTCCACCGAAATCCACTTCGGTTTCCTTGCCATCGGCAATCAATTTCAACTTGGTGGTACCCAATGTTTTCTGGAACAAGGTCTGGAACAAACGCTTCATCAGATCCATGTTGTCCTGGTAATTCCAGTAAGCGGAATACCCTTCGACCATCGTGAATTCCTGGAGATGGTTCGGTGACATCCCTTCATTGCGGTAACAACGTGCGAATTCAAATACGTGATGGAAGCCACCCACTACCAAGCGTTTCAGATAAGTCTCGGGTGCGATTCGCAAGAACATGTCAATTCCCAAAGAATTGTGGTGGGTTTTAAATGGTTTT
>JBEIKL010000275.1:0-2398 GCA_040379745.1 Bdellovibrionales bacterium | reverse complement strand
TCGGCGATTCGATGACCACTCGCGAACCCGCAATGAAGACGATCAGCGAGCGCATTCCGGTTTCGATCGGCTTCGGGGTTCCCGGATTCATTCTCACTTATCTGGTCTGTATTCTTCTCGGCATGTTCAAGGCGTTGAAAGATGGCACGAAAATGGACATTTCGAGTTCAGTCTTCCTTTTCGTGATCTACAGCATTCCGCCACTGGTGCTTTCGGTGGTGTTTCTCCTCGTTTTTTGCACCGATCGGGTGCTTCCCGGTGGGGCATTGTTTCCGCTCGGTGGCGCGCGTTCCGACAACTGGGACACGATGACTTTCGCGCAGCAGTGTGTGGACTACGTCCAGCACATGTTCCTCCCGGTGACCGCGTCGCTCCTGGGTGGCTTCACCTTCCTGACCATGCTCATGAAGAACTCGCTGCTGGATGTGCTCAGCAGTGATTTTGTCCGGACCGCCAGAGCCAAGGGGTTGAGTGAGAGCAAGGTGATCTACAAACATGCACTCAGGAACGCGATCCTTCCGATGATGGTCGGTATCGGAGGATTCCTTTCCGCATTCGTTGCCGGGTCGATCGTGATTGAAAGCGTGTTCGGTTTACCTGGTATGGGGAGACTGATGATCGAGAGTCTCAACTCGCGCGATTATAACGTGCTGATGGGCGTGGCCGTGCTTCAGTCGGGAATCGTGATGTTCGGCCAGTTGATCAGTGACATCGCCTATGTGCTGGTGGATCCGCGAATCGATTTCAACGGGAGATAAGTGAAAATGGGCATCGCAAGCAAGTTCGCATCCAGATTGAGTCCGCTGACCCTTCGTCGGTGGAAATCGTTTTTCCGCCAGAAACGCGCTTGGGTGGGCATGACCGGGTTCATCTCGGTGTTCCTGTTTTCGATGTTCGCGGAGTTGTGGTCGAACAGCAAACCCATCGTACTCCGCCACGAGGGGAAAACGTATTTTCCGGCATTGTTCAGTTATACCGCCGCTGAATTCGGAATCACAGATTCGTTCGTGGTCGACTACCGCGAACTCGTGAAGAAGGAAAAAGACGAAGGCAAGCCGACTTGGGCCGTGTTCCCGCCGAACACCTGGGATCCGTACGAGCAGACTGCCGATGTGATGGCACCGCCTTCGAAGTCCCACTGGATCGGAACCGATTCGCTCGGACGCGATGTGACCGCGCGGTTGCTTTATGGTGTGCGCGTGTCGCTATCCTACGGTCTCATTTTCTGGTTTTTGTGTTTCGTGATCGGAGTGACGATCGGAGCAGTTCAGGGTTATTTTGCGGGAAATATCGACTTTTTCATGGAACGACTCAAGGAGTTGATCGAGATCCTGCCGTTTCTTTCCGTGGTGATCCTGGTGAACGGCCTCATGAAATCGGATTCATTCTGGGTGACGCTTGCCGTGGTCGTGCTGTTTTCGTGGGTGGGAGTCGCTTCGCAATTGCGCGCACAGTTCCTGAGTCTTCGAAAGCTTGAGTTCTGTGATGCTGCCCGTGCGGCCGGTGCGAGTCATGCGCGGATCATCTTCAAGCACATCCTTCCGAATGGAATCACCCCCATTCTCACGCTGACACCGTTCACGGTTTCGGGCGGCATTGCCACTCTGGCGGTATTGGATTACCTCGGCTTCGGCCTTTCGCCACCGACCCCGTCTCTAGGAGAGTTGCTCCAGCAGGGAAGGGCGAACATCCAGAATGCGATGTGGTTGTTGATCACGCCGACGATCGCACTCTCCTGGATGCTGATCTCAATCAACCTCATTGGCGAGTCCTTGCGCGAGGCTTTTGACCCTCGGAAGTGATTTATTGACGGATTTTCGCCAGAATTCCGTCAAATCGACTCCATTTGTCCTTACCACCTAATTTTTATACTGATTTTGTGTAAGTGTCACCTGCGACACATTACGGTTTTCCTGTTAAGAGCCGATAATAGTCATAGGTGGACTGTGAATAAACTATTGATCGCCTTCGCATTATCGGCTCAGCTTTTATTGGCTGGGTGTAATCAAATGCGTCTCTACATGAGGGACGCCCCCGGCGATTTTTCTACTGCTTCAACCGCTGCATCCACCGGTCTCACTTCACCGGGAGTTCTGATTTCCACCCCCATTGCCAATGCCTACATCAATTCCAGCAATGATCAAACGGTCTTGATCGGTGGACAGTGTTCCGATGACGGACAATCGGTTGCGGTCACCGTCGTTGGCAGCTCCACGCTCACTTCAAGTGTGATATGCGCTTCGGGTTTATGGACCACGACGATGGATTTTTCCGCGCTCAGCGATGGTTCCATCACCATCACCGCCGATCATCAGAATCTGCTGGGCAATTCCGCCACCACAGCCAGTGTTCAAGTTTTCAAGGATACCTTGAGTCCGCTGGCCGTGACTGCTTGGTC
>JBEIKL010000274.1:0-2405 GCA_040379745.1 Bdellovibrionales bacterium | reverse complement strand
TACAACCAGGTGATCTGTATCACGCACGTTCCGCAAGTTGCATGTTTTGCCGATCATCACCTTTCGATCAGCAAGCAAACGTCGAAGGGGCGTACCGTGACCGATGTCCGTGTGTTGCCGATCGATGGTCGGAAGGAAGAAATCGCCCGCATGCTCGGTGCCGAGAAACTCACTCCGGCTGCGCTCAAGAACGCAAAAGACCTGATGGAAAGCGCACGGGGTTGATTCCGCTCATTCGCTGAATTCGTTCGTGATCAAAGTGGACGAGGGGTTAGTTCGATCCCTCTTCGCGGATGATCTCGATTTTTCCCTTTTGAACGTGTGCCAGCGGAAGTATCCGCGCACAGCGGTGTTCCTTCACCGTGAATTCGCCCGTTGCCCCTTGAACTTGGCCGATGGTTTCGATCATCATTCGCATTTCCTCGCGCGAGGAAGGTCCGCCGCGCATCGCCTTGATCGTCAAGGATGCCGCATCGAACGCCAGTGCATCGAGTTCGCCCGGAGCTGAGTTGTAGTTCGTGGTGTAAAGGTCGAAGAAGGATTTTGTTTCAGGCGACATCTTGATCGTGTTGAAGGCCACCGGAAAAATCGCTCCCTCGGCCTGGTCTTGCGCCCGTTGCACGAGTTGCGAGGAATTCCAGGTCGAGATGCCGATGAAATTCAATTTCTTCGCATCCCGATAGGTGAAGGTCGGAATAATCTGGCCGGCTGTTTTTGCGTCATCGGCAATGAACACAGCATCGAAGTCCACGATCGGCGGAAGATTGTAGTACTGAGCCGTCAGTCGCGTTTTGCGCGTGATATTCATTTCACGGCGTTTTTCCTCGAGTGCTTTCATTTCATCCGAACGTTTTTCCGGATTCGTCAGGCTCAACACCTTATCGACGGCTGAACGGAAGTCCGTGGCCTTCGGGTCATAGAATTCGTAATGGACGATTTCGCCGTTCCGGGCCAGCACTTCATCCTTGAACGCCTGGGCCATTTCCTCGCCCGGTTTGTTGGAGGGTGCCAGTACCGCGAACTTGCGGAATCCTTTCGCACTCATTCCGTACTGAACGGTCTGCAAAACCTGGTCCTTGTTCGAAACCGAACAGAAAAAGAGGTGGGACGCGAGCGGACTTTGCACTTGCGCAAGCGTGATCAGTGGAACCTGATAGTAAACGGATTTCTGGGCGAGGATTTCGATGCCCTTGCTGATCACCGGTCCGATCACGGCAATCACATGGTCTTCTTCCACCAGTTTCTGGTAGGCCTTGAGTTGGGACTCCGGGGTCTCGCCGCTGTCGACGACGATCAACTCGATTTCCTTCGCTGAGGATTCGGTTGAATGCTGAAGAGCGAGCTCCACCGACTTCTGTACTTTTTTTCCGTAGCTCTCGTATTTTCCAGTCAGTGGTGCCAGCAGGCCGACTCGTTTTCTTTCCAGCGGACCGTCATAGACGATTTCCGGTGAAGTCAGCATGCCTTTTTCATCCGCCTTTACTGATGTTGCCGGAGTAGGAGCGCCATCCACGACAGTGCCGTTGCCTGCAGTCTCGATACTATCCGGTTTTTTAGGAGTCGGTTTCGGAGCGGGTTTCGTCTTGGCTTGTTCGAGCAAGCGACTGACCTTTTCCTTGAGGAAGAGAACCTTGTTTTGTTGGGGCTGGTCGATCGTGCTCAGGTCAATCGCGGAAAGGATGTCGAAGCTTTCCTGGTGGTTTCCGAATTGATAAAGTGCGGTGGCCAGGTTGAACTGGTAATAGCCGCGGTTCTCGCGCACGAGATTTTCCTCGATGGCACGACGGAAGTTCATTGCCGCGATCTCATTGTTTTTCTGGTTCAATGCAACCAAGCCCTTCAGGTTCCAGTATTCCGAACGTTCCTTGATCGAAAGATCGCTCGGGTTGATGGAGTCGAGGACGCGGATCGTGCCCTTCAAGTCGTTCTTCTGATAAAGGGACTGGGCCTTGCTGACCAGGTTCGGTTTCGTTGAGTTGGATTGGCTACCGGTTTCGATCAGTGGAGTGTGCGACTTCTTGATCGGCTCGGATGCGCAAGCCGCCAGAAGGATCAATGCAGGAGTCGAGAGTGCGAATCGGAAATGTGGATGCATATCCAGATTCTACCAAACAAAGCGACGGATGCAGTCGAAATTTAATCAAAAATCCGTTTCACACGCTCAAAGAAGCCGTGGTGCATCGGATGGGACTTGCCATCCTTCTCCAGTGCTTCGAACTTGCGCAGGAGATCGGTCTGCTCGGCGCTGAGTTTGGATGGGATCTCGACCATCACTCGTACCAGTTGGTCTCCACGACCACTGCGGCCCAGGTGCGGAAGCCCCTTCGACTTCAGGCGGAACACCTTGTGGGTCTGCGTACCGGCAGGAATCTTCATTTCCACCTTGCCGTCGAGAGTAGGGACAT
>JBEIKL010000273.1:0-2408 GCA_040379745.1 Bdellovibrionales bacterium | reverse complement strand
CGAATTTCTTTGCCAGATCGCTGCCGTCACTTACGAAAACATCACCAATCAGATCGAGCTCGCCAAAAGCCGTGAGCGACTTGAACAAGCCGTGTCGAGCCTGAAGTTCGGGATCTGGGATTGGGATATGGAAAGGGGTGATCTTTATTGGGATGACTACATGTACACCCTGTTCGAATCGAAAAAAGAAGACTTTTCAGGGTATTTCGATGCATTTCAAAAAACACTCCATCCTGATGACGAAGTCAGGGTGAATCAGGCCTTGCGGGAAACCTTTGATCGTCGTGGCGATCTCCGTACCGAGTTCCGCATCATCACCAAGGCCGGCAAAGTCAAACGCATTTCCGCTACAGCAAAGTGCACCTATTCACCGGAAGGAAGAATCTTACGGTTGGTCGGTGCGAACTGGGATGTCACCGAGGAGCGGGAAAAGGAAATGCAGTTGTTCCAGGCGTCGAAGATGTCCAGTTTGGGAGAAATGTCAGCAGGAATTGCGCATGAGATCAACAACCCCTTGGCCATCATCCAGGGAAAAAGCTACCAAGTGCGCAAGATCGCATCGAGCGATGCGATCGATCGCGAGCCGATCATTCGATTGACTGAAGACATCGACCGGACTGTCCAGCGGATTTCCAAGATCGTAAAAGGGCTTCGTAGTTTCTCGCGCGACGGGGACAAGGATCCATTCGAGAAGAAATCCCTGAAAGCAATTGTGGATGAGACTTTGTCGTTCTGCATGAGTCGTTTTGCCAATCATGGCATTGCGGTTGAAGTGAATGACATTCCGATAGATCTGAAGATCGAATGTCGTCCGACTCCGATTTCGCAGGTGTTTTTGAATGTCTTGAACAATGCATACGATGCGATTGAGAAGCTTGAAAAGCGCTGGGTTCGGATTGAGTTTGAAGATGCCGGAAGTCTGGTGGTGATCCGGGTGGTCGATAGTGGTCCGGGAATCCGCGAAGACTTGCGGGCAAAGATTCTGGAACCATTCTTCACCACCAAGGAAGTGGGAAAGGGAACCGGTTTGGGGCTGAGTATTGCCCACGGGATCATTCGAGCTCACAACGGTAAAATTGAAATCGATTCCACTTGTCCGAATACTTGCTTCCAGATCACACTGCCCAAATACCAAACCTCATGATCGCCGTTGACAATGGCAGGGGTTGGACTAAGCTCATTCCCTATGGACTTTCTTACATTTCTTTTCGCTGGTTTTGTTCTTGTGGTTCTGGTTACCGGTATTGTTACGGTCCAGCAGGGTACGGTGGTGGTGCTCACTCTTTTCGGAAAGTATTCGCGTACGCTTCGCCCCGGTCTGAATTTCAAAATTCCAGTGATTGAGCAGGTTTTTTCTCGCATTTCGCTCCAAAACCAGTCGATTGAACTTCAATTCCAGGCGGTGACCCAGGATCAAGCGAACGTTCATTTCAAGGCGATGCTTTTGTATTCCGTGATGAACCATGAAGAAGAAACGATCAAGAGCGTGGCCTTCAAGTTCATGGACTACCGTAGTTTCATGCAAACCCTGGCACGGAGTGTGGAAGGAAGCATTCGTTCCTTTGTCGCTACCAAGCGCCAGGCCGAGATCCTGTCCCTTCGGAATGAAATCACCCACGCGGTGAAAGATAACATGGACCAGCACCTTGCCGAGTGGGGGTATCACCTGATCGACTTGCAAGTGAATGACGTGACTTTCGACGAGGAAGTCATGCGCAGCATGAGTAAAGTCGTTGCCGCCAATAATATGAAAGCAGCTGCTGAAAATGAGGGTCAAGCCTTGTTGATCACCAAGACCAAGGCAGCCGAAGCGGAAGGGAACGCAATCCGTATTCAAGCCGAAGCTGAGATGAACGCAGCGATGTTGCGTGGTCAGGCCGTTGCCCGCTTCCGTGAGGAAGTGGCTAAAGGGATGAGTGCCGCCGCATCTGAAATGCAGAAAAACCAACTCGATGCTTCGTTCATCTTGTTCAGCATGTGGACCGAAGCGCTGAAACAGATCAGTGAAAACGCAAAAGGCAATTTCATGTTCTTTGACGGATCCGTCGATGGCATGCAAAAAAATCTCCGCGATCTCGTCGCCCTGAACGCAAAAAGCATGTTCAAGGATTAAAAGGTGTCCGGCGCTTTTTTGATGCTGGCTGCGTCAAATTACGAACCAGTCGATCCTCGGCTATTGATTCAAGTGGGCTCCTTCCTCATTACCAGGGCTTGATCCCGCCTTTTTAACCAAATTCATATCAAATATTTCGAATGCCTCCGTGTCACCCGCGACGCATTCACAAAACTCTGACTCCTGCCGATAATAGAGAGAGAGGTGAGGGTCCATTTTTTGGGATTGATCCGGGTGTGGAGTTCCATTCATGCGCTAGTTCAAAAAGCGAGTAACGGTCTGAAGGCCGTTGCTT
>JBEIKL010000272.1:0-2412 GCA_040379745.1 Bdellovibrionales bacterium | reverse complement strand
TCGAGATCAAGATTCCTCCCATACCAGACTATGAGATCGCAGCTCGTGAGTTGACGGCCCTTTATGAACAATACCCATACAACCTCGAAAACCTGAAGCCCGTGGCATTCGGGGTATCACAGATCCTCAAAAACTATTTTTCTTCCCGATTCAAAATCGATGCTCGAGAGTCGACAACCGATGAAATGATGGATCTTCTGAGAGGGGAAACCCTTCCTGTTGCCGAGATCACAAAAATCAAGACACTCTTCATGGATCTCGATGTCATTAAATTCACTGAAAGTATTCATCATCGGCATTTTACAAAAGAGGATTACCATCGATTTCGCGAACAGGCGAAATCAATCATTGATCAATGGGCGAACATCAATAGAGGTGGATGGTCATGAGATTCCAATCTCCCGCACTGCTATTGCTCCTATTGATGCTTCCCTTGTTTTTTTACTACTGGAACAAGGCTTCCAAACAGCCCAAAATCAGGATACCCATCCCATTCCTTCCGGAGGCAAATACGAAATTCCGGTCTTCCTGGATCAGTAGCGGCATCAAGACCATTGCGATCGGTTTCATGATTCTTGCGCTTGCGAGACCCCAAAGCATTTCAAAATTTCAGGATCGCAAGGAAAGCGGAATCGACATCGTCATGGTTCTTGATGTTTCACTCAGTATGCTCATTCAAGACATGGGCGACAGCAGTAGGATGGATATTGCAAAAGAAACCTATAAATCCTTCATCGAAGGTAGAAACAACGATCGAATCGGTTTGGTGGTATTCAGCGGAGAACCCTTGACCCTCGCTCCCCCCACACTTGACTACGGACTTTTACTTTCACAAGTCAACACGGTTAAACCGGGATCTCACGGATTGAAAGATGGTACCGCCATTGGTGACGGACTGGCACTCGCGATCAACCGACTGAAAAAATCTACGGCCAAGAGCCGCGTGATCATTCTATTGACCGATGGGGATAATAACGTCGGAAGAATCGACCCGATCACCTCGGGTGACCTTGCCCTTGGTTATGGAATCAAGGTTTATTCAATTGCCATTGGTACAGAAGGACGGGTCAGACAACCATTCCCCCAACAAACACCTATGGGAACCGTCTATCAGTACGCATGGGTTGAAAACCGATTGAATCCATCCCTTCTGAAGCAGATCTCAGAAAAAACAAACGGTAAATTTTATCGGGTAACCGAGGAGAAAGCGCTACAACAGGTTTTCAGGAATATCGACAAACTTGAAAAAAGTGAAATCATCACCAAGGACAAAACCCATTACCAGGAAGAGTTCTTCAGGCCTCTGTTATTTGGGATTTTATTGCTGATCATCGAACGCATCTTCTCTTTGGTCTGGTGGAGGCAGTGGGCATGAGTTTCGGCGCTCTCAATTATTTATGGGTTTTTGTCACTTGCATCATTGTTTTTTCCGGATGCTACTTATTCCAGATGAAGCGGCAGAAACAAATGCTTTCCTGGATCAGACTCGATTATTGGAAGTTCATCATTCCTGAATTTTCCAAAAACAAATTCAAATCCAAATGGATATTCATGGGACTGGGCATTTTCTTTGTATTGATCGCCTTGATTCGCCCTCAGTGGGGAGAGCACGAAGAACTGATCGAAAGCAAAGGAATGGACATCATTTTCGCTCTTGACCTTTCCAACAGCATGCTCTCGGAAGACGTCAATCCCAGCAGGCTTGAACGGGCTCAGTCCATGATCAAGAAAACAATGACCCAACTCGCTGATGACCGCGTTGGTGTCATTGGATTCGCCGGCCGGGCATTTCTTGCCATACCCCTGACCAACGATTTTGATTACGTCGCAGAAATCGTCGACACTCTTGCACCTTCTGCAATCATGGAACAAGGAACCGAAATCGGTGAGGCAATCGATGTTGCCATCAAGGCATTCGAGCGAGGTGGTTCTGACAACCGTAAAACATCTAGAGCCATCGTCATGATTTCTGACGGTGAAGACTACGGTAAGAACGCCATTGAGAACGCTGCAAAAATAAAGGAATTTGGTGCCGGATTTTTCACTTTCAGCGTTGGAACCACGGAAGGCGCTCCGATTCCGGTCAGGTCTGAAAACGGAATTCTTCAAACCTATAAAAAAGATCGCGGTGGAAAAACAGTTCTTTCCAGGACCAATCCCGATCTGCTCTCAAAAATTGCAAATTCGGGTGGCGGAAAATTTTTCGAACTGACCAACATCGACGATGCTTCTTACATTCTTTCAAGGCAACTCGCTTCCTTTCATCGTGATTCAACCAAAGAACAAAGAAAAATCACGAAAATCGACCGATTCCAGTATTTTCTGGCCCTTGGAATCATTCTTCTGATGATCAGTCTGACAATCGGTTACCAGCCGATATTCAGGAAAATCGCAATCATCCTTCTGTTAATG
>JBEIKL010000271.1:0-2423 GCA_040379745.1 Bdellovibrionales bacterium | reverse complement strand
TGAGGGATTCCGGCCCCACACGTGCTTTCCGCAATATCAGGTATTTGAAAAACCGGTTCAGATCCTTTTCATAAGCACGACGCGTGTGCGGTGACCGCAAATCCTGAAAGAACGCATGAATGCTTCCCTTCAACAAATGCCCGGGATTGACCAGATCGCCTGCTTGAATCGTTAGGACTGGAACTTGAGCTGCACTTGTTGACTGTGATTTTTGTTGGCGAACCGACTTCGTTTTGGCAGTAGGATGCGAATGGTCCACCAAAACTTCTGAAGTATCGACTACGACAACTGGAGAAGATTGCTGAACCGCTTTTTTTGAGCCATGACGGACGCGCGTTTCGTCGTCAATACGACCAAACAACCGCACCTTACGGGACAAATTTCGGGAAATCGGTTTTTTGAACTGCTTGCGGGTCTTCTTACCGAAGCCCTTAAGCAGTAGCGCGCCGAGCTTTGCCATTCTTACCAGACTTTCCTTTGCCCTTGGCTTTGGATTTCTTCACTGAATCCATGAATCCTTTGATTCGTTTTGCATCGAGTGGAGCACCGGGTACCCCGTTTTTACGTAATGTGGAACCTACAATGATTCGAAGTGCGGAAGGAAACGTCGGCATCAATGCAGGAGTTGCACCACTGCCCAGATAAACCGGTACTCCCAGATGTTTACCGGCTTCGATCGCTTCATGAATCACTGTTAGATCGGGGGCACGCCCCGTGGTATCGCCACTGATGATGATGCCATCTGCACCACCACGACCTGCAGTTTCTTCAATTGCAATGGCGAGGTTAGAAGAAGAAAGGGATTTGGCATGTTTCACGTGCACATCGGCAAGGATCAGAACGGATTGGGCATTGAGACGAATGCGCTCGCGGATCAGGTCAGCGGCTTTGCCTTCGATCAAGCCCTGGTCAGTCGCGGTCACGCCGGAAAGTACATTCACCCGGATGAAATCACAGCCGGTCACCGCAGCGATGGAAAGCGCAGAAAACGCATCATTGCGGAGAACATTGATCCCGATCGGCAGTCGGGTGGACTCACGCACTGCCGCCGCGATCACCGACATCGCGGCCACCGTTTCGGGCTTCACTTCGGTTTTGTAAAAAGGAGCATCTCCAAAGTTCTCCAGGATGATTCCGTCAAAGCCAGCCTTGGCCAGTTGTTTGGCCTCCTGAACAGCCCACAATCCCGCCTCTTGAAGAGCAAGTGCCGGATGGAGATGAGCGGACTCCGGCGCTCCTGGAAGCGCAGGAAGGTGAATGACGCCAATCATTTTAGGAAGGGATGGTTTACGATTCGATTTCATCACTCGAATCATAACCGGAATTCAGGCCAGAGGCCAAGAATTAGCGAATCATTCGCTGACCGGCAATGTGCTTGGGTTCCCAATCATATTCTTGTGCTGGATCTTGGGAGGGCTCCACAACGACCCGTGATGGTGCTACGGATTCTTTGATCTTGGAAAACGTGCGGGAGTTTCCTGCATAAGAAATCAACTGCGCCATTCCAAAAACCACCATCATCACGAATAAAACCTTTTTCATAGAATCAAAACCCTTTCATTTTTCAAACAGCGAAAGAGCAATTGATATGCCATACATGGCAATGCGTTAATTTGATTCTCGGACGTTTTTAGGGCTTCATTGTGGGGAATTTCCCACAAAAAAACCCCCGATGATTGCTCACCGGGGGTTGAATTGTCAGAGTCTGTCGTTGTTTTACTTGATGTATGACTTAAACAAATCCCAACAAATTTGGTTGGCTAGCGGGTTCATCGCTAATGCTCGCATCACGCTCGCATTGTGCACACTGTGCACGCGCTCTTCACCCATTAGCGAACGTCAGGTTCGCTAATTACCAGTGTTTCTTGTCAGCGAAAATTTCTTTAGTCGCTTTAGGGAAAGACCAACGTGGCTTTTTGGATTCTGGACGTGCCTTGATGGTGATTTCTTCGCCAGTGAATGGGTTTTTGCCTTTGCCAGCTTTGCGAGCTTTAACATCGCGGCGAGCAAGTACACCGATTACTGGGAAACGAACGCGTTGACCGGAAGCAGCCATTTTCGCGCCCATCATGAAAGAGTTTTCGATCGCGTTCTTGAGTTCAGAGCGCTTCAGTTTGATTTGACCGTTTTTAGAAGCAATCGCAAGAGTGAGAATCGCTTCGTGAAGGTCGTTAATCAGAGAGAATTTTCCACCTTTTTTAGGAGCGGTTTTCTTCACCATTTTTGTTGTCTTAGCAGTTGCTTTTTTAGCAGTTGTTTTCTTTTTCATCATTCCTCCAAGGAATTGGGTTACTAATATGATTATTAGAGTAGTGCTTTTTTGACGTTTGACAATACTTTTTTGACGTTTTTTTCATAAAAAGTTTATGATGATTCCCATGAGCACACTTCCCTGCGGCCGCAAAAAACCCTCAATTCACCCG
>JBEIKL010000270.1:0-2427 GCA_040379745.1 Bdellovibrionales bacterium | reverse complement strand
TTCACCTTTGGCTTTCATGAATGCGTAAGCCATTGCTCCGCCGACGACCACACCTTGAACGCGTTTCAAAAGAGCTTGAATGGTCTGGATCTTGTCGCTGACTTTTGCACCACCGAGGATCAGGTAGAAGGGTTTGCCCGGCGTGTGCAGCATGGAATCGAAATATTTGATTTCTTTTTCGATCAGGAATCCGCAACCGCGATCCGGTGTGATGGATGCAAGGCCGTAAGTGGAGGCATGCTTGCGATGAGCGGTTCCGAATGCGTCGGTGATGTACAAGTCACAGATGCGCGCCAGTTGTTTGGAGAAATGATCGTCGTTTGCTTCTTCTTCCTTGTGATAACGAAGGTTTTCGAGAACGAGGATTTGTCCGTTCTGGAGTTGGGAAGCCTTATACTCGATGCCTTCGCCGATGCAGTCATCCGCAACGGTGACTTCGGTGCCCAGGAGTTCGGCCAGCTTGGTTGCTGCCGGTACGATCGAGAATGCTTCATTCACTTTCCCGTTAGGACGGCCCACATGGGATCCGATGATCACTTTCGCGCCTTGCTCCACTGCATATTTGATGGTGGGAAGGGCTTCGCGAATACGGGTGTCATCTTCCACGAGGCGAATGCCATGGGCATCCGGTTGGCTCAGCGGAGTATTGAAATCCAATCGAAGAAAAAGTTTTTTTCCACGAATGGAAAAATCGCGGATGGTTTTGAGTCGGGTGTTCTTGTTCATCTGGTGTTCCTAGGGATTAAAGGCCTTTGCTCGCCAAGAATGCGGACACATCCAACATGCGTTGGGAGAATCCGGATTCGTTGTCGTACCAGGTGATGATTTTCACCAGGTTGCCGTCCATGACCATAGTTAGTTCCGCATCAATGGATGAGCTGAAGGTGTTGCCGTTATAGTCGCAAGAAACAAGAGGTGCCTTCACAAAATCAAGAATACCCTTGAGTGAGGTTTCAGATGCATTTTTCAGTGCCGCATTCACTTCGTCTTTGGTGGTGTTCTTGGCAACCACAGCGGTGAAATCCACTACGGAAACGTTTGGAGTCGGTACACGGATGGAAAGGCCATCAATCTTGCCCTTCAGGTGAGGAAGAACAAGGCCGACTGCCTTTGCTGCGCCGGTGGAAGTCGGGATCATGGAGAGTGCGGCTGCGCGAGCACGACGCAGATCCTTGTGAGGAAGATCGAGAATGCGTTGATCGTTGGTGTAACTGTGAACGGTCATCATCGTGCCTTTGACGATCCCAAAGTGTTCGTCGATCACTTTGGCCGCCGGTGCAAGGCAGTTGGTGGTGCAGGATGCATTCGAAATCACCACGTGTTTGGACGGATCGTAAGCGGTGTGGTTGACGCCGTAGCAAAGGGTGATGTCAGCGTCTTTGGACGGAGCTGAAATCAACACGCGTTTCGCTCCACCTTGAAGGTGAAGGGAGGCTTTTTCCTTGTCGGTGAAAGCACCGGTACATTCATGGACGAGTTCCGCTCCCGCACTTTTCCATCCGAGTTTGGTCGGATCACGATCGGAAAATACGGTTACTTTTTGGCCGTTGATGACCAAGGATTGGCCTTCGACGCGGACATCGGCATCCCAAACTCCGTGAACGGAGTCGTATTTCATCAAGTGGGCAAGCGTATCGAGGTTGCCGGTGTCGTTCACCGCGGTAACCTTGATGCCCAATTTTTGAGCTGCGGGTGAGAATGCAAGACGAAGAACTTTGCGACCAATGCGGCCGCATCCATTGATACCGATATTGATTTGATTTGCCATAGGGGGAGCATACTCCCCGAAGGCCCTTTTCGCAATGTCCGAAGTGATTGCAATCGTAAGAATTGCGGGGGGTTAAGGGCAAAAAGTTCAATAAAACCCGCTGGGGCAATCGGTGGGGGCTCAGATGGCCTTGCAGCGGTGGAAAGGCAGGATGCCGGTATTCTCGGAGTAGCCCTGGAAGGTGCCTTTGAAGCGGTTGCCGAGGCCCGGAGTCAGCACCATCGAGTCACCGAATTCATCGATCGGAAAAACCAACGTGGAGTTTCGGCGGGATCCGCGATCCATGTGGTAGGGATGGGTGATGTGGTTGGTGTCCATTTGGAAACCGTCCATCGTATAGCGCGAAAAGAAGTACTGACCGTTCACGCACTCGATGCGGCCTTCGATCCGGCGGAACCACATGTCGCGCATTTTGCAGCTGATGGTCTGGGGTGGGTTGCTGATGCCCGCGATTTTACAGGCTGGGGTGGCCTGAGCTGAGAAGCCGGTAAGCAGGTTGATTGCACCGATGATATTCAGAATAAGAAACGGGATCCGTTGACTCTTCATGGAGGTGAAGCTTAGCGGATCCCGTTTATTTTGTAAATATAAATTATTTAATTAATTTATATTCCTCAATTTGCCAGTGCTTCCAGGGCCTGATTGGCGTTGATCACGCC
>JBEIKL010000269.1:0-2494 GCA_040379745.1 Bdellovibrionales bacterium | reverse complement strand
GCTTCGGTGCCGAACTTTTGAATGATCATTTGAGGCAAGCCAGAAACGCAAACACTGACCGCGTACGAAGCACTCACTGCTGCAAGTTCTTGCACCACTGCGACGTATTCTTGATAACCCAGCCCCATTCCGCCAAATGCTTCGTCAGTGGGAATGCCGGTCAGCCCGAGCTCGCCGAGCTCGCGGATGATTTCAGGACGGAAGGTTTGGGAGAGTTCATCGTGCTCAACCAGGGGTAGGATGCGATCGCGGGCGAATTTGCGCGCGAGTTCGCGAACCTCGAGTTGTGCTTCGGTTTCAAAAGTGGTGTCGTACAAATGCTTTTCGTAATTCATGCGGATTTTCCAATAATACTAACGATTCAAAACTCTATTAACGGTGCCCGTAGAGCGGGAATTTCGAGCAAAGTTCTTTCACATTTGCCTTAATTTTGGCAAGAGTTGCTTCGTTTCCTTTGCTTTCGATCACGGTTTTGATCCAGCCGGCGAGCAGCTTCATTTCCGGGGTGCCCAGACCGCGGGTGGTCATGGCCGGGGTACCGATCCGGATGCCGCTGGTGATGAACGGTGAGCGCTTCTCATTGGGTACTGTGTTCTTGTTCACGGTGATTCCGGCAAGGTCAAGCCAAGCTTCCGCTTCTTTACCGGTGACGGTGCCATCCAAGCTGCTGGTCAGATCCACTAACATCAAGTGGTTGTCGGTGCCGCCGGTTACGAGTTTGAATCCATTGGCGATCAATTCTGCAGCAAGAGTTTGGGCGTTTTCAATGACACGCTTTTGGTATTCCTTGAATTCCGGCTGAAGGGCTTCGCCAAACGCTACGGCTTTTGCGGCAATCACATGCATCAAGGGGCCGCCTTGGATCCCGGGGAAGATCAGTGAATTCACCGGTTTCAGATTTTCTTGTGAGCACAAGATCATTCCACCGCGTGGGCCACGCAAAGTCTTGTGAGTGGTGGTTGTGGTGTAATCCGCGTACGGGATCGGGCTAGGGTGGAGTCCGGCAGCGACGAGACCCGCAATGTGAGCCATATCAACGACGAACTTCGCATTCACTTCTTTTGCAATTTCGCCGAAGGCTTGAAAGTCAATCACGCGCGAGTACGCGCTGGCACCCGCGATGATCATCTTCGGCTTTTCTTTGAGGGCCATTTCACGAACCATGTTCATGTCGAGGCGATCGGTTTCAGGGTTGAGACCGTAGTGAACCGCTTGGAAAAGTTTACCACTGAAATTGACCGGACTGCCGTGGGTCAAGTGCCCGCCATGGGAAAGGCTCATTCCCATGATCTTATCGCCTGGGTTCAGCAATGCGTGAAACACGCCCATGTTTGCGCTGGAACCGGAATGCGGTTGTACGTTTGCCGCTTGGGCACCGAAGAGTTTGCAGGCGCGATCAATCGCCAGCTGTTCGGCGATATCGACGAACTGGCAACCACCATAATAGCGTTTACCCGGATAGCCTTCAGCGTATTTGTTGGTCAGAGTGGATCCCTGTGCTTCTAAGACTGCTGTCGAAACGTAGTTTTCCGATGCGATCAATTCCAGCCCGTCTTCTTCGCGAACGGATTCTTTTTCGATCGCAGCGAAGATTTCAGGATCTTTTTGGGAAAGTGGGCTCAGGAATTTCGCATGCAGTTGATCAGCATTCATGGAGTTTATCAATCCTTCTGACGTGGCGTTCGCCTTCGTCGGGTTTACCTTCTAAAAACGATTTCAAAATGTGGACACCCTCGTCCAGAGTCACAATGCGCGCGCCCATGCAAAGAACATTGGCGTGATTGTGCTCGCGACCGAGGCGGGCGACGTTCGGGGTTTGTGCCAAAACTGCGCGGATTTCAGGATAACGATTGGCTTTGATGGAAATACCCACGCCGCTACCGCAGATCAAAAGCCCGATTGGGGCTTTGTTTTCTTCGCTGCCTTTGGTTTTCTGTGTGGCAGTCATGCGCGAATGCATTGCAGATGCGTAATCGGGATAATCCACGCTTTCCAGAGTATGCGTGCCCAGGTCCTCAAACTCGTATCCAAGTTCGGCAAGAAGAGTGGCTGACTTCGCCTTGAGTGCTTCCTTGAATTCGTAACCAGCGTGATCGGAAGCAATGAGGAGTTTTTTCATCTTCGTCTAGTTCACCTTCTTGAACATGAGGGACACGTTGGTGCCGCCGAAACCGAAACTATTGCTGATCGCCACATTGACCGGTTTTTTCACGGCTACATTTGGTGTGAAGTTCAAGCCGGTTTCAGCGCAAGCAGGATCCAGGTTATCGAGGTTGATCGTTGGTGGGACCACGCCATCACGGATCGACAGAACCGAGAATGCCGCTTCGATTGCACCTGCCGCACCCAGAAGGTGACCGGTCATGGACTTGGTCGAGCTGACATGAAGATTTTTTGCGTCTTTCAAAAGGCGTGCAACGGCTTTGGATTCCTGGATGTCGCCGAGTGGAGTCGAGGTGCCGTGTGCATTGACGTAGTCGACATCCGCAGTGGC
>JBEIKL010000268.1:0-2501 GCA_040379745.1 Bdellovibrionales bacterium | reverse complement strand
GCAAAAAGTTTTCTGATCACCGAAGCCCTGCGCGGTGAAGGAGCGATTTTACGCAATCAAAAGGGCGAAGACTTCATGCGCGAATATCACGAAATGGGATCACTGGCCCCTCGCTATGTGGTTTCACAATCGATCGATAAAGAGCTGAAAAAATCGGGTGATTCACACGTTTGGCTCGACATGCGCCACATGGATGAATCCACGTTCAAGAAAAAATTCCCGCAGGTTTACCAAGGCTGTCGCACTTACGGCATTCAAGTTCCGCAAGAAATGATACCCGTCGTTCCGGCTGCGCACTACATGTGCGGTGGAATTCATACGGATTTAAATGCACAAACCTCTGTGAAAGGGCTCATGGCGATCGGTGAAGTCGCCTGCACCGGATTGCACGGAGCCAACCGTTTGGCCTCGAATTCATTGCTCGAAGCTGCTGTGTTTGCCAAACGCGCGGCGGATCACGCACGTGAGTACTTGGTGAAACATGATCCTCACTCCACCCCTAAAACCTTACCCGCGTGGGACACCGGCCGAGCTGTCGACATTGAAGAACAAATCGACATCGCTGCCACTTGGCGCGAGATCCGTACCCTGATGTGGAATTATGTCGGCATCGTTCGATCTGATCGTCGATTGCGTCGCGCACGCGAACGCTTGGCACTGATCCGCCACGAAGTGAATGAGGACTATTGGAAATTCAAACTCAGCCGTGACTTAGTGGAACTTCGCAATTTGTTGATTGTTGCTGAATTGATCGTGGAATGCGCGATTCGCCGCAAGGAATCCCGTGGCTTACACTTGAACGTCGACTATCCCGTGGCAATCGATGCACTCGCATCGGATACGGTGATCTGATCGGTATACCAATCATGAATAAATGGAACCATTTTATCTGTCCAGTCGATGGACACCCCATCCGGGAGCAAGCAGGATGCTTGCGCTGTGAGCGGGGACACACTTACGACCTTGCCCGCGAAGGGTATTGCAATTTACTCTTGGTGCAACAAAAAGCATCCCACTCACCCGGCGACAGCCCGGAAATGGTGATGGCTCGAAGACGGTTTCTGGAAGCAGGCTTTTACGCCCCAATTTCGCAAAAAGTGAACGAACGGTCTGGCGCACTTGCTGATTCCCGTACCGATCTCACCCAAGCATTCAGCGTTTTGGATGCGGGCTCGGGCGAGGGCTATTACCTGCGCCAAATGCAGCGCAAACACCCTGATTTTCATTTGATCGGCATCGACATTTCCAAACCAGCGGTCAAAGTTGCAGCCAAACTGAGTCCGTACATTTCCTGGGCGGTGGCGAGCAACAAACAATTACCTGTTGCTGACGGCAGTATCGATCTGATTCTTTGCATGTTCGGTTTTCCGGTTTGGAATAGCTTCAGCAAAGTTCTGATTCCGAACGGCTGTGTACTGTTAATTGATGCGGGTGAAAATCACTTGATCGAATTGAGAGAGATCATTTATCCGAAGGTTTCAAAATCAACTCCGCCATCGATTGATACGGCACTGAAATCCGGGTTCGAATTGAAAAATGAAGAGTCATTGCGATTCAAAATCGAATTGAATTCTCAATCCGAAATCCATGACTTGTTAGCCATGACCCCGCACGCGCATCGGATGACCGAGGAAGGCAGAGCGCGTTTGGCAAAGATTGAAAAACTGCAACTGACCGTGGATCTTTCCGTCAAAACCCTGGAAAAAACTAAGGACAAAGAGCTCCAGCCCCCGTACAAAAACGAGTGACTACGGAACCACCCCGATCGTCACGGGCCACACCGATGAAGACCCGTCCCCGCGCCGTAGGCGTGGCGACTTGTGGAGCATAAAAGGTATTCAATTCGCCCACGAACGTACGACTCAAGAGGAACAATCCATCCGAGGTCAGATCCTTGTCCTTGCTATCGGTCAGTGATTCCGGACCGGTCAAAAACCAGGTGGTTTCGATCGATTCGGTCTTGGTCGTGGTGTTGCCCTCATCATCCATCACGGTGTAGGTTTCGGCATCACCGACTCCCACGTCAGTTTTCATCTTGGTTTCCACCGATGGCAATGAAGAAACCGCACCGCCACTTTCATCAAGAATGCTCAACGTGGACGGATTGCTGTTCTTCACGGCTTTTGCCGCTGATGAAAATACAATCCGCTTGAACGCTTTGACCTTCAAAGACTCATCAGCTGTGGGATACACTTCGTAATACACGATCAAGCTGAGACCATTGAATTGCTGGTAGGCGGGCGTAGCGGCGAATTTGGCAGCAACAGTGGCGAGCAAAGTCGCTGAAGGGGCCGAATTCAAGGTGATCGCATCAGCGTCAATCGTACCGGTGTAGTTTGGAGAATTGAATGTTGATCCACCTGATGATGCAACCGTCCCACCGGTTACCACGGTGGTCTTAGTCGGATTGTTCTCACAATTTGGCGGCACTCCCAAAACAATACCCAAATCCAGACAAACTTGCAGGTTGTAGGTCAATGCGCGACCTGCTCCATACAGAT
>JBEIKL010000267.1:0-2527 GCA_040379745.1 Bdellovibrionales bacterium | reverse complement strand
TCCTTGCCGATATCCTTCATCGGCATGCACACCATCCGGCGCTTCATCTGACGGCGAACCTTCACACAAAACGGACATGCCTCAAGATGATACATTGTCCAGCCCGCGGTCTTGGCATCGAGTGTCGTTTGCTCCTCATTGGTTCGCGCGACCGTCGGTTTCGGAGAGAATACGAAATCCAGGAACAGAATGATTTTACCGAGAACGAAGCGAATGAGTTTCATCATGGGGGTATTGTTATCGCATTGCGGACCAAAATGCACGAATGCGATCCGAGTGAAGCCCTGATTGCTGTTTTGAGTTGGAAATTGGGTTTTTGAAAAAAGAGAGTAAAAATGGTGCCCAGGACTGGATTCGAACCAGCACGCTTGTGGCGCTCGCCCCTGAAACGAGTGCGTCTACCAATTCCGCCACCTGGGCACATTTAAATCGCATCTGAATTACCGGTGCTTTTTCAAGCTTTCCAATTTCCAGTTACGGGAACGTCAGGTGTAACGTTCGCTCCATTAATCCCACATCAAATGACATGAGATCAAGTGTTAAGTTTGGTGCGCGCGGAGGGACTTGAACCCCCACACCTTGCGGTACCAGATCCTAAGTCTGGCGTGTCTGCCAATTTCACCACGCGCGCAAAGCCAAAATGGTGTGACGCGAAGCCGTGAGGCCCCGAATCAACTCTTTGGAGTTTAGTCTGTCGCAAAGTGAAAATCCAGTGTAAAAACAGGCAATCCCATGATGAGAACCTTTTTTGGAGCCCCAGAAACCCTCGCACCTGCAAGTGGCTACCCGACCGAAGCGGTTGTGGCGATCGGCAATTTCGATGGCGTTCACCTCGGCCATCAGTCCATTTTGAAAAAGGCTCAGGAATACGGCAAAAACAGGGGGTTACCGGTGGTGGTGCTGACGTTCAATCCGCATCCCACGCTCGAACTCCGACCCCAGTCTCCAATGAAACTGCTGATGACTTACGTGGAAAAGCGCATTCAACTGGAAAAGTTGGGTGCGGATTTTTGCGTGGAACAACCCTTCAATGTCGACTTTGCCGCGCTGACGGCAAGGGAATTTTTCGATGAGATCCTGATGAAAGCCCTGCACTCCCGGGTGATCATCGTCGGGCAGGACTTCGCTTTCGGTCGGAAGCGAGAGGGCAACACCGAACTCCTGAAACAGTACTGCGAACAGGCCGGAGTGGTGTTGGATCTGGCCGAGCCGGTGATGCTGGACGGAAAAGTGGTATCGAGTTCCCTGGTTCGAGAAGCACTTTCCACGGGAAGTCTCGACGAGGCCGCAAAATTACTGGGTCGTCCGTTTTTTTATCGGGGTGAAGTCGTTCATGGTGACAAGCGCGGTCGCACCATCGGGTTCCCGACAGCGAACATGAAGTGCGAAGAAAAATTTCCGCTCTTGCCGGGTGTGTATGCCACGTCAGTTTTCTGGCGCGGACAATCGCATCCAAGTGTCACGAACATTGGAAAGCGCCCGACCTTTCAGCAGGAAAACGAACTCAGCCTGATTCCGCTCAAGATCGAAACGCACATTCTCGACCAGACCTTCGATCTGTACGGCGAGGTACTGGAAGTTTGTTTCCACCACCGCATCCGGGACGAGCGCAGGTTTTCGTCCGTGGATGAACTGAAAACGCAGATCGCCAGCGATGTAAAATTGGCGAAAAGCCTCTTGAAATAGAGCCATTCTCATCGGCATTGAACACTTAGTGGTTGCTACGCCCGAGTTAAACAATTAAAATTTATGAATAATGTCTCGAAAACTGATCGAGCTCCTTCATAAAGAACGTCTTATCAGCGAAGCACAGATGACCGAAGCCGATCAGATATTGAGATCCGGCGGGGATGCCATTCGCCAATTTCTCGAGCGCAAGGTCATTCAGGAAGCGAACCTTGTTCTTTTTCTCAGTCAGAAATTCTCGATGCAGAGTTTGAACTTGTCTAAGTTCGAGATCAAACCCGAAGTGATCTCGCTGATTTCACCCGATCTTGTGCGCAAGTCGCAGGCGATTCCAATCCAAGCGGGCAAGGGTATCATCGTAGTGGGGGTTCCCGATCCGACCCAGATGAAAGAACTCGACGCAATCAAGTTTGCGACGAAGATGAACGTCGAAGCGGTGCTCACGTCCTATAGTTCGTTCGATCAGGCGGTCACCAAGTATTACGGCGGTACGCAGGGAATCGGCAAGGGAATCGACCAGTTCATCCGGGATTCCCAGACTGCGGTGAAAAAGGGAACCGAAGTCCAGCACATCGAACAGCACCAGGTCCACGAAGTGAGTGAGATCGCAGCCGGCGACGATGCACCGGTGATTGCGGTCGTGAACGGGATCCTCACTGAGGCGATCAAACGTGCCGCAAGTGACATTCACGTCGAACCCTATGAGAAGGATTTTCGCGTGCGATTCCGCGTGGACGGCACTTTGCTTGACATCACCCACATTCCAAACGAGATGAGGCGTGCCGTGGTGGCACGGTTCAAGATCATGTCCCGCATGGACATCGCCGAATCTCGGGTTCCG
>JBEIKL010000266.1:0-2556 GCA_040379745.1 Bdellovibrionales bacterium | reverse complement strand
TACCAGCCTCATATCCCAAAAAGTTACGGAATTGCAATGCTATAATGCTACGCGAAAAAAAGAGTTCCAAAACTGGTGCCAAATCAGCATCCCCATTCGTCGAAACCCCCTCCAAACGTGATGCGGTGCGGTTGGCATCCCTAATGCCCGAGGTTAGGGTCGGTTTCGCATGTTTTTTAAAGTGCTCACCTTCCTTTGGCTCGTTTATGGGGCTCCGTTCACTGGTTATCTCAACCAGTGGTGGTCATCCCAAGTGAACCAGCCAAGACTGATCAAAGAAGCGATTCTGACCGCGCGGTCGGATCGTGAATTGCTCAGCCAACTTCAAGCCAAGGCTTTGAGCCGGCAGATCGTTCGGGTTTCGAAGTGTTTTGATCTGGACCCGATTCTCTTCACGTCTCTGGTTTGGCGGGAATCCCATTTCCGTCAGGGGTCCCGAAGCCTGACTGGCGCCGTCGGAATGACTCAGCTCACGACTCCTGGAATCCACGAAGTATTGGATCGGGTGGCGAGCGAGTCCCTCCGGAAGAATGAAAAAATCCGTCAACAGTTGGCTTCCTGTTACCCCTCAGTCCTGAAGCAGGTTCCGGTTCGGGTGCGCCCCGAGCAGTTGCCCGCATGGAAACGCAAGATCGCAGCGTCGCCCGAGTTGGCACTCGTCTTCGGTGCAATCCTGTTTGAGTCTTATCATTCAGGCGATGAGCGCATGGCCCTCGAGAAGTACAATGGGGATCCGAAAGTGAAAGTCAGTTTTGCGAATGACGTACTGGCATTGCGATTCTGGATCGCATCCTCGTTCAGGGTGATTCCGGAAATTCCCGCAGGCAATTCAAAATTTCTGGCGTCGATCCAAGACCTTTGATCGGTTCCCACCAGGCGACCTGGCGTTGATGGGCAAGGTAACGGATCCACTGCTTGATCCTCTTCTCTGAAGGTTGCACGTTTGCATACTCTTCGAAAATTCCAGCCCAGTTCACGGCATTCAGGCCATCGGTGATGATCATCGGTTCGCGGTCGCTGGCCAGATTCAAGGGCAATCCCAGTTCTTTTCGCATTTCACGGGCAAGAGTGGGTCGGGCAAGTGCCGCCCTGCCAATCATGAAATGAATGCTTCCGGTTTCTTCACGGCATTTCCGGAAATCCTCGATCGTCCAGATTTCTCCGTTCGCGACCACTGGAATCGAAAGTGCGGCGCGCACCTGTCCGATCGGTTTCCAATATGCAGGGGGAATGTAGCCTTGGGTTTTCGTGCGACCGTGAATGGTGATCCAACTGGCACCGGCTTGTTCGGCACGACGGGCGTTTTCATGGACGGCTTCCGGATCGGCAAAGCCGAGGCGCATTTTCGCGCTCACCGGAAAGTGCGACGGAACGCGATCCCTCACGGTGCGGATGATTTTTTCAATGCGATCGGGATACTGAAGCAGGGTCGCTCCGCCATCGTGACGGTTCACGGTTGGAGCAGGACAACCGAAGTTGAGATCGATACCGGTTGCGCCCGCTTCGATTGCATTCGATGCGCTTTCGGCGAGTCGGTCCGGATCACCACCCAGGAGTTGAATCTGTACGGCAGTGCCCGCGCGGGTGCGCGATTCGTGGTTCAGTTCAGGAATGTGTTTCTTGAAGGTTTTCGTGTTGAGTACGTTCGCGCTGACCCGGATGAATTCACTGACGCAGTAATCGTAATAACCGGTACGGGTGATGAATTCCCGAAAGGGCGCATCGGTAATTCCTTCCATCGGAGCGAGGATCACGGCCGGTTTTTCAGGGTTCAGAAACATGGTGGCACTCTAGCAGGTTCTGGATTTTTGAAAACCACTTTCAGGGACGTGGGGAGATTGAGGGGGAGAGGGCGCCCCTGAAAGTGGACACTGGGTAAGTTGTTATTCCATGTACGTGCCATCGGTCTGGATGGTCGCTTTGAAGGTCGCTGCGTGGGATTGGTACAGGGGTTTCATGTCGCAACCGTAGTAATTTCCGCCGTAGAACGCACCGTTCGTGTAGTAGCTGGTGCTGTTCCAGCAGTTGTCATATTCCGCGTTGCTGAAGCGAACGACAATCGGAGCGGAATAACCGGTCATGTATTGGGAGAAATCAACGATCTGTGAAGTCGGTGCGTTCGGGCACTTGCTGTTTTGGCCGACGCCATCCACGCGCAAGATGTCAGTGGTTCTGGTCACCACCGAATTTCCGATGAGAGCGGTGACTTTCACACGGAAACAGCCGTAGGGGTTGATGTAGTTCGGGTTCACGGTGTTGTAAGCTGCGGATCCCGCAGTCACTTTCACCTTCAAGAGCATGGAAGTTTGAACGTTATTGGCATCACTTTGCGGAATGCTGCCGGTGGTGCCGGTCAACTTGTGATCCGACTCAGGAGCGTAAGGAAGACCCTGGGTATTTCCGATAGTGGTGGTTCCCGGAGTCGTGTTATTGGAAGCGTTGAAGCTGACCTGATCGCGGGAGGATTGTGATCCACATGCGGAAAGGATCGACATCAAACTCAATGCTACTGTCATTTTACCAAACTTTTTCATAAAGCCCTCTTTGCCATTCTAG
>JBEIKL010000265.1:0-2560 GCA_040379745.1 Bdellovibrionales bacterium | reverse complement strand
GATGCCAAGGAGCAATTCGAAGCGCTTTTCAAGTACTGGGTCGCCAAGACCGGTGCGGAGTGGGTGCATCCCGGCGTCACACTTTGGAGTGAGCGATCCGAATTCGAAGGGTGGGCGAGACAGGCGGGCTTGTTCTCGATCAGTGTCGCACCGAAAACCCTGCATCTATTTTGGAACACCCATCACCTGATCCAACTGGCCGAAGATGTGGGCGTGCCGAATCTCGGTTTCGGCGAATTGCCGATGACTTCCATTCGCGAAATCGAAAACACCATTCGAAAGCTGGCGCAGAATAATCGCGCCACCATGCCGTTCGTGTTGAGAAGCGCATTCCGTGCCCGCAGCGGTTATGGTTCGCGCGTGATCCGCAGCATGGAGGATTTACAAGAGTGGGTGCCGATCTGGCTGAACCAGTTGAAGGAATACACCGGACAAACTCTGCTCTTCATCGAAAAGTATTTGGAAAGCCCTCGATCCTATTACCAACCGTTTGCACGCTTGAAGTCGGGTGAAATCGAATTCTTCCCGATCGTGGATGCGTCCCTTACGTTTGAAGGAAAGAACTGGATCGAAGTGTGTCCTGCCCAGAGCATCGACAACGAGACCAAGTCGAAAATCGAAGACTATACCCGTCGCACGCTGGAGAAGGCTGATTTTGTCGGTGTCGGTGGATTGGTGTTCATGTGTAACGGTCGTGAAGTCTATCTGACCGAAGGGTTGGCGCGTCCGAACTTTGCGTATCGCCTTTGGGAAAACGTCGGTCGCACGAAAGCGCTTCAGTGGCAGTTGCACGCACTGGCACCCGCACTGATTGCGGAACCGCCGAAGCATCGTCCGAAACTCCAGGCGACATCGCCGATCTGCGGTTTGAACCTCAAGGTTTTCGCCGAAGACACCTGGCTCAAGATTCCGCATCCGGGAGCGATCCATGAAGTATCGACCCGTACCGAATGGAACGAGGGGAATCACGAGGGAAGTCTGGTTTGGGATTATCAACCCGGCCAGGAAATCCTCTGGAACGACAGTGGTTCGATCGGTCACCTGACCGTATTCGCCGACAGTTGGAAAGAAGTCCTCACGGCATCCAGAAGCATCATGCGTGATCTTTGGATTTCCGGTGGGATCCAGACGAACGAACGCTTCCTGTTCGAACTTCTTTCTCATCCGTGGGTGGAAGAATCCATGTTCTACGCGGGCTTCGTCGACGAGGAATTCATACCGCGACAAGCGCCCGATTTCGATTGGGCGAACATCCTGACCTCGATTCTTTCCGAAGTGGGTGAGCCACTCAATGAGAAGGAATCGTGGATCTGGTTGAATCAGCGCATTCCGATGGAAGTTCCAGGAAAACTTCGTTGGACTCAACGAGTGGATTTCGAAGTGAATGGTGCCCGTGGAGTCAAAGGTTTCTTCCAGAAGGAAAATGGCGAACCGGAACGCGTTTGCGCTTATCCCCTTCACGGAGGCCGTTATGTCATCCGCGTGCGGAACTGGTTCTTCTCTGTCCGTCGTTCCGAAAAAGGGCGTCCACTCCAGTTGATGGCCCTGACCGGCGGTCGCGTGCACTCCGTTTTCTTCCGCGAAGGTTCGAAAGTGGAGCCTCGCAAGAACGTGCTCATCATCGAGTGCCATCAGCGCTTGGTCTCGCATCGTCTGCCGGTACCGGTGGTGATGAAAAAACTGAAAGTCCAGCCAGAGGACGTGGTCTCCATCGGACAAGAGCTTGCAGAACTCGAAAGATGGAGTGATACTTGAATCATGGCAAGTTACAGCAAGAATTTTCCAGTACCAGGTAAGAAGGCTGATTCCATCTATGCTTCCGTTGCGGGCGACATCGATCGCTTCCTCACCAAGAGCTCGATCGGCAGCTTCGAAGTGAAGCGCGACGAAGCGGCAAAGAAAGTCACGTTCAAGTCTTCCATGGCGAGTGGCACCCTTTCCGCAAAGGACGAACAGCTTCAAGTCGAAATCTCCCTCAGTCTTCTCGCAACCCCGTTCAAGGGGAAGATCGAAGAAGGCGTGAGCAAATGGCTGTCCAAGACTTTTGCAAACAGCTAATCCTTCCCCGAAAAAAGACAGCGGAACTTCGGTTCTGAAATCAGCCGGTGTCATGAGCATTGCGGTTTTTTTGAGCCGCATTCTCGGATTGGTGCGCGAACAGGTGTTCGCCGCCCTTTTTGGCGCATCTCATGCGACCGATGCGTACCAGATCGCCTTCCGCATTCCGAATCTTCTACGCGATCTTTTCGCTGAGGGTGCGATGAGTGCGGCATTGGTGCCAACGTTCATTCGCGTTCAGAAGGAGCGGGGAGAAGATCGAGGTTGGCAAGTCGCCACTCGGGTTTTCGTGTTCCTGTTTCTCATCGTCAGTGTGCTTGCCCTTTTCGGGATGCTCTTTGCCGATTCCATCATCGAATTCTATGCAGGTGCCTATCACGGAGTGCCCGGAAAATTCGAACTCACCGTTCGCATGACCCGGATCATGATGCCGTTCTTTCCCTTGGTGGCCCTCGCCGCCGCGTTCATGGCCATCCTGAATGCTTGCGGAAAATTCTTCATG
>JBEIKL010000264.1:0-2599 GCA_040379745.1 Bdellovibrionales bacterium | reverse complement strand
TCCTTTGTGGTTTCCTCTTTCGAGGAGCAACTGTTGCGCGAGTCATTCGGCATCGGTTCGGGCAAGGTGAAATGGGTTCCGTTCTTTTATGATCGTCCGATCGCGGTGAAGGAATCTCGCCGGCCCTTTGCCGAGAAGAAGGATTTTTGTTGGATCGGCAATTTCAGGCATGAGCCAAACATCGATGGGCTTCGTTGGTTCCGTAAGGAAATCTGGCCCCTGATCCGCGCGCAGTTGCCGGATGCGAAGATCCGTGTTTACGGAGCGTATCCTCCGAAAGAAGTGATGGAGTGGAACAACGCCCGGAACGGTTTCGAGGTGAAGGGCAGTGCGCTCACCCTGGAAGAGGTTTTCGAGGATGCGCGCGTGAATCTGGCGCCCCTGCGATTCGGTGCCGGAGTGAAGGGCAAGATCATGGAGGGATTTCGGTTCGGTGTTCCCTGCGTGACGACCAAAGTGGGGGTCGAAGGGTTGTTCGTTCAATTCCCGGGTGCGGAAGCGAACACGCCGATCGATTTTGCCAACGCTTGTGTTCGATTGCACGAGAGTGAAACCGAGTGGAAAAAATTCTCGCTCATGGCGCTCGAAAAAATGATGGAAGTCTGTGCGGCCAGTTCGCGGGTACCGGAATTACGGAAACTCATTGAAGACCTGTTGGCGCGGAAGCGGTCGGGGGAACTGCCGGACTGGACTTCGCGCGTGCTTCGATTCGAGGGCAATCAGTCTCGCCTCTATTTTGCCCGTTGGATCGAAGAAAAGGAAAAGCGCATCGCGCTTCAGTCGAAGTAATAAAAATAAAAGGTATCAGGACGGACCGGTTCGGCTTGAGAAGCGGGCTGACGCAGGGATGGCCTATCTGCGTTCAGGAGGAACGCCAATCCGACGATCACCGCCGTGACCGCCCCGAGAGTGGTGAAAATGATTTTTTCGACCAGAGTGCTCATCATCCGACTGATCGGACGAATGGCGATAATTCTTGAGTGTTATTGTCAGGATTAAAAGGTGTCCGGCGCTTTTTTGATGCTCAGTGCGTTACGGTTATTAAAGCAATGCCCCAAGCATAGAAATGGTGTCAGGTATGCTTCGGCGATTAGCGCTTCGGTTTGATTTTCACGGAATAGATTGGCAGGCCGTCTTTGATGAAGAGGCGCTCGAAAAGGGTCACGTCCGGAATCTGAAGGGACTTCGGATTCGGGTGGTTGGCGTGCAGATTGCGCGTGCACTCGATGACGTCATAAACGTCCTTCAGTTCCTCGAGGTTGGCGAGGATGAAGTCAAAATACTCTTCGTGGTCGGTCTTCAGGTGGAAGTGACCGCGTGCAGAGAGGAGAGGAGCCACGGACCTTAGCCAATCGGAATTGGCCGTCCGGTTTTTCATCTGAGCCTTCTTGGGCCAGGGATCTGGGAAAAACATGTTCAAATAATCAATTTCCCCTGGCGCGAACATAAACTGCAACCGCTCGGCATTCGCACGGAATGCGAGGAGGTTTTCGAGTTTGAATTTGGCGATTTTCTCGGCGAACTTGTAGACCATCTTGAACTTCCAATCGATCCCGATATAGCGATGATTGGGGTTTTGCTTGGCCCACTCCACACTCACGTGTCCCGCATTGCAGCCGACTTCGACATTGAGGAAAGCATCAGCCGGGGTGGGAGCCTTGAAGCTGTCCCGCCATTTGCCTTTGTTGACCTCGGTCTTGCCATCGCTCCAGGCGAGGCCCTCCAACTCGGGCGGAAGCTGATTCAGCTTATCCCAGTAAATGTTGAAGGAACGTGCGTATTGGAAATCCGGTTTTGAAACAGAGCGAGACATCTGGGTTCAGATAATTAGCCCGAATGATCGCAGTTGTCGATAGTTTTACCCATGAAACCATTGGTCTCAGGGCAAAATCACCGTCGAGAAGGGGTGTGTGAAATTCTTCCGGTTTAGGGATGATGCACACACCCCTTATCGAGGTGTGCGTATCATTGAGTCTTCATGACCCAAACCTAGTTGAAAATGTTACCCGCTCTGTTTCAATTAACCGAGCAGCTTGAGAGCCAGCTGTGGAGTCTGATTGGCTTGGCCAAGGACAGACACACCTGCTTGAGTGAGGATGTTGTTCTTGGTCATTTCAGAGGTTTCCACTGCCATGTCCACATCCTTGATGCGTGAACGTGCGGCTTCCAGGTTCTCACGATAAGTCGTGATGTTGTTGATCGTGGACTGGAGTCTGTTTTGGATCGCACCGAGGTCGGAACGGTTGGAGTTCACCGAGGTGATCGCCGCATCGAGCTTGGCCAGGTTGTTCTGTGAGTTCACCTTGTCTTTGGTGTTCACATCAGAAAGGCCAAGTGCGTTGCTGGTAACGTTTTGTTGGGCCGGATCGAAGCGAAGGCGGTCCTGTTGGGCGTCGTTGTTGATGCCGACTTGGATTTCGAGCATTTCAGCCGAACCATTGAGCAATTTGGTGCCGTTGAATTCGGTGTTGTTCGCGATGCGATCGGTTTCAGCCTTGAGGGCTTGAATTTCTTTATCGATGAAGCTGCGTTCAGTATCACCGATGGTGTCTGAGGCACCTTGGATCGAGAGTTCTCTCATCCGTACGAGGATGTTTGA
>JBEIKL010000263.1:0-2609 GCA_040379745.1 Bdellovibrionales bacterium | reverse complement strand
TTCAAGGTCCACGTTTACCGTGCGGCCAATGTCGGTAACCACATCCATCTTCTGGCCAAATCGAGCGACCGCAAGGCCATGGCCGATTATCTGCGTGTTTTAGCCGGTAGAATCGCTGTTACTGTCACCGGTGCCCAAAAAGGAGTCAAACGCATCGGCAAGTTTTGGGATCATCTTTGCTGGAGTCGACTGGTGAAATGGGGCCGCGAATTCCATGTGGTACAGAGGTATGTGTTTGCGAATGAATTGGAATTTTTGGGTCGTGATGTGCGCGAAGGGACTTTGCGATTGGATTACCTAATCCCAGCCAAATATGGCGGGCGGAGCGGTCATACTTAAGGCCAACTTCTTCAACTGCAAGCCACTCTTGCCGAACCCAACTCCTCGGAGTAATCTGAATTCATGTCCACTCACATTGAAATCACCATTCCGGTGGCATCACGCGACAATCGCGAGTTGCCGATGACCATCGCCACGATCACGCAAATCCACTTCAGCAAAAAAGAGCGTACTCAGAATGCCCTCAAGACGTTCGGATTACTGATCACCCTTGCATTCGTGACCATTTTTGTTCCGATCCTGCACTTTGTGTTGGTACCGGCATTCTTTTTGGCGAGCTTTATTTTCGGCATGGATAAACTGGGCGAGAATGTCCGAAATGCCGGCGGCAAAGGGGAATGTCCAAAGTGCCACGAGCAATTCACCGTTCAGGGATCGAAGTGGGTCGGGCGCATCACCAACAACTGTGATCATTGCCATGAAGACCTGGAAATGACTCTGCCTTCGCTGGAAGAAATCGCTGAAATCACTTCTGCATCTGCGAACGGACCGTGAGCAACACCCCCACGAGGAACAACGCGATGGATGCCATCTCATAACCAAGGGGCATGCGGGATTCGTAGGCGAACGTGTAAAGCAAACCGAAAATAGTTTCAAACACGATCAATGGCCCTGAAATTTCTGGCGGGCAATTCGAGGAGCAGATGTTCCAAAGCCAATTCGCCAACCAGGACGATCCGAATCCGAGCGCAGTCGAGATCGCCAGATAAATACCGAACCGATCCCGGTGCACAAACTCCACCAGATCCACCTTCACAAGAAAGAACGGCAGGATACTGAGGATCGACACCACCCCCATCACACTGGCAAAATCCTTGCGGGGAATCCAGGTGTTCCGTTGCAGGAAACGGGTGTTCTTGATGGCGAATCCGGTCCAAAGGGCCAGCGCAAACAACAACAAAATTGCCCCACCGAGAGACGGGGAATGCACAGACTTTTCACCAATCAACACAGGATAAAAAACCAAGTTCAAAAGACCCAAGAGCAAAACCGAGAGCCCGAAGAAAAACGAAAAGCCACTGTGTTTTCTTCCCCGAGTGAATAGCGGGATCGTGATGGGTAATAATCCCAACATCAGGGAGGAAATGATTCCATCGGTCGCCTGAACACCACTGAAAAGCACGATTGAATAAAACCAAAACCCGGAAGCGCAGAGCAAAAAGAGTTTTCCGAGATTGATCCAGCTCATCCGACTCAAGATGGACCAAACCGGCTTGATGAACACAAAACTGATCACACCGAAAAAGAAGAAGCGCCCGAATGCGAGCTCGATCGCTGAGTAACCGGGCAGAATCTGTGGGGCCAAAAAGGGGATCCCCCAAAAAAAACCGGTCGACAGTCCGGCCAATAGCCCGATCAAAAGATTCCGATCACGCATTCCAGACCCCTTTTTCCATCAGAGCGGAATACGCATCGATCAATTGCAGGTGCGCCGGACTGGATTCAATACGCGCCATGAAGTCAAAATCAAAGAGGTTCTGCAACGGAGTCTTGATCCCCATGAACCGCAAACAAAATGAACTGGTTAGTCCGGTGAACATCGGATCCAGATCGAAACCGCCGTGAAAGATCTCCCGCAGGTCTTTCTGAAGTTTCGGATCAATGGAAGATGCGGAGCCAGGAGTGGGCGCCCCTTTTTGATTGGATGTTTTGGGCCCTGCATTCTTGGTTTGCGCCTTCCCACCGAGAGACAAACGAAAAACCCGATCGAGATCTTTCGGATTGATTTTCCTTTTGAGGAGATTCGAGTGCAGGAAGGAATAAAACACGACTTTGAATACCGGATCGAATCCAAGCTTCGCCACAGCAGTCCGCAAACGTCCGCGCATTTCAGGCTGCTCGTGCACATAGGCGTTCTTCATGACAAACTCATCATGAATGGCGCTAGTGGCGGCAAGACTCAACAGGGTTTCCGCCGCATTGGCAAAGGCCTCTTCCATCATGATTCCCAGAGCCAGTTGACGTTCGGACTGAACCCGAGCACCGCCCGATACCGGCACCAAAATCAGTTCGCCCAGATACTTCACCCGAAGAGTCCTTGCCAAGACGTGAGCTGCTTCGTGCATTACATAATTCGCGCGCAACGGTGGTGCCTCATAGATCTGAAACTGATCCGGCATCACGGATTCGATCTCGAGCAAGGGCTTGACATTGGGAAGGTACGGAACCTTTTTCTCTTTCAGGATTTTGGGCAATTGAATCAACGGGAGAACATCGTACTCATGGAAACGGGTAGAACTGAATTGAATCCCCGCCTTCAACGAAGCGGT
>JBEIKL010000262.1:0-2610 GCA_040379745.1 Bdellovibrionales bacterium | reverse complement strand
CAAGGCAAGATCTTGGGAAAACCGGTGGATGAAAAAGACGCCCTCAAGATGATTTCTGCAATCCAAGGGAAAACCCATACGGTTCTGACCGGTTACTCTCTTGCCAAGGTTTCAAAGGGCAAAGTCGTGAAGACCGTTTCCAAGGTGGTGAAGACCCAGGTCACCATGAGAAAGTTGAGTAAAGTCGATCAGGAGTTCTACCTCTCCAAGGGTGAAAGCATGGACAAGGCGGGAGCCTATGCGGCCCAAGGCTATGGCATGGTCCTGATTGAGAAAATCAATGGCAGTTACACCAACGTGGTGGGGCTACCGATGAAAGAAGTTCTCGAGGATCTTCATAAAATTTGACTTTGATTCGGTCCGGAACCGCGATAGACAGACCCCATGAAAACATGGGCTCGATGGACAGGCTTGGCGGGTTTGCTTTTATCACTGACGGGTTGTTACGGAACGGTTTCAACCACTACGTACAACGGCGGTAACTATTACCGCACCGGTTGGTACGATGTTTACGGTCGTTATTGCAGTGGCGGCTACCCGACGGCGGGATGCAATTTCTATGCGAATGGCGCTAAAATCCAGGCCAATGATGATCCGTATTACTACGGGTACAACACCATGTACTACGACTACTGGACCTACACCGATTCGTACGGCTATTACCGTAGTTATTGGGGATATGCATGGTTGAGCCCAACCGGCATCCTTTATGATCAGTTCGGATACGCATTGAATGAACAGGAATCTACGGAAGTTTCAGTGGATGTGATTTCCGCTGCAGCAATCCGTGAAAAAGAAATTGCGATTCGAGTGGGCAAGGACTTCGCCCAACGCCACGCATTAGCTGAGGACAAGGGGATCCTGATCAGTCAGACCCTTCAGGATTGGGCGGTATTGGCCCGGGATCGGGTGAGAACCGATGCGGATGCAGAGGCAACTGCGAAGAAACTCTTCGGAGTGAATCCGGCAAAGGCGAACGCACTGATTGAGAAAGCGGTTCAGACCGTGAGCATAAAACCGCTGGAAGAGCTGAATGTCGATATCGCCGCTTACTGGGGAACGACACCGGAGACTTCGAAAGAAATCCTGAAGCAATGGTACAGCAAGGAACTGTCCGGTTTCGGAGCCAAGTGATTGCAATTTAAAATTGAGTGAAAACAAAAAAGGCCTCGCCCATCCGGCGAAGCCTTTTTTTGTTTGAATCGGTCTGGCCGATTATTTCATCAGTCCGATTTCATTCAGGCGTTTCTTCAGGAACTGTCCTGCGGTCACGCCTTCATTCAATACGACTTCTGGACGGGGATGCAGGAAGAGTGGCATCGAATAGCGAGGCAGTTTCGCCTCTTCGCCGATCGGATTCACCACGCGATGAGTGGTCGATTTGTAGAAGTTCTTTGAGGCTAGCTCGAGCATGTCGCCCGCATTGATGGCGATGCTGCCCGGATCACACGGAACATCATGCCATTTTCCGTGCACATCCTGAACCTGTAGTCCCGCAGCGGTAGCGGAGCAAAGAAGCGTGATCAGGTTGATGTCTCCGTGAGCGGCCGCGCGGATCGCGCCCTGTTCTTCGGTTCCAAGCAGTGGTGGGTAGTGAAGCACGCGCAGCAGGTTTTCAGACGAATCCACGATCATGTCGGACAAGGGCATGGAAAAATTACTCTTCACATCGACGGGTGACGCGGCTTCGATCCAGTTCAGGAGCTCTGAACCGAGTTTCACCAATCGTTGATACAGATCCCAGGTATCCTTCTTCAAGGACTCCGGCAGTTCGGAACGGGGATAGATGTGAAAGAATTCTTTCAAATCCTTGACCGGGTTGTCCTTCGCGTTTTCAGTGCGGAACGGAAAATATCCAGCCTGTTTCGCAGGATCGAACTTGTAGTTGAATTTCTCTTCGGATTTGAAGAAATCGGCCCAGTGTTGGTAGACGCGATTCACGAGATCCATCGGGATCGGGTGGTGGGTGATGACAGCAAAACCGGTGTTTTTGAGAGACTCACAGAAGCGTTCGGCAGCACCGGAACCTTGATAATTGACTTTCAGGACTTCCATGAACTTTATTATATAGCACCTGGTCAAAACCCTGACAACTCAAGAATTGGGTCAAAAATGCCGATCCGTTCAAGGATGAAGCTAATGATGCTTTTATTCGCATTTGCTTTGCAGAACCCGGTCTCGGTGGTGGATCGAATTCCCTTTTCAGAACAGAGGGGTGATTCATGTAGTCAAGATGATACGGCGCGAATGATTATTGCTGGAAAGAAGAAACCCCGAAATGTTTTATTCTATTACGGTAAGAAAGAAATATTACTCAAAAATGTGAACTCTGGAACGGTTTCCCAAGAAGATTGGAATCAGTTCATCATGGGAAATAAAACCCGGTTTCATTTGAAGCGGTTTCGAAGGGGCCTTTATGGAACTGAATATCTTGAGAGCGCGGATCGATTCGCATCCTCTACTTATGATTGGATGATGGAGGTCCACTTGAATGATTCGTGTCTTGAGCCGAATCGAATCGCCACCGTGAATGGATTGCCTCGTGCGGTGATGTTCAAGTATTGGTTTGAGGCGAAAAAATTTGGAATGACCCTTCAAGAGTGGAAGTCT
>JBEIKL010000261.1:0-2641 GCA_040379745.1 Bdellovibrionales bacterium | reverse complement strand
CCCATGAAATCTTTTGGTGAAATACTTGTGGAACCACTGACTCGAGGATCACCCAAACCGGTCAGTGAGGTGGTCCAATCCGAACCGAAATTCGGTGCGGCCATCATAGTCGTTGCATTAGCTGAAATGCGGGCATTGGCGTTGTTTGTGGCAAACGTGGTATAATCACTCATGCCAGCGACAGCGCTCAATTGAGTGGTAATGGTCGAAACCGCAGCACTTAAACCGTTTGTGGTGGTGTCACCACCACTTGATGCGTCTGTCAAACTCGGTAGATCAGCACCGCAACCTGTACTCAACACGGAAACTGTCGCCAAAAATAAAATTGAACTATTAATGTATTTGCTTTTCACGAATCCTCCTTAATGATTTGGTGATGAAAAAATCTTTTCATCACGAACACTCAAAGAGAACTCAATGTTTGTTGATTGTGATTAGGCGATCAAACAGCCAATGTCTTGGCGATCTTGAGGTAGTCTTCCGAGAACTTTGGCTTGCGGCCATTGATCTTCTTGAAGCTGACGAGCGACACCTGATCGGTCTGCACGCCGATCATTCCCTCTTTCACTCCACTCAACAATGCATGCACGGATACGGCACCGAGTGTGGAAGCCAGCAATCGATCGTGCGCACTGGGACTGCCGCCGCGCTGAGTGTGACCCAAGATCGCAATGCGCGGATCATAACCCCGGTCTTCGAGCATCCCGGCCAGTTTTGTCACTCCACCGAACGAACACCCTTCGGCCACCACGATGATGTGACTGGTTTTACCGCGACGGACACCGCGATCAATGCTGGCGCAGATTTCATCGACGGCTTTTTCTTTCGGTAATTTCACTTCGGGAACCAAGATGCTTTCGGCACCGGCACCGATCCCGGTGTGAAGAGCGATCATGCCGCAGTGGCGCCCCATGACTTCGACCAGGAAAATGCGGTCGTGTGAAGATGCAGTGTCGCGAATCTTGTCAATGAGCTCGATCCCGGTGTTCACAGCCGTATCGAATCCAATCGTGTCGTCAGTGTACGGCACATCGAGATCGATCGTGCCAGGGATACCGACTACCGGCATTTTCCATTCCTGATGAAGTGCTCCGGCCCCCCGGAACGATCCATCGCCACCGATCACGACCAGACCATCGATCTGGAATTTTTTCAAAATTTCGAATGCTTTTTTACGAGTCGCTTTTTCATGGAACTCAGGACAACGCGAAGTTTTCAAAATCGTGCCGCCGCGCTGGATGATGTTTGCCACGGATGAAGGATTCATCGGCTGAATTTGTTCTTCAAGTAATCCGGCATAGCCACGTTGAATGCCAAAGACTTCAACTCCGTGGGCGATCCCTGTTCGCACTACTGCACGAATCGCTGCATTCATTCCGGGTGCATCGCCACCACTGGTCAGTACAGCAATTTTTTTGATCTTGGTTTTCTTGAATGTCTTGGCGAGTGAAAACGCAGGGAGTTTCAGCATAGATCCATGATAACACCGAACTTTCGGGGGCTACCAGAAAAATGGGGCAAGTAAAAAGACTTTAAATCAAGTGAGGTTTTGTCGGATTCGAACGGCCATCGCATTTAAGTGCGCTTCAGTGATAGTCAGTTTCGGGCGCGTGAAGTTCAGATCATCGGCGCTATGGATGGGTACCAAGTGGATGTGCACATGACGGACTTGCAGACCGATCATCGCCATCCCCACCTTCACACAAGGCACGGTTTTTTGGATCGACTGTGCGATCGGTTTTGCAAAGACCATCAGATCAGAAAGATCCTGATCGGACAAATCAGTCCATGTGTCTTGGACTTTTTTGGGAAAAACCACGCAATGCCCTTCTACCAATGGTTTTTCCTCGATTACGGCCAGGAAACGATCGGATTCGACAATCACGAGCGCCGGTTTTTCACCGCGGATGAATGGGAGAAAGTGAGACTCCGAAGAATTCATGAAATCTCGTCCGGCATGCGCAAATCCGATCGAGGCGAAAGACTGACCTTGAAGACTTTCGGCCCCGGAGGAAGCGTCGTGCGTTTGAATTGTTGGGTGAAGAAGCGGGAAAAGAAAATATCGATCGCCTTCTGCAATTGCATCAGCATCGCCGGTTGAGCGGCAAATGCCACTTCGGCCAAAGCAAAAATCTTTTCCTTCGAAAACCCGGAATGCAAATAATGGTACAGGAAGAAATCATGCAGATCGTAACTACCGATCAGGGTTTCGGTTTCTTGCGCAATCGTTCCGTCGGCGGAAGGAGGCAACAGTTCCGGCGAAATCGGGAGAGCGAGGATCTTTTCAAACAAGCGGGCTTCTTCAGCGGATTCAGCGCGAACCCGTTCGGCCAACCAGGCGACCAGTTTTTTCACCACGGTTTTCGGGATGCCGGCGTTGACACCGTAATGGGCCATTTGATCGGCATTGAAAGTACACCACCCCAGCGCCAATTCGGAAAGATCGCCGGTGCCCACGAGGATACCCTGCTTTTCATTCGCAATGTCGAAAAGGATTTGTGTGCGTTCGCGTGCTTGCGCGTTTTCATACACCACACTGCGATCACTGCTGTCTTTGCCCAGATCCTTGAGATGCTGATCGACCGCGGCCTGAATCGAGATTTCACGGGATTCATCCACCCGTGCGGCTTTCAAAAGATCT
>JBEIKL010000260.1:0-2659 GCA_040379745.1 Bdellovibrionales bacterium | reverse complement strand
GTTGGTACGCGACTTCGTCCTTCCGAGTCATCAGATCGTGGAAGATCACCGCTGATTTTTCGTAATCGTGTTTGCGGAAGTACTCCATGCCCAACACCATCAGTTGGTGGGTCTGCATGTTCTTCGGTGAACGATAGGAAATCGCATCCGGCACTCGTGCCAAGTGCGAACCGGCTTGCTTCTTCAGCTTGCCTGCTACCGCGTGAGAATCCTTTTTCTGCTCCGATTCGGAGGCATTGGAACGCTCGATTTCGAGCTCCCGTTTCGTCGATGCGAGTTCACGGAGGAGTTTTTCCTCCTGCAAGTCGGCGGTGGCCAGATTGTCCACTTTTTCGAAGAAATGGTGATAGTGGTGGCGATAGGCGCCGATCACACCGTATTTGCGGAAGTCCTTCATGGCGAAAGACGTCTTGAATTCAGCGTAAACCGGAACCGCAATGGCAATGGCAACACCGATGGTGACCGTGATTCCCACCGCCGCAGCAACGATCTTGAAACCTTTTTTCCAATTGACCTTACGCAAGTCCACATCTGCTTTTCGGCAGATCGGCTCTGAACTTTAATCCGGTGATGGAATGGGGGAATGATCGGCGGATTACGCCACTTTTTTGGCGGTCTTTACGCCCGGGATGAATGGCAATTCGTAAGCCTTGGTGTCGATGAACAGCTTGTACAGCAAGGCATCGAGCTTGCCCGACTTGACCTCATCCTCGAGAATCGCCAGCGCGACATCGTTCGAAACGGCCGCCTTGTACGGTCGATCCTTCGCAGTCAATGCATCGTAAATGTCACAGATCGCAAGGATCCGGCTCTGAGTGGAAATCTGCGGTGCCTTGACTCCGTCGGGATACCCGGTTCCGTCCAGTTTTTCGTGATGGTAATGGGCGATATCGGGAACCTTCTCGAGCCCCCTGCCCCACGGAACCATTTTGAGGATCTCGTAACTGAAAGACACGTGCTTCTCGATTTCCACACGCTCTTCCTTGCTGAGTGAACCTTTCTTGATGCAAAGACGATCCTTTTCAAACTGGTGAAGGGCGCAGCAATATTCGCCATCGCCGATCTGGACCTGCATCTTCGTCAACTCGGTGATTCCCTCGGAAACCTCTTTGGGCAAAAGGTTCGGCTCGTTCGCTTCCTTGATCAGGCTCAGGGCACGATCGAGTTCACGCAAACGGCGTGCCCGTTCGAGCTGATCCTTCTCCGACGACAACTGGTGACCGACCGCCACCTTCATCATCTTGAAGCGCATTTCAATGACTTCGAGTTCCCATGGGAAAAGCTTCTTCTCTTTCTGAAGAACATGCTCACGCACGGAAATCTTGCCGATGTCGTGCAACATCGCTGCATAGCGGATTTCCCGCATCTGCATCGGATTGAATTTCACAAAACCAAGCGGACCGCGCGATTCACGGTTCACCCCTTCGGCGAGATTCAGAGTCAGGTCACAGACCCGTTGCGAATGTCCGGAAGTGATCGGGTCACGTGCTTCGATCGCGGTCACGCAAGCATTCACGAATCCTTCCAGGATTTTCTCCTGCTCATAAACGAGCGTGCTGTTCTCAATGGCAAGTGCCGCCTGCGCAGAAACCACTGCGCAAAGACGCTCGTCTTTTTCGTCGAAGGTGGCAGGATTTTCGCAATCAAATGGAATTTTGTTGATCAACTGTACGACACCGACGAGATCACCCCTTGGCGTGATCAGAGGTGCGGACAGGATGTTGCTGGTGATGTACCCGTCGACGACATCGTTCCAGCGGTCGGCAAGACTCAATCCGGGATTGGCCTCTTCTGTTACCCCATCAGCCGCAACGGGCTGACTGGATTCATTGAAGGCTTTCCGGTGAAGTCCTGTTTTTACGACGAGCGTGGTCTCATCCAGTCGGAACACCAAGGAACGCAACTGTTCCGGTACCGCATGGATGTTGCGACTGCGCGTGATCATGGATTTGAATACGAGAACATCTTCACCTTGCAGGTTTTTCTGCAGAGTGAAAATCGAGCCCGCATCACAACCGATCAGGTCGAGAAACGAGTTCAAAATCGTATTCAGGTCGCGCGTCAGCGCCTCATAAGACATACTCAGTATTTTATCGGAATAGCCTCAAAAATTCTTTACACCCTGTTCCTGAGTGTCAAAAGGATAGACACCCTGACACCATTCTTGGCAAAACAGCGAACACCCACCTGTATCGGTTTTTTTCACTCGGGGTGGAAGCCATTGAAATTCGATGCTTTTTTTCGTCAGACATCACAAGAGCAGTTCTGGCCCGATGCTTGCTTACTGGAACAGGAGAGAGAAAATCTTATGAAACAGTTTTCATTGTTCCGATTCTTGCTTTTGCCGGCACTGACCCTCACCGCGTGTGGGCCCCAGGCGTTCACGCCTTCCGTGATGGTCTCGAATCAGACCGCAGCCGGTGGAGTGAACCTCCCACCTCGAGTGGACATTCTCTTAGGCGTGAGCTCGGACGGAGGAATGCAGAACATCCGTGCATCCCTACAGAGCCAACTCAGCGCATTCGTTCAGAACTTGGAAAGCAAAGGCTGGGACTATCGCTTTGTTTCTGTCCCGATGAGTGAGTACGACTACTCGAATATTCTCAGCCCGAGCTACAGTCACGACTACACGGTCGCTGCATCACGCTTTCACACCAAT
>JBEIKL010000259.1:0-2677 GCA_040379745.1 Bdellovibrionales bacterium | reverse complement strand
GGTGAACAGTTATGAAACCCTGTTGAAACTTGAGCCCCTGATTCGTGCCGGCGCGGACCTGACCGTGACTGCTTTTGACCTGTTTCAATTGCCGTATCAGGAAGAAATCGACTCGATTCTGAGAGCTTCCGGCATTCGGTTCATCAAGGACTATTCCGAGATTTCCGGTGAATTCGACATCGTCCTGGATTGCGCCGCAAGATCCTTACAAATGAAAAACATCCGAGTCACCCAAGGGATTGTCGAGCTCACACAAAGCGGAACCGAAGTTTTCAAATCCCAGCGTGAGTTGAATTGTCCGGTGGTCAGCGTCGATGATTCACGCCTCAAGAATTTCGAATGTATTTACGGTACTGGTGAAGCATTCATTCGCGCCATGCAGGAACAAACCGGTGAATCCGTCCGAGGTCGTCGCTTCCTGGTTTTCGGCCATGGAAAGATCGGCATGGGCGTCACGAAGTATTTGGAACAAAATGGCGCAGAGGTTGCGGTCGCAGAAGTCGACTCGAACAAACTGCAGGCCTTGATGTCAAAAAACACACCGACCTACGATTTATGTCAACCCGAAGAAGTTTCCCGACTCAAGAAGGACATCTCTGGTTTTGATGCCATCGTCACCTGCACTGGCGTCCCGTCCGTTCTTGAAAAAATCATCTCACCGAACGATATTCCCGCGCACATCCATCTGGCCAACATGGGCGCAGAAAACGAATTTGGTCGCTCTTTCCCCAAGGAACGCCTGTTGTTTTCAGGTTCGGCCTTGAACTTCTCTCTTCGGAACCCGACCCTGATGAAATACCTGGATCCGATTTTTTACGCACACAACCTCTGTGCAGAACTTCTGATCCAAGGCGAATTCAAAGAACCCCGTTATCATGCGTTTCCAACTGCATTGGACGAAAGCATCATTCAGGAATGGCAAACCCATTTTAACGAGGATGTCAGCGATATTTAAGGGGGCTGTAGAAGTTAAAGAAACCTAACTGGTCCGAACCGAGACTCATTGCTAGGGTGCGAATCCATGAAGCACCTGGTCTTGATTCTTTTCTTCCTTCCCATTGCCAGCTTTGCCCAGACCCATTGTTTCACTCAGAAACAACTGAGCGAGGACATGGTTCTCAAAACCAAACTGCAGGGGCTTCAGGAATTGAGTCCGTCCGTCTTCACCAATGATGGGGTGAATCTTTGCTTCGATCGCAAGACCGTTGCCTCTGGCGATGAGAAAGACTTCGACTACTTCATCGATTGGCATCAGCAACACCGTTCCAGTGAAGAAGGGGAAATCATCCTCCGCAATCAAGATCAGACATTCCGGGTGAAATTCCTGCGGGGATTCTTGATTGCAGAAGTGCCTCAGTTGGCTGGACTCGGCATCCTCCTCCTACTCCCCTCCTCGATTTCCCAATGGCCTGAAGACCCATTGAAAGACGGCCTGAAAAACCTGAAGCGTGCCTATACCCAACCACCGGTTTGGGACAAGGATCGCTGGTGGGTCAACGCCGGACATCCGCTTGCGGGTGCCGTGTATTACAATCTCGTCCGCAGTCAGGATGCAACTCCGCTTCAGTCGTTCCTTTTCTCGACCTTTCAATCGGTTGCGTGGGAATACGGAATGGAAGCCGTGGCGGAACAACCCAGCATTCAGGATCTACTATCCACTTCGACCATCGGATCCCTAATCGGAGAGCTCCAACACCAAGCCACGCTCCGCATGAGAAAAAACGGGTTTAGTCGTTTTGAGAAAGTACTGGTGGTGATCCTGAATCCTTCTTATGTCGTGAATAACGGCTTCAAGGTGAAGCGTCGATCAACGGTTCCAGCCCCCTTTTAATCGATCGTTTTATTGCGCCTTCTCACGGCTCACTTGATCATAAAATTGCCGTAAATTGGTCGGTTTTGGTGAAATTTTTACCGGTTACGGAATGATCCCAGTCGCCATCACCGATTCCAACGTGGCCTACGGCGCGCTTATAACGCATTATACCCCTTTCTTCAGTGAAGAACCGGGGCCCATCCTCTGGCATCGAATTCGCAATTGATCTAGGTGTGTGAAGGACTCACACAGCATTGAGCACGGCGTGCTTTTGGTCCGTGCAGTTCCAGGAGGAAAGATGCAAAATCGCAAATCAACATCAACTGAATTACAGTTATCGCTTTTTGAGGAACTCCCGTTTTACGAGGTAGCCCAATCAGCAAAGAAGAAACGCATCGAACACTTCCGCGAACCGTCTGTGCTTGAATTCGTCCGCGCCCGATTCGAATACGGGCCGGAAATGACCAAAGAGGAATACAAACACTTCGTGAAGGTACTGGTCAATGCTTCGATCAAACGCATGGAGTAGGGCGCCTCCGAACAGTTCCCCTTCCCTTCTTCGTTCGTGTATTACTAAATTATCTGAAGAAATATTGTAAAGACACCCACCGTCCTTCAGTTTGGGGGATGGTGGGTGAATGAAAATCATTTAAATATCTGTGCAAAAATAGAAATTATCTTGACTATATTAGTCGGGATATGTAAGATTCGCCTATGCTTTTTAATGTAGGTGCAATTGGATTTTTTCAAAGATTCATTTTGGCAATATCACTGGTTACTTCACTTCCCTCTCAGGCTGATATTTTCTATGAAAATGGCGTCGATCTAAGACCATTAATGTATCCAGCAAAAAGCCAAGGCGCT
>JBEIKL010000258.1:0-2686 GCA_040379745.1 Bdellovibrionales bacterium | reverse complement strand
TCTCTGATCGACGATGAGGTGTTCATGTCTCCGGTCAGTGAAGACAAGATCGAGGAAATCAAGAATGACAAGATCTCGTTCACGGCAATCAGCAACGACTGGAACAATGACAATGAAGCAGCGTAAGGTGTTTCCAAAAGCGCCTGACACTGCCGGTTCAGACGGCTCGAAGGATGAGTCGAAGAACTTTTCCAGGAAATCGGTTCATGAGCTTACCGAACTGATCCAACAGAGTATCGGCAAGAATCCCCAGAAAGCGGCGAAAGTGATCGAGATCTGGGTGAAAGACATTGCAAAACCAGGCAAAAAAGCGTCATAATCCTGTCATTCAATCGTTTCAATCGATCATTTCAGCGTTTGACTCCCCAAGGGGTCATCGTTAAAATTTTAGATACGGCACCTTCGCCGTGAAAGCGGTACGTAAGCATGAAGTATTTTCCTTTAACCCTTTTACTGATGGCCTTTGCCCGGATCAGCACTCCTGAAAATGGAAATCTGATTCGCGAGCCGATCCTTGCCGACTATCTGGATGCCCAACGGTCTCCGGGGATCACCGGCACTCCCGAAGAAGTGCAGGACGCCGAAGGAAACCCCGCATCTCTTTAAAATCACTGGCGATTTCGTCATTACGACTATATACATGACGGATGCATCCCCATTTTCAAAAACGCATCGGATTGCTGATCTGCAATCTGGGAAGCCCGGAATCATCTGAAATCAAGGATGTGAAACGCTACCTGAAGCAGTTTCTGAACGACCCCTTCGTTTTTGATGCTCCATGGATGATCCGCTATCCATTTGTGAATGGCATCATCCTGAATACCCGCTCAGGAAAATCCTCTGAGGCATATCGAAGCATCTGGACCAAAGATGGAGCCCCACTGCTCTTTCATTCACAGAATCTACTGCACAAACTCAGAGCGCAATTGCCCATTCCAGTGGAACTCGGAATGCGCTACGGCAAACCTTCCATTCAGGATGCGATCGAGAAACTGACAAAACAGGCGGTCAACCACATCATCTTCCTTCCGCTTTATCCCCAATACTCCTTTTCCGCAACCGAGTCAGCCATTCATGAATTCAATGAACAATTATCACGATTCAATGGCAGGATTTCCGGAAGGATCATTGAGAGTTTTCATAGTCACCCATCATTCATCGGAGCCCTGAGTGAGAAGATCAAGACCGCGGCTGAAACCTTTCAGCCCGATCGGATCGTTCTCAGTTATCATGGAGTACCGGTAAAACAGCTGAATAAAACAGCAAATAAAACGGATTATCAGGATCAGTGTCTGGAAACTTCACGCTTGCTGCAAGAAACCTTGGGATATCCAGCTGACCGGATGATCACGACATTCCAATCCAGACTCGGTCCCATCCGATGGATCGGTCCTCATACGGATCAGGAAATGATGGAGTTGCCAAAAAAAGGAATCAAAAGGATCATTGTCGTGTCGCCCTCCTTCACCGCCGATTGTCTGGAAACACTGGAAGAAATCCAGATCCGTTACCGTGATCTGTTCCTGAAGTCGGGAGGAGAAGAATTCCGCTATGTGCCTTGTCTGAATTCCAGTGACACTTTTGTGGAATCAATCAGGACGATCATCTCACCATTTGCAGTGAAATGAGAGTTGCCGCGAAATAAACAAACATGTTCACCGAGCCCTGATAGTCGTTGACGATTCTCAAACCTAAGCAAAGGCCACCGAACAGGTACAACGAAGCGGAAAGCGCGTACTGATTCAGGAATGGAAACACCGGTGACAGGATGAACAGGATCGTGAGGACCGCCTCGAAAAGTGCGATCGACCAATAAGCCAGTACTGGTCCTTTCGGAAACTTTGCAATTACTGTGTTCTCGAATTGTTTGATGAACCACTCGGGTGTGCTGAATGATTTCAACTTGCTCCACGCCGCAGTCCCCATCAGGACGGCATAGATGAAAGAAATAGCGATAAAAACATTCACATCGATCAAAGTGGGTTCCATGGTCATTGCCTTTCGATCTGAATTGCAAAACGGGTCAAGCCGGCTTTTTTCACCAGATCCATCACACGGACCACATCCCCGTGTTTCGATTCCTGATCGGCACTGATCACGGCTTGTGCATTCGGACTAGCCTGCATCAACGACTTGATCTCGCCATCAATCTGCTCGAAAGAAACCGGTTTTTTCTGAATGGTGATTTTTCCCTCTTTTTCAATCACAATGGTGATCTGCTCGGAAACCGATTTCTCACCGCTTTGCGCCTTCGGAAGATTAACGCTCATCTGTTCACGTACGAGCATGGGAGCCGTAACCATGAAGATCACCAGCAACACCAACACCACGTCGACAAATGGTGTGACGTTGATTTCTGAAATCGAGGAAAACTCCTCATCACCGGAACCGGAACCGATTTTTCCTGCCATAAATCCCCCTTATCAGGTCACTTTCTGGAAATGAACAGGTCTCTGAGCGATTGGGCTTCGATGGTCAGATTCCGCATTTTCTGGCTGAAATAGTTGAATGAGACCACGGCTGGAATCGCCACAAACAAACCGACCGCAGTTGCAATGAGAGCTTCGGCGAGTCCGAGCATCACTGCGTTCATTGCGGAACCCTGTTGAGTCGAAAGAATTCCGAAGCTTTGAATGATTCCGAGTACGGTTCCGAACAGTCCGATGAACGGAGCGTTCGATCCGAG
>JBEIKL010000257.1:0-2743 GCA_040379745.1 Bdellovibrionales bacterium | reverse complement strand
CCGCTATCAGGAGGAATTCACAAAGCCCCTGCTTTTCGGAATCCTGATCCTGCTTCTTGAACGTCTGCTGTCGCTTCTGATCTGGAGGCAATGGACATGAACTTTGCTTCTCTCCACTATACCTGGGTTATGATCTCCGCAATACTGATCGTAGTTGCGGTCTGGCACTGGCAGAATCTGCGTCGAAAAACACTGCTATCCTGGATCAGTAAAGAGCACTGGTCCGTTCTGATTCCTGAATTTTCTGAACGTAAACAGAAGATCCGCTGGATCCTGACTGCAATCGGAATCTTCTTTGTCACCCTGTCCCTTCTCCGTCCTCAATGGGGAGAACACGAAGAAGTGATCGAGAGCAAGGGCATGGACATCCTGTTCGCACTCGACCTTTCCAACAGCATGCTGGCAGAGGATGTGAATCCGAGTCGCCTTCAGCGCGCACAAACATTCATCAAGAAAACATTGCTTCAACTTTCCGATGATCGCGTTGGAGTGATCGGGTTTGCAGGAAGATCATTTCTTGCTGTTCCCCTCACTACGGATTTTGGCTACATCAGCGAAGTGGTTGACAGTTTGAATCCGACCGCCATTTTGGAGCAAGGAACCGAAATCGATGAAGCGATGTCGGTTGCAGTAAAAGCATTCGAACGTGGAGGAAGTGACAACAGGAAAACCTCAAGAGCGATCGTCTTGATCTCTGATGGCGAGGATTACGGAAAAGACCCGATGAAGGTCGCCACAGCCATCAAGGAATTCGGCGCAGGGTTTTTTGCATTCAGCGTCGGTACACGGGAAGGTTCGCCGATTCCGATGCGTGGAGAAAATGGTGTTCTTCAGACCTACAAGAAAGACCGTTCCGGCAAAACGGTTCTTTCCCGCACCAACAGCGATCTGCTTTCCCGAATCGCATCTGCCGCTGATGGAAAATTCTTTGAATTGAGCAATACCGACGATGCGGCTTACATCCTGACCAAGCAATTGCTCTCGCACCATCGCAATTCCACGAACGAACAACGTCAAGTGACTAGGATTGATCGGTACCAGTATTTCCTCGCAATCGGAATCCTTTTCCTGATGATTGCCTTCTCGGTCAGTCATCAACGCTTGTTTTTGCTCTTGGCTCTTCTATTCGGTGGTTCCTTAAACCATTCCGCTCATGCTGACACCTTCGGAGGTTATTGGAAAAACCGTCGCGCCGTCGGTGAATACGAGAAGGGCAAGTTCGAAGATTCGGTCCGGGTATTCGACTCCGCAAGGGAAGCTGACCCTGAAAACAGCATGATCGACTTCAATCATGCGACTGCTCTCGCTAAAGCGAAAAAAGACGAAGATGCGATCCATCACTTCGGTCAAACCACCAAAAAAGCGCTGAATGATGGGGATTATGCCACTGCTGCAAAATCACTTTACAATGAGGGGCTGGTGCACAAGCAGAACCAGAATTTTGACGAAGCGTTTCACCAGCTGACCAACGCAGTCGAAATGGCGAAAATCTCGAAACAACCGGATCTCGAAAAAAAGGCCAGACAGGCACTTCTCCAAGCATCAGAACAAAAACAAAAGAAAGATCAGGAGAAAAAGGACGGCGGCAAGGGCGAAGGGAAGGATTCCGAAAAGAAAGACCAGAAAAAGAAAGAGGAATCCCCCGAGGAAAATGAAAATGGAAACCGAAAACAACGCCCGGAAGAAGGAAAGCGCGAATTCAAAAGCGGAACATTGTCAAAGGAAGTCGCTGAGAGTATCATGAATGACCTATCCGACCGCGAGAAACAGCTTTACCAGCGGAAGATGAAGGAACGCAAAGTTCGGGAGCAACAGAATGAAAAAGATTGGTAAATCGCTCTATTTGTCCCTGATGGGACTTGCCCTTTCCCTCCAATCATTCGCCGCGATCACCGCGAATGTGGATCGTAACCAGCTTCCCCAAGACGAGTCACTTTCCCTGAAGATCATTCATACCGGTGATTCGGGATTCAATCCCCGTTTCGAAGCACCAGACTTCGAAATCATGAACCAGTTTGAAAGCTCACAGTTTTCGTCCGTTTATATCAATGGACGGTTTGAGAACAAGTCCGAGAAGAGCATTACCTTCATTCTTCGACCACTCAAAGTGGGCACCCTGAAAATCAGGAACATCTCAAGTGGTCAGGAACGCGCAGGGGAGATCTCCGTCCAAGTCGTCCGCGATAATGCATACCAGAAAAGCGCAGGCGATTCCGCTCCTTCCCTGAAAGGTGATCAACGCAACTTTTTCCTGAGAGCTGAACCGAGTAAAACAAAGGTATTCAAAGGTGAGCAGGTCATTGTCAGTTTCTATCTTTACCGTCGAACCAAAGTGAACATTCGCGATGTGATGCAGTATCCGTCATTTGAAGGCTTCATCCGTGAAGATCTGGAAATGCCAATTCTTTCCGGTCGCCCCGAATTCGAGGCAGTAAACCTGGGTGGTGTTCCGTTCGAACGTGCCTTAATTGCCCGTTATGCCACCTATCCCATCAAGGAAGGAAAGCTGAAAATTGACGGATTTTCCCTGCGTGCCGATTACATTCCAAGAAATGCGGCCACTGATGACCTGATGGAAGACCCTTTCTTCCAGTTCTTCTCCCAAGTCACTCCTCGTACCGGTACCGCCAAGAGCGATCCGATCTCCATTGAAGTCATGAATCTGCCTGAAGATGGTCGTAGTGCATTTTTCACTGGCGGGGTCGGCGAATTCGAAATCACCTCGATGATTGACCAGGCAACT
>JBEIKL010000256.1:0-2762 GCA_040379745.1 Bdellovibrionales bacterium | reverse complement strand
CTCATGCCTGCGTTTGAACGAAAACTGTTGAACGCAAAACCACTGAAAGCCTTCTTTCATGGAATGTTGCCAGCCGTGGGAGGCGCCATCATCGGCTCTGTGGCACGCCTGTGCCTGATGTCGTTCAGCAACGCAACGGGCGGCCTTTCTCCGCTTCGCATGTCTTTGGTCGGAGCTCTGATCGCCCTTGGATTTCTGCGAAAAACCCATCCTTTACTGATCCTTCTCGGAGCCGGCGCGTTCGTGACCCTGACTTCCCTTGCGGGAATCGCCTCTTTCCAATAGGATGGGCCCATGAGTGGATTTCGTTACCCCAGTCTTTTCATCAGTCATGGTTCGCCGATGCTTGCCTTTGGCGAAGATCAGTTTTCAGAAATGCTGGAAAAATTCACCGCATCCATTCCCAAACCGAAAGCGGTGGTGTTCATTTCCGCTCACTCGGTTTCCTCCGACTCGGTCCATGTCCTGAAATGCGAAGAAAACAGCATTATCCATGACTTCAGCGGTTTTCCGAAAGAACTCTATGAAGTGGAGTATCCCTGCAAGGGCTCACCTGAACTTGCCGACCAGATCGTTGAACTGCTGAAGGCAAAGCAGTTCCAGACCCGGATCGAAACCGATTCTCCGCTGGATCACGGGATCTGGATTCCAATGAAACACCTTTATCCAAAAGGCGATGTTCCTGTACTGAAAGTCAGCCTGCCCCTGAACCTGACGCCGGCAATGATCCTGAAATTGGGTCACGCCCTTGCCCCCCTTCGCGAAGAAGGCGTGATGATCGTCGGAAGCGGTGGCGCCGTTCACAACCTTCGCGAACTCAAATGGTCACACAAGACTCTTGGCGGTGCCGAATGGGCGAAGGAATTCGAAACTTGGCTGATCGACACCATCGGGAAAAAAGACGTCGACTCCCTTGTGAACGCAGAAGAACACCCTCACTTTTTCCAGTCCCACCCTTCGGATGAACATTTTTTACCGATTCTTTGCACGATCGGTGCGGCCTTGCCGGGAGATGAACTCTCCATTCTTCATAAAGGGATCGAATACTTCAGTCTTTCCATGCTTTCATTTGCGCTGAACTCGAAAGAAGACCATGCAAAGATCAGATCGTTACATTAAGCTTGGTTTCCTTGCCCTGATCCTGGGCCACGGAATCGCATCCTTCACTTCTTACGGTTTTCATCATCCGGATGAGCATTTTCAGATCCTGGAATGGGCCAATTACTTTGTTGGCAACACACCTGACGCTTCTCATCTCCCATGGGAATTCGCCTCACAGATCCGTCCTTGGTTCCAGCCGATGCTTCATGCGTTTTTCATCAAGGCGTTCATGGCGCTCGGAATCTTCGAGCCATTCAATGCTGCGGTTTTTTTCAGGCTAATCTATGCGGCATTGAACATCTGGTCACTGATCGCACTCTGGAATCACTTCCGCGAAAAGTATGAACTCTCGAGCAAATGGTTCCTGGTTCTCGGTTCCCTGTGGTTCTTCCCCTACATTCACGTCCGCACCAGTAGCGAGAACCTTGCGGGGATTTTCACCTCTTTTGCACTTCTCAGCCTGGTCCGATCACCGGCTTCGTTTTTCAAAGCCGGCATTCTCTTTGGCTTCGCCTTCATCGCCCGCTATCAGATGGCGCTGGGAATTGCCGGACTGGCCCTCGCCCTGTTGATCCGGGATCGTGGAGTCCGTAAGCAACATTGGTCACTCTTTGGTGGCTTCCTGATTCCAGTCGCCATCGGAACCCTTTTGGATCGCTGGGGTTATGGTAACTGGGTTTTTACCCCCTATCTCTATTACAAAGTGAACATCGTTCAGAACGTGGCTGCATCCTTCAACCCTTATCCTTGGTATCAGTATCTGATCTGGATCCTTCAATTACTGCCGATGATCTCGCTTCCGCTGCTTTACGGAATGATCCGATTCAGCATGCGGGAACGCTTGAACCTGTTTGCCTGGTTCGCGTTTTCCTTTTTTTTCCTGCATTGGTTCATCACGAATAAGGAATACCGGTTTCTTTTTCCGATCCTCAATTTCGCTCCCTTGATGGCCTTCGTCTTTTTCCAAACCCGAACCTACCGGGTACGCACCCAACAGATCCTGATGGTTTCCTATCTGCTCATCAGTGCCATTGCATTCAGTGTTTCAACACTTCACGGTGCATCGATTAAGACCCTGGGAACGCACCATGCCGTTCATGCGATTTCTCCCGATTATCCGGATGCGATCTGGATCACCAACCGACACCTCACCGGTCCAACCAAATATCCGATGCCGTATTATGATCTGAGGAAAGCAAAGGGCTTTCGCACTGAAAATATCAACCTGTTTCGTGAGATCATCGAAATGAAAAACCTCGTGCGTGAAAACCCCTCCAGTCTGATCCTGATTGACGGTCATTTTGATCAACCGACCATTGAAATGATCGGAGTGGCCAGAGAAGCCGGTTGCAAACCGGTCTATGATCCGATCTTCAACAAAGTGTCGGAATTCTTCCGATCACCTTACCTCATCATTTTCCGGTGTGCGAATCACGGCGAACGCTAGATCAATGATTCGAACTCGTTCAGGGCGTTCTCGAAAATCCTGAATGCCGCTTCGATTGGCTTGGAATCCCCGAGATCCATGCCCGCTTTCATCATCGTCTCCAGCGGGTCCAGACTGCAACCCGACGCAAGGAACTCGAGATACAATTCACGGGTAGCCTGATCACCATCGTAAATTTTACGTGCGAAATACTGAGAAGCCGCAAAGCTGGTCG
>JBEIKL010000255.1:0-2767 GCA_040379745.1 Bdellovibrionales bacterium | reverse complement strand
GGGTGGCTTGCAAGCTGGCCTGTGCTCCGAAATGGCTTAAATAACCGCTATTGATATTGTTGATGGCCAACGGCGTGCCGTCATAGATCAGATTGGTGGTACCCACGACCGCATAGTCCCCGCCAAACGCAAAAGAGAAAAAGGGCGGAAAAAAATGAATCCGGTACATCAGCGGAAAAACCCAGTAAGTTCCGGTAAACTTCACTTCATGAGTGGTTTGTGTGGTGCTGATCGAAGTGGGAGTGAACAAAAACCCGGACTCGACTTGTCCCGGCCCCAAGTCGAATCTGCCCAGAAACGAGTAACCGATGCCGTCGCCTGAACTCGAGAAATCGTTTGGTTTGGATTCGATCTGACTGACGTTGTAACTGATCAGGCCCTGCATCTCATAAGCGGAAGCGAGAGTGGGGAAGGTTCCCACGGTAAGGGCGGATAAGGCAATGATTCCAAGGCAAAACAAGGTCTTCATGGTTTCATTAAACACCAGCTGTAGAAGGAAACCAAACGATTATCATTGTTGACGCTAAGCGAAATTAGTGTTACGAGCCCCTAGTGCAGTGAATTGCCTAGGAATTTTCATGAAAAACCATTGGAACGCCTTATTCATTTCGAGTCTGTTTTCGGTCGCTTTAATGGCTTCTTCGTCTTCGCTTGCCGAGAACAATCCCGACACTCCGATTCGTAATGATATTGAACGCCTCTTGCATCGCCCGAACGCCGAGATGAATGTGTACACGCTCCAGATGATGGGGCTCGACGTTGCGAAGACTCCGGTGCAACCCTGGACGAGCAGTTACTGGCCCGATGCCTTGGGCGGAATCGCCACCCGCTATCAACGCAAGACTTTTCCGGTGGTGGGTTCGTGGTTCGATCTTCTCACCAATTTCGATCACAACAAAAAAGAGTGGAAGAACAACGACGAGGAAGTGCGCACCAAGGCGCTTTACATGAGCGAAGACCAAATCGCGAAAGATCTTTCACCGGCTGAAAAATACGACCTCTTGATGGGCGATCTGAATTTCTCGCTCACCAAACGCATCATTCAGGAAATCGATTATCGTTTTTCGCACAAACCGAATCCGAGCTCAGGCATGTGGGTCAATGCGGTTGGTATGTCTAGCTGGACGGGAATCTGCGATGGTTGGACATCGGCAGCGCTGCATGTTCCACGTCCGGTGAAAACCATCCGCATCCGCGGTGGAACCGGTCAGTGGATCACGTTTTACCCCGATGATGTGAAGGCCTGGGCTTCCCATCTGTTCGCGCGCACCAATCAGTGGTTGGGAATCGAACGTGTCGGCAATCGTTGCCGTGACCGCAAACCGAAGACCGATCATTCCGGAACTCCGGTTGCGGATGAATGCCGCGACATCGATGCGGGGCTTTGGCATGCGACCCTCATGAACCGCATCGGCATCGACCAGCGCGGATTCATCATGGATCTCGACAACAAGACTTCAGTGAACAATCACCCGGTATACGGCTACCAGGTTTCATATTTCAACCCGATCACTGGAAAATACGACTCACTCGAAAAAAGCGTGGTGCCAATCGCAAATGCGCAAGACGGAAAACAGAAATACCGGAATCCGAAAGCGACGAAACTCGTGGGTGTATGGATGAATGTCGATGTGCTCGATTACGATTGGCCGACAGGAAAACCGACCGATAGTCCTGCTGATGACCATCAAAAACGCAAAATTTCGTATGTCTATGATTTGGAACTCGATGATCAGGGCGAGATTCTGGGTGGAGAATTCCGCGGCGGAAGAGGGCAACTGGAAGTTCAGCCCGACATGATCTGGATGCTGGGGAAATACCAGCTTGCCTGGTCGAGAAGTTCGGTGATGGCAAACGAAGGTGCGGCGATTGATCCGAATCGCATTGAGTTGTGGGGGAATGTGAATTGGAAATTCAAGGGCGATGGAGTGGTTCCCCGTGATTGGTTCAAGGCACATGTGCTTTCGACCGAGTTCCGGTATCCGCTCGATAAACCTTGGGCGTTGATTGATTCAGGCGCGCCGCTGGCTGAGATGGTTTATTTCTTGATCGATCAGGCGCGGGAATAGTTCTGCGCTGATTTGAATGCGCCAGGGAAGCGAGAATGCGCGTGGGCGATTGCCACTGCGGGCGCCCGAAGTGGAGCGGTTCATGCTCACTGAAAATGGCCGGTTTTATGATTTTTGAGCCGATTTCACTGTAAAATTCGGCAGATTACGCCGTTTGATTTTTTGGTTGCAGGATTCGGCTCTTCGGGTTAACTTCTCGGAATTCCACCTATTTACGGCTCGGTAGCTCAGTTGGTTAGAGCACCGCATTCATAACGCGGGGGTCGGCAGTTCAAGTCTGCCCCGAGCCACCATTCAAAATCCCATTCAGTTTCATTTCTCAATATAGCCCTGACCAAGCCTCGCACTTTTCGTTTCAAGCGAACCATTCGCGCTTCATATCCCCCAATTCACGACCCATAACCAATCGTGATCAAACCGAAAAAGTGAACCTGATCAGATTAAATAACTTTTATGTAAAAAATGCTTCTCAAAAAATCAATACCGTGCTAAATCTGTCCGGTAACTTAAAACCCCCCATGAAAAGGACCTTAAAATGAAAAACACTTCATTGATTTTGGCAGTACTTGCCTTGCAGGCGGCTAACGCGTCTGCTGAACAACATTATGAAATTGAACCCGTCACTGAAAAGGTTGTTGTCAACGGCAGCGACACTTATCAAGACAAGCTCAATAGTTCACAAGACGTTTTGCTCACTG
>JBEIKL010000254.1:0-2768 GCA_040379745.1 Bdellovibrionales bacterium | reverse complement strand
GCACGCTTTTGCAAAACTTTCCGTTCCTGAAAAACAGTGAATCACCCCTGGAGACTCGCTCCCTTTAAGGTCGCGCGCATGATCCGTCAGCATGTCCAGAAGATCGTCTTCGCCGTCGCGCGAATGGATGACCACTGGTTTGTTCATTTCGAGTGCAATCTGCAATTGGGATGCGCATTCAATGCGCTGCTTTTCGCGATCGGAATGGTCGTAATAATAATCCAATCCGATTTCCCCGACGGCCACGCATTTCGGATGTTTCAGGTAATCGCGCATGGATTGGAGGATTTCGGGTGTAACCAGCGACGCTTCGTGAGGGTGCACGCCGATCGTGTGGAATACGCTTGGAAACTGTTCCGAAATTTTCTGTACGGTATCGAAGTTCGTGTGATCGGTGGCGATGGTGATCTGATACTTCACGTCGTTCACCAGGCAAGCCTCGACCAGATCGGCCGGGGTTCTGCCCTGGTCATATTCGTAGTTCAGGTGGCAATGAGTGTCGATCAGGAAGGGTTCCATGGTTTACTTCTTCAGGGTGCGATCGATCAGTTCGATCCACATGCTGGTTGGCAATCCACCTTCGATTTTCTTCCCGTTCAGGAAAAAGGTCGGCGTGGATTGGATATTGATCGCTTCACCGATGCGGATTTCTTCTTTCAGTTTTTCCATTGTGCTTGGAAGGGTTGCGCATTCCTTCAGCTTATTCGCATCGATACCGGGAATCGAAGAGACCAGCTCGGCGATTTTGCCGTTACCCAAGGATTCCTGATTCTGAAACAGGACACCGTATGCTTCTTCGTATTTACCCTGCTGATGAGCGCACCATGCATAGGATGCCGCTTCACAAGCGGAATCGTGAATGCGGTTCTTGATCAGGGAATTGCAAGCCATGTCGAGCGGGAAGTCGACAAACACGAACTTCACGTCGTTGGGATAGCGCTTCAGAAGCGGGTGAACTGAATTTGCGGCGTTTTTGCATCCCGGGCACTGGAAGTCAAAGAACTTCACAATGGTGACCTTCGCATCGGCTTTACCGATCATCGGCAGATCGGAAGGGAGATTGAGTTGTTTTTCCTGAGTGGTCAGGATGAACTGGATGCGGTCATCAATGTCCACTCGTTTCATGTCCGCGATCGGGTTGGTCGCTTTGGTGATCATGAATGCCGCGATCAAAGAAGCGGTACCGATCCCGGCAATTTGGGGCAGGTTCAGTTTCTGGAACGGAACATAGCCCTCTTTCGATTGGGGTAGGAAATAAGCGATGGCGAGAATGGCAAAGTTGATCGCATCCACGCCCAAGCAAAGCAAACAGAACTTTCCGATACTTCCCACCATGATGATCAGGTAGGCCACGGAAAACAGTGCCGCGATTCCAGTGAAGATCAGCAACATTTTCCGGACATTTTGGCGATGGGCCTCGCTGAATCCGTAAAGGGAGAGGATCAGGATCACGAGATAACCTGCAATGGCCAGACCAGAAAGAGGAAAGCCTCCGAAGATCTCGGCATACTTGCTCATCTCGATCGCTGTGCAATCGAATGCGGAACCGATATTGCAAAAAGTGTGACCATCGGCCCCTGCGCCGGCACGGGTCATGTTGAACAGGCGGGTCTGCCAGATGGAAACCGCTGCGCCCAGTGCGCTCAAACCGGAGATGAATGCGAGTCGTTTCGTGTATTTTTGTTCTTGGTTCATACTTTACCTGCTTTGTAGATGAGATATTCGGCGAACACCAGGATCAGAATGCCGCTGGCAATCTTGATCCGGTTCATCCAGTGTCCTGCACGCGGAAGTTTCTGAAGTGATCCAGCGAATGCGGCGATCAGGATCAGGATCGTTCCGAGACCGAAAGAGAAAAACAACATCAGTCCCAGACCGAACACCACCGATTTGGTTTGGGCGATGAAGCCCAGGATCGCGGTCAGAACGGGTGTCGTGCAAGGTGCGGCGATGAAACCGGAAGAAGCACCCAGGACGAACGCACCGAGAATGGTCGCTTCCTTGTGCGTTTCGGTCTTGTTGCGTGTGTTCAAGCCCATCTTGATCTTGATGTTCTCGAGAATCGCCTGTGGATCGATCGGCAACACATCCATCATCATTAGCGCTGCGACAGTCATGATTACGCCGAGGAGGATGTACCAGGTCGAAGTGTTGGTGAAAGAGCCAAAAACCTGACCGGTGATTCCCGCCAGTACTCCCAGAAAGGAATAAATCAAAGCCATGCCGAGTACGTAGGCGATGCCGCGGATCACGACGGATCGGGTCTTACGCTCTTCATTGTTTTCCTGAAGTCCGCCGACCACTCCCATCGTAATCGGAATCATCGGATAAATGCAGGGGGTGAGACTGGAGAGGATTCCACCGAAATAGGCCAGTGCCAAAGCGATCAGGGCTCCGCCGATGGAACCGCTACTGAGTAAATTTTCAAGCCGGACTGCGAGTTGATCCATGATAAAATATTTATCATGACCCGAACTTTCCTGCATCGATTTGTTTTCATCCTGGCGATGTTGCCGTGGACGGTTTCAGCCACCTCTCTCAAGGTCCAGTTCTCTTCCGAACCGACGCGATACGATCCTCTTTTCATTGAGGACGGCACGGGAATCCGCTTGGCCGCCAACGTATTCGCCACGCCTTTCGAATACGATGGCGCAGGAACGCTGAAGCCGGCGCTGATCAAGGAATTCCGTTTCACATCCGACCATCGCAAGATGGTTCTCCGTTTTCGCGACCACCTGAAGTGGTCGGACGGAGTTCCGTTTCATGCG
>JBEIKL010000253.1:0-2801 GCA_040379745.1 Bdellovibrionales bacterium | reverse complement strand
CTCACGGCCACCCGGCGCAGCCGAGGTTACTTTGAATTGAGGAGCTTCGACTTCTACTTTCTCTACGGGAGCGCCGGCACAGGCACTGAGTACGGCTGCGGCACCGACAGTCATTACGATTTTTTTCATGGGATCATTCCTTTCCTACGGTTTTCAGTTCACTGACACGGTTAAACACTTGTTCACAAAGATCGTGCGACAACTTGTCGGATACGGTTTCGAGGATCGCACTGCGACTGCGCCCCGATTCGGTCTGAGTCGTCTGAGCCTGGAATTTCTTGCCATCAGCCTGGATGATCGCGGCCGAGAGATCGAAGCGGATCTTTTCCCAGCCTTCCATTTTCATATGTTGCGGACGCTCGGTCACGGTGATCTGAATCTTGTTTACACTGGCCGGCGCTTTTTCTGCGGAATAAAGGGTTCCGCCATTGTCATTGATGCAGGCCTCGAGATCGCGCTCGAAAAAGTTCTCGCCCTTTACCACGGTGACCACGAACGCAAGTCCACGGTTTTTGTTACGGGCAGCGTTTTCCAGTCTGAGCATGCGGGCTTGATAGTCATTCATGTCAATGATCGTCGACATTCCCAGAGCGGACGCCTCACCGAACAATTCCTGAAGTTGAGCGTATTTTTGCTTGGCTTTACTGAGTTGGACTTGATTGAAATTCTCTTCGACCGATTCGAGCAGGGAATTCAATTCATTCTTGATCGGAGCGGCATCACCCAAAAGGCCGGTTCGTGCAGCCAACTTGTCGAGCGCGAGAAGCGCATAAGTCTCATCGCCAACCGTGGCAACTTCTTTCACCTCGGAACTGCGCAAACGGGTGCTGGTTTCAAAACTCACATCTTTTGAAACATTCTGATTGGCGTCACCGCTGACTGAACCCGCAGTATCCTGGGAAAGAGTGGATTGAGCGTTGACCTTGGTCACGCTTTGAACTTTGACGACAAAACTCTCGGCCATTTGTTTTTTTGCGTCCTGAATCGCAGCTTCGCGGGAGGAACCCGTACCCACTGCCACCAGATAACGCGTCGATGGATAGTTCTGTTCCGGATGATTCACCCATGCAGGAATGGCTTCTTTGGTGTCCGGAGCGGATGCGCATGCAGACAGAATCAACAACAAGGCCAACGAAATTTTATTCATGCTAATTATCTTAATGGATGCGAGCGACAAAAGTAAACAATCTCGGATGACCCAAAGCACAACACTGATGATCACCAAGCAAATCAGGATGTTGAAATCCGGACTTCAAGTAGAAAACTTCTGAGCATTCGGCACAGGAGCAAAGAGCATCGAGCTGTATTGGGATTGAATTATCAAGAGAGCTCACCAGCAGGAGAAAGAACGAGTTTTGTGTCATAGATGACACGCTGGATTAAATAATTTGCATGTAATAAACTGAAACACGGGGGAAACATGAATCCAAAAAAAGTATGGCCGAGTCTGATCCTGGCATTGCTACTCATCGACGGCCAATCCGTTTTTGCAAAAACCTCATATCAGAAGACCATTGAAAACCTATGTGGCCTCAATCAGAAAAACCGGACGCTTTGTAGCGAAGCCCCTTCCGCCAGCCCGACTGCAACCCCAACCAAAAACACCTTACCCAGTGAAGTATACTTTAATAAAGTTAAGAAGGATCGCGTCTCTGCAGAGATTGATTGGAAATGGATCAATGCACTTGGAAAAATGGATCCGATGATGCCCAAAGAAGGCGATGATTTTTATCAAATGGAAGTCGATCTTTTGAAGAAATCAAAAAAGAAAAATCAAATGCTGATGATGAAAATGGGTAAATGCTGGATCAACATGAATGGAACGTATGGACTGAATGAAACACAGGATAAAATCATTCTCACCGAGAGCAGCAGCTTTGATCTGTCTTATCCGGAAAGCTGTAAAAAAAGCACCGAAGGTTGCATCACTATCAATGGGAAAACTTATCGGGTGATCGCCAAAAACAAAGCTGATCCGCCCATGACCAAAGAAACGATGAATACCGATTACCTGAAACCGATTCGCGATGCCGAACAGCTGATTGAGGAAAAATGCAAGTAAATGCTTCGAGCGCTGATGAAGAATTGGTGCCTAGGACCGGAATCGAACCGGTACGTCTGTTTCCAAACCCAGGATTTTAAGTCCTGTGCGTCTACCAATTTCGCCACCCAGGCAAAGAAGATGAATTGATGAATTGGTCACTCCATCGTGCCAAGCCACACCCATTTTTGCAACGGTTTTTAATGGTGAGAGAATCAGACCGATATCAGCCAATCCAAGCATCATCACCGATTATTTTTCGCTGCGGTTTTTCGCTTTGGTCAACAAAAGACGGATCGGTGTTCCCATGTACCCCCAGCGTGCTCGGATGGCTTTGACCAGGTGACGGACCATACTGAAGTGAATCTTGTTCGGATCACTGACGTGAGCGACAAAGGTTGGCGGGTTACGGCTGGCCTGAAGCACGAAATAGAAACGGGCATTATCCGGGTTCTGGATCTCGACTTCATTGCGGATGAACTTCGTGATCTCGTTCGTCGACAATTTCAAAGTCCGTTGCTCCAACACAGCCTGAATCAACCGGTATAAACGATCAAGACCGATGCCGTCCTTCGCCGTGGTGAACACCACTGGCGAGTAACCCAGGAATCGCACGTGGGACCGAAGCTGTTCTTCGGCTTTCTTCTGCGAGAATTCCTTATTGTCAACCTGGGTGTCCCACTTGTTCAGAACGATGATCACACTGCAACCCGCGTCCTCGATCATGCCGGCGATTTTTTCGTCCTGATCGAATACCCCT
>JBEIKL010000252.1:0-2839 GCA_040379745.1 Bdellovibrionales bacterium | reverse complement strand
GCGCACTTCCGGCACGAGTGGATTCTGCCCCAACACCTTGGTGTTGAATTTTTTCGCCAGCAAATCGCCGCCACCTTGACCGAAGATGTGATATTTCTTTCCGTCATCGCCGGTGAACCAGCTCATGTTCTCGACCACGCCGAGCATCGGCACTTTCACCTTATCCCACATGTTGATGGCCTTGCGCACATCCTGGAGCGCCACTTCTTGCGGAGTGGTCACCATCACAGTGCCCGTCAAAGGCAACATCTGCGCTAATGACAACTGGACATCACCCGTTCCTGGAGGAAGATCGAGGATCAGGTAATCGAGATCACCCCACTCCACGCGCGTGCAGAATTGATTTAAAATATTGTGAAGCATCGGTCCGCGCCAGATCACCGGCTGATCGCCTTGGATCAAAAAGCCCATCGACATCACTTTCACGCCGTGGCTCATCGGTGGCACAAACATTTCGCCCTTTTCAGGATCCATGAACAATTTCGGATTTTCCGTCACGCCCATCATCGTTGGGATGTTCGGTCCGTAGATATCTGCATCAAGCAATCCCACTTTCGCACCTTCGAGCGCAAGTGAAGTTGCAAGATTCACCGATACGGTGCTTTTACCCACGCCGCCCTTGCCACTGGATACGGCGATCACATGGGTAACACCGGGAATGCCGGAAGTTTTGGTCGTCGCACTCGCGCCTCCCATTGCGCCCACCTTGCGGACTTCAGCGTCCATGGTGACCTCGACATTCGTCACGCCTGCAACGGATTGCACCGCTTGGATCACATCGCTTTTGATTTTCTCTTTCAGCGGACACGCAGGAGTAGTCAGCACCACCCGAAGGGTGACCTTGCCGTCGTCGAAAACTTTCAGATCACGGATCATGTTCAGGGACACGAGGTCCTTCTGAAGATCGGGATCATTCACGGTACGAAGAACGTTCATCACAGCGTCGAGATTGATTTTTTGCATGGCCAAAGACTAACAAACACGGGGAAAAGGGGCAAGAAATGAGATCAAAAAGCCCCCGGGGAATCTCCCCGAGGGCTCAATTTTTTCAAATCTGACTCTCGCCAGCCATTGTTTTTATGCGTCGAGCATAGAAAAGGAGTCAGGTACCACTACGGCTGCTCAGCGACGATTTCACGGCAAGCGGTGAGGATGTCACTGGCTTGTGGAACCGACGCGCTTTCGAGGTTGTCGGCCAAGCCGATGCCCGGAATGAACGCACCCGCCAGGAGGCGTGGACGTGCGTGAAGCGCATAGAAATGCTCTTCGATCGTACGACGCATCAAGTGCTCACCGAAGTTGGTGACTTCAGTGTCTTCGTTGACGAAGATCACGCGTTTGGTTTTCTGGATCGATTTGGAGATCATGTCCCAGTCATATGGCCAAAGCGTACGCATATCGATGACTTCGACCGAGATGCCTTCGTTCTTCAGCTGATCTGCGACATCGCGAGCGATCAACACGTGACGACCGTAAGTGACCACAGTCACATCCGATCCTTCGCGCACAATCTTGCCCTTGCCGATTTCAACCGTGTAGTCCTGAAGAGCAGGCCATTTCGCTTTCCACTTGGAACGGTCTCCGAGTGGAGCATCGATCATCTCTTTCAGTTGTTTCTTACCTTCCGCAGTCAGTGGCGGTTCGCCCGGAATCTGCTCGCCTTCGATCGCATCGACACGAAGAAGCGCTTTCGGCTTCATGTACATCGTCGGGTTCTGATCTTTCATGCATGCGAGCAACAAGCCGTATGCATCGAGCGGGTTGGAAGGCATCACGATCTTGAAGCCCGGAATGTGGGTCATCATCGCATCGAAAGAGTGCGAGTGATAAATCGATCCACGGATTCCCGCTCCGACCGGAGTCATGATGGTGAACGGACAAGGCCAGTCACCATTGGTCGACCAAGTGGACATTCCGCCCAACTTCAAAAGGTCGATGGTGTTGTAAATGTAATCGCAGAACTGAATTTCAGCCACGCAACGAACGTTCGCGTAACCGAGACCGATCGCCGCGCCGACGATTCCGCGTTCATCGAGCGGAGAGTTCCAGGTTTTTTCCAAACCCTGGGAACACGTGAATACCCCACCGAGCGGAGCACCGACGTCTTCACCGAAAATGTGTTCTACACCGAGATTCTTTTCACCATAACTAAGAGCCATACGAATGGCCTGTGCCATATTTGCCATTACCAGTACCTCCCCTTTTGCCCGTAGTAAACGTGATCGTAAATGGTGTCACCACTTGGCATCGGTTCTTGTTTCACTTGTTTCGATTGTTCGAGCATGGTCGCGTTGTAATCTTCGCGGACTTTGTCCATCTGCGCGCGGGTCATGATTTTTGCCGCTTCGAGATTTTTTTCAAAAGTCACGAGCGAGTCTTCTTCGCCGGAAACGAAATTCGCGCCGCTGGCGGAAGAGTGACCGTACAAGCGGGAGACTTTGGCTTCGAGCAAGAACGGCTTGCGTTCTTCACGAACGAATTTGATCGCAGCCTGAAGCTCAAACCAGCTTTCTTCGACGTCGTTACCGTTGATGACTTTATTCTTGATGCCGAACGCGTTTCCGCGAGCAGCGATCGATTCACCGCCGAACTGATTGCAATGGGGCGTGGAAATACCGATTCCGTTATTGGTGACGATCATGAGCATCGGAAGTGGAAGCGCCGGGCGGGATGCCCAAACAAGTGCCGATGCGAAGTCACCTTCTGCCGTACCGGAGTCACCACCGTTGACGATCGTGATTCCCTTACAGCCTTTTTTGGTTTGACCGATCGCGGTTCCGATCGCGGTCAGATATTGGGTTTCAATGGTCGAAGAAACCGGAACCACGTTCCAATCGCG
>JBEIKL010000251.1:0-2854 GCA_040379745.1 Bdellovibrionales bacterium | reverse complement strand
GTCACCCTTACTGATCATCCTGACATTTCTTGGTATTACCGCGATGTTTTCGCAACTGGGTGGCAAAGTCGCCGCCCGAAGCGCGCCCGCTTGGATCCTCCTCTTCGGTTTCCTTCTGTTTTGTGCCATTACACCGAATTCGTTGAAACCGATTGCCGAAGCGCTCGGAATTCAAGTGGTCAGTAACCTGATCTTCGCGGCACTGATTTTCTTCCTGATTTTTCAAGCAATACAAGAAAGCGTTTTCTCCACCCAATTCGGTCGAAAACTCCGCCAATTGGTTTCCACACAAGCCGCTCAATCCTTCACCTTCCAAAAATCAAATCGCACGCTCGTGGTATTGCCCACCTACAACGAAGAAAAAAATGTCGAGCTGATGGTCCGACATTTGCGTGCAGTCGGCGGTTTCGACTTTTGCTTCGTCAACGATGGCTCGGTGGATTCAACCGAATCCATCCTTCGATCCCTGAACGCCCCGTATATCACCCACTCCGCGAACATCGGCGTTTCCGGCGGACTCATGACCGGTTTCAAGATCGCCTTGCTTCAGGGTTACGATTACGTGGTCCAATGCGATTCGGATGGTCAGCATCCGGTCGAGAAAATCCAGTCACTGGTGGAAAGCGCTGAGCGGGAAAACGCGGATCTGGTCATCGCCTCTCGATTCACGGGCGGAACCAAGGACGAAAGCAGCACCGTACTCCGTCGCTTCGGCTCCCTGATGATCCGTTATTCTCTTCGACTGTTTTCCTCATCCCAGACCATGACCGACCCCACTTCGGGATTTCGGATTTATTCCCGCTCAGTGATTCCACTGCTGGTCCGGGACATGCCCGAAGAATATCCCGAGCCAGAAATCCTCGCGCTCCTGCTTCTTCATCAAAAGAAGATTCTCGAAGCACCGGTGGTCATGAGTCCTCGTCATGATGGAAAATCCAGCATCTCCGGATTCCGATCGGCGCACTTCATGATGAAAGTTCTCAGCGCATTGATCGGTCTTCGACTGAGAAACCTATGATTTTTTTCGCAATCCCGTTTTTCAAAAATGTTCCGTTCCTGAAAGAGACCCTGCAAAGCCTGGTGAACCAGAGTTCTCCGGACTGGAAGGCCGTGGTTTTCGATGACTCTGTCGACGAGAATGAAGCGAACAGAGCGAAAGCCTGCGTCGAATCCTTTCAGCATCCGCGGATCGGCTACAGCAAGAACGAGACAAACATCGGCATGGCCAACAACTGGAATCGCGGAATCGAAGCCGGCCAGCAGGACGCGGATTGCATTGCCATCACCATCCTGCATGCGGATGACCGACTCCTTCCCGAATACGTTTCAGAAATGCGAAAGCAACTGCAATTGTTTCCTGAAGCATCCGCCTTCTTCTGCAAGACCCGAGTGATCGATGGAAACGGCGATCCGGTTTTCTCGTTCACCGACTACTACAAGAATTTCCTGCTCCCCGCTCGCGAGCACGGACTGATCCATCTGAATGGCGTTCAGGGAATCGAGCCCCTGATTGCGGGTAATTTCATTTTCTGTCCGACCTTCTGTTTCCGCAAAACCGGCCTGAAGCGTTTGTTCCGTCCGGATCTGAAAATGGTGACTGATTTCGAACTGACCCTCGATCTTCTCTTGAATGACCACACGCTGATCGGCCTGTATGAGAAACCGCTGTTCGAGTATCGTCGTCACGGAGCCAACACCACCAACCTGTTGAATCAGAATCTGGAACGGTTCCGAGAAGAACGTGAACTCTATCTCGACCTTTCCGCAAAACTGAAATTGAAAAACCGGACCACCCTCGCTGAACGGGCAGCAAGTCTCGGCATTCTTCGCAAGAATCTTGCATTCCTTACGATGACTTCTTTACTGAAGGGACATTTCGGGTTGGCTGCGAATTACTTCCGCTATCTTCGGAATCTCTGACCGGGACTCCGGAGTCATCAAATCTGATCAAGATCCAGCTTACGGAGTTTTTTGGAACCAAGAAACACCGCAAAGACTGTGATGATGGTCATGGTTCCACCGAAGATCACCGAAGGAACCGTACCCAAGAGTTTCGCTGCGACACCGGATTCGAATTGGCCGATCTCGTTCGAGGAACCGATGAAGATCGCGTTCACGGAGGCGATTCGTCCTCGCATGGTTTCAGGCGAACACAACTGCACCACTGCGGATCGCACCACCATGCTGACCGCATCGAATGCCCCGCTCAAGGCGAGGGCGACCATGGAAAGCCAGAAGTTGGTCGAGATCCCGAATACGAGGACACAGACTCCGAATCCGAGAACGGACCAAAGCAAAGCTGGTCCCGCATTTTTCGCGATGGGTTTACGAATAAGATAGACACTGGTGAGAATGGCACCGATCGCGGGTGATGCACGCAACCAACCGAGGCCATCCGGTCCCATGTGCAGGATTTCCGCAGCATAAATGGGTAACATCGCCACCACGCCTCCGAAAAGCACGGCAAACATGTCGAGACTCATCACCGACAAAAGCAACGGATGCCTGAACACATATTTCACGCCGACCAACAATTCGTGCAGTGTCGCTGGATTGGGAGTCTTCACGGTTTTCGGATGGGAATAATCGATCATCATCACACAAGCGAACGCCACGATCAGCAGTGACATCGCCATCCGATACGGAAGGACGTAACCCTGAATCGCGAGCAAAAGACCCGCGATTCCCGGACCGACCACCATGCCCGCCTTGAAAGCCACTGTCGTGAATGCCGAGGTACGCTTGATTTCATCGCGATTCACAATGCGGGGAATGATGCTGTTTGCAGCCGGACTGGTGAAGCTGCGGGCGATCCCGGTCAGGAAAGCCGCAAGGTAAAGATCGTTCGGGGTTG
>JBEIKL010000250.1:0-2857 GCA_040379745.1 Bdellovibrionales bacterium | reverse complement strand
GTCACTCTACAATGGAATCCAGGGGCCACTGGTCCATGACGACAATGTCGGTGCCAGCATCTTCGAGATCAACAAGGTCATCGGAACCTATGACCTGATCCAATCCGAGCACGAACTTACGGGCATCGTGAAAATCACGTTCACGAACGTATTTGACGTGGGTGTGATCTTTTACGGATTCCGGATCGCCTGAATCAATCGTGTGCCCGAATCACTTGCGCCGGAGTGCGGCCTTGAGGTTTCGCTTGAAGTCGGAAAACTTCACTCGAGTGAGCGCCGTTCCTTTCACTCGCTGGCGGTATGCTGCTTCGGTCTCATCCAAAAGCGCTTGTTCATCGAAAAGAAGGTAATCCGCGACATCGGTTGCGGAATTGTACTTCACCGGTTTCGTGTTGTACGGACAGACTTCCTGACAGAGATCACAACCGGCCACAAACCCCTTCGTGTCATAGTCCTGGTCCCACTCGCCTCGCTTTTCCAGTGTGAGGTAACTGATACACTTGCGCGCATCGAGATCGTGTGGCGCCACGATCGCTTCCGTCGGGCAGGCCTTCATGCACCGATCGCAATTGCCGCAAAAGTCTTTCTGGGGTCTGAATGGTTGGTTGAATTCCTGATCCGTGAACACGACCCCGAGAAACAGATAACTTCCGTACTGTGGATTGATCAGAATCGTGTTTTTACCGATCCAACCGATGCCAGCCAGCGCGGCCCAAGTCCGTTCCAATACCGCACTCGTATCGACACACACCTTGTACTGGAATCCGCTTTGACGGAACACTTCTTCCAAGTCGTGCTTCATGGACTCGTGATAGTCTTCACCGTTCAAATAGCGGGCATATTTCAAGGCTTCTGTGCCGACGGTTTGAACCCGATAGGGTCTGGCCACCACCACCGCACTTTTCAGTTCGGGAAACACCAGTCGCGGGTCGAGCCGGCGGTCGAGTCCCCGTTGCAGATAGGCCATATCCCCGTGAAACGATCGCTCGATCCACTGGCGATACCGTTCACCATGCAAAGAATAAAGAGGAGCGATCGATTCGTAATCGACCGCCCCTACCAAAGGAAAGTTTTTTTCAGTGAGTTCGCGTTTGAGCTGATCAAACGTTTTCGGAACGTTGGTCGTCACGGTGTTCAACGCCCTTTGCGATTACAGTGGTGAGGCCCGGTGCCGCACGCTTCATCGGCTTGGTCACTTTGAGCATCTTGGCCACGAGGTCCTGCTGCGCAAGTTCGGTGATCTCGACCAATACGAAATCGCCCGGCACGAGCTGAACATCTTCGTTCTCACGAAGATCATTGATCAATACACGACCGTCGATTTCCTGCGCCTGAGTCGCCATGCGGGCCTGAATCAGGAGTTCGCTCTCTGGTGCCACGCCTTCGATCATCACTTCAACCTGTTGGCCGATGAGTGCGGAAAGTTTTTCGCTGCGCTGATCCTGAAGGATCTGGATCAACGTCTTCTTCCGACGGCGCTTCACGGATGGGTGCAATTGACCATCCATCTCTGCAGCCTTGGTTCCTTCTTCTTTCGAGAAGCTGAACACTCCGACGTGATCGAGGTCGAGCTTCACGAGATCATCGCAAAGTTCCTTGAATTCTTCTTCGGTTTCGGTCGGAAAGCCCACGATCATCGAAGTGCGAACCACGAGACCAGGAATGCGGGCACGGAGTTTTTCCATGAGATCGAACAGCTTCGCCTTGGTGAGGCGGCGATTCATCACGCTCAACACGCGATCGCTCGTGTGCTGGATCGGCATGTCGAGGTACTTCACGATCTTCGGTTCACGCGCGATGATGTCCACGAGTTCGTCACTGAACGCATCCGGGTACACGTAGTGAAGACGGATCCACTCGATGCCTTCGATCTTGCAAAGCTGTGGAAGAAGCATTTCGAGGTTCTCTTTGTACTTCCATTCCATTCCGTATTCGGTCAGGTCTTGCGCAACAAGGTTCAACTCGCGCACGCCATTCGCCGCCATCTGGGTTGCTTCTTCAACCAAGGAAGCAATCGTACGGGAACGAACATTACCGCGAAGTTTCGGAATGATACAGAACGCGCAACGACGGTTACAACCTTCGGAAAGTTTCAAATATCCCGAGAATTGAGGACCGGTGTGCAGGCGCTCGTCCTTTTCGGAGTGAATGAACGCCGGGAAATCGACATAAGTGCGCTGAGGCAATGGCGCGCCCACATCTTGTGCTTTTTTGTGCGCATCCAGAAGTTCGGTGATCTTGTGGTACTGACCGGTACCGATCAGGAGATCGACTTCCGGCATTTCGGCTTCGACTTCTTTGGAATAGCGCTGTGGCAAACAGCCGGACATCACGAGCGCCTTGCACTTACCGCTATCCTTGTAGGATGCCATCTCGAGAACGGTCTCGATCGACTCTTCCTTCGCCGCCTGAATGAACGAACAAGTGTTCACGATGATCACTTCCGCGTCTTCGGGTGACTGGGTGATTTCGTAATCCTGTCCCTCGAGTTTGCCCAGCATGACCTGGCTGTCGACGAGGTTCTTCGGGCATCCCAAAGAAACGAAATAAACGGACGACTTTTTGTGATCGGTGGTGTTTTCCATGATTAATCCCTGAAATTTCCAAATTGCATCGGCAATTTGAGTGAATCCTGTTTGCCCTTCAGAAGCGCAATCGCTTCCTGAAGATCGTCACGGTTCTTGCCGGTAACGCGTACTTTTTCATCTTGAATCTGAGCCTGAACCTTGAGTTTGGAGTCCTTCACTGCCGCGATGACTTCCTTGCCCTTATCTTTTGAAATGCCAGCCATGACTTCGATCACCTGACGAACGCTTCCGCCGAATGCGGGCTCTTCTTTCTTGTAATTCAATGACAT
>JBEIKL010000249.1:0-2858 GCA_040379745.1 Bdellovibrionales bacterium | reverse complement strand
GAATCTCGACCCGAAAATCCGCAAGGCCTATCTGGGATACAAACCTTTCGAACACATCGCGAAGTTCATGAACTATCTTCTCGATCTGTTCAATTCCCAGAATCCTGATTACCTGTTCGTTGAATTCTTTCAAATGAGTCCGTTGTATTTTGAAAAGTGGAACACTCTTCTGTCAGAAAACCAGGAAATCACCGGAGTCGCCGCGCACGATTCCCACGAAAACACATTCAAACAAAAGGCTTCAGACGGCGAGCGGTTGGATCAGCACCGCCGCATGACCCGCATGTTCAGCAATCTCGTCATGACCACCGCAAGTGGTATCGATGCGATCAAGACCTCGATCCGGGATGGAAAAGTTTTCTTCGTTCTCGAGGGAATGGGTTCACCCGTTGGTCTTGATTTTCACGCAACTTTGAATGATTCCACGGTGATTGAAATGGGTTCCACCATGACGGTTCCGGGCGGTCAAACTTCCGAAATTTCATTCGCCGCTCCGACGGTGATTTCTTCGTTTCCCGGAATGGATGGGCGATTCAAACCTTACATTTACACTGAACTTCACTTCATCGATTCATCGGCAAAGGAAACGGTGGTCGCTACGGCAACCAATGGCAACTTGGTTTATCCTGACCCTCCTGCCGGCCACTATCGCATTCATTCCTACATCGTTCCCCTGCATTTGATGGATCTGGTCTTGAAAGAAAGTTATGCCACCAAGGCTTATCCTTGGATCATTTCGAACGCGATCAAGGTGGTCAGATGAAAACAGGGCTGATTTTATTTTCTTGGTTTCTATCATTGATGAATTCTTCCGCACTCGCGATCGAGGCGGGAAGTGTGGATGCGGTTCCTGCCAGTGCGCCCACGCAAGGATACCGTCACGCCTTCTCGACCGGAATTTCGGTTCCACAACCCTTGACCTTGGGCTGGGAAATGGACGACCTGTCGATGCCCGAGGTTCATTTTTTTGCAGAAGGCGGCTACTTTTTTCTTCCCCTTTCTTCCCGTTTGAAAGACGTGTCGATCTGGAGCATTCAGGCCGGGGCCCGTTATTTTCCTCTCCACAATTGGTTGTACCTTTCCGGTGCCTTGGGCTTCAGGCATATCGGCCTGGGTGCCGATATTTCCAGCCTCAAAATGGACGGGGTGTCACTTGCCAATGATGCGAACCTTTCGCTGAATGCCGCAGTGGCGAACTTATGTGCGGGCGGTCAATGGTTTTTAAGCCCGAATGTGGCTTTGGCGGCTGAATTGGGCTTTCAATTGCCGATTCCGGGTTTGCACGGCGGATCAACCACCATCATTCAAGACACCCCTGACGGAACCGACCTGAGTGTCGATGATACTGATGCGCTTCGAAGAATCACCGGCATGTCGCTTCCTCAAATTGCGCTGATTCGTTTCATTTGGTATATTCAGTAGCTATGGCAAAACCCAAGTTCGCATTCTCGATGAGTCGAGTTTCCAAGATCTATCCACCCAGCAAGCAAGTCCTTCGCGACATTTCGCTTTCGTTTTTTTACGGAGCAAAAATCGGCATTTTAGGATTGAACGGTGCCGGTAAGTCGACCCTGATGAAAATCATCGCCGGTGAAGAAAAAAACGTGAACGGAGAAGTGTTGCCTTCTGACGGAATCACTTTCGGTTACTTGAAGCAGGAGCCTGATCTGGACCCAGCGAAAACCGTTCGTGAAGTGGTGATGGAAGGTACGGGCGAACTTGGCCGTGATTTGAAGCGTTTTGAAGAAATCGGCATGAAATTCGCCGACCCTGAACTCGATCCCGATGAAATGACCAAGCTTCTTGAAGAACAAGCCGTGATTCAAGAACGCATCGAAGCCAAAGACGGTTGGGACATCGACCGTAAGCTTGAAGTGTCGATGGAAGCGCTCCGTTGTCCGCCAGCAGATACGATCATCCAGAATCTTTCGGGTGGTGAACGCCGTCGTGTGGCTCTTTGCCGATTGCTCATTCAACGCCCCGATGTTCTTCTTCTCGACGAACCGACCAACCATTTGGACGCTGAATCGGTGGCATGGCTTGAAGACTTCCTTCAGAAATATGAAGGAACCGTCATCGCCGTCACCCACGATCGTTACTTCCTCGACAATATCGCGGGTTGGATTCTCGAACTCGACCGCGGACACGGAATTCCATGGGAAGGCAATTACTCCAGCTGGCTGGAGCAAAAACAAAACCGTTTGGCTCTCGAAGAAAAACAAGAATCCAAACGCCAGAAGACTTTGGCCCGTGAGTTGGAATGGATTCGCATGAGCCCGAAAGCGCGCCAAGCGAAGAGCAAGGCCCGCGTGACCGCGTACGAACAATTGCTCGCTGAAAACCAAGGTGGCAAGCGTGACGAAGAAATGGAAATTTTCATTCCTGCAGGTCCACGCCTCGGTGGTGTTGTGCTCGAAGCCAATGGCATCAGCAAGAAGTTCGGCGACAAGGTGTTGTTTGAAAATCTCGATTTGAAAATTCCTCCGGGAAGCATTGTGGGAATCATCGGCGGTAACGGAGCGGGTAAGTCGACTCTCTTCAAAATGATGACCGGCTTTGAAAAGCCGGATTCCGGAACCATTCGCGTAGGTGATACCGTGAAACTGGCCTACGTAGATCAATCCCGTGATGCGCTCGATCCGAATGTGACGGTTTGGGAAGAGATTTCTGAAGGTAAAAATGAAACGATCACCCTGGGTAATCGTGAAGTTTCATCTCGCTCTTACTGCGCGCGTTTCAACTTCTCTGGCGGCGATCAGCAAAAAATGGTGGGAGTGTTGTCGGGTGGTGAGCGCAACCGCTTGCACTTGGCAAAAATCCTGAAGGCTGGCGCGAACGTCATCCTTCTCGATGAGCCG
>JBEIKL010000248.1:0-2893 GCA_040379745.1 Bdellovibrionales bacterium | reverse complement strand
CCGCCCTCGCATCGGTGATTCGTGGCCTGATCCATCAGTTTTAGGCTTGATCATTTTCCAAATTTTCAGTAAGTTCTCACTCTCTATGAAACTTAAGACTAAAAAAGCAGCAGCGAAGCGGTTCAAATTTTCCGCAACTGGCAAAGTTAAATTCACACGTGCAGGCCGTCGCCACCTTCTGAGCAAGAAGTCCAACTCGAAAATGTTGGGTATGCGTTCCGCAAACTATATGTGTGATGGTGACGCGAAACACGTTCGTAAGTGCATGCCAAACGGCTAATCACTGACGATTCGATTTTTGAGTTTCAGGAAAGTTAAATAGATTCAGTAATTCAGTAGCCAAGTAAGAAATGGCTCATTTTTAGGAGTACAGTATGCCTCGCGCAAAACGTGGAACAAAACGCCGTCAACGCCATAATAAGTTACGCAACAAAGCAGAAGGATTCGTATTGGGTCTTGGTAGTCAGATCCGTCGTACGGCTGAAGCCGTTGATCGTGCAGGCGTGTATGCGTACCGCGATCGTCGCGCGAAAAAACGTGACTTCCGTGGCCTTTGGATCGCTCGCCTTTCTGCTGCGACCAACGGAAACCAAATCAGCTACAGCCGCTTCATCAATGCATTGGTGAAAGCAAAAGTAGCGTTGAACCGCAAAATGCTTTCCGAGATCGCAATTCACGATCCAAAAGCATTCGAAGCAATCGTGAACAAAGTTCGCGCATTGGCTCCGACCATCTAAGGTCCGGTTCGGGCTTTAAGGTTTCGAAAATACAGATCAATTTTAACAAAGGCTCTTCCAATCACGGGGGGGCCTTTGTTACGTTATGGGGTAATGAGTACATCGATTTCTCTTGAGTCCATCCAAGCGGGCCTCGTCGAAAAAGGCGAAGCGGCCCTTCATCAGGTTTCCCAATCCAAAAATCTCGCTGACCTCGATCAGGTGCGGGTTTCCGTTCTCGGCAAGAAAGGCTCGCTGAGCGAAGTGCTGAAAGTGCTCGGTCAAGTCGATCCGGCTGACCGCCCGAAGATCGGTGCACTTGCCAACGAGTGGAAAGCGAAAATCGAAAACGCCATCGACGAAAAGAAAGTCGGCCTTGAGGTTCTTGAAATCGAAGCCAACATCGCGAAGACCCGAATCGATGTCTCACTCCCTGCGAGAAAAAAACATGTGGGTTCCATTCATCCGGTCACCAGCACGGTAAGAAAAGTTTCAGAAGTGTTGGGTCGCATCGGTTTCGATGTAACCGTCGGTCCTGAAATCGAAACCGATTTCCTGAACTTCGAAGCGGTGAACATTCCGAAAGATCACCCTGCGCGTGACATGCAAGACACGTTCTTCGTGGGCCCGGGAGTGGTGTTGCGTTCCCAAACATCTCCGGTGCAAATGCGTGCCATGCGCGCGGAAAAATGGCCGGTTCGCATTCTGTGTCCGGGCGCGGTTTATCGTTGTGATTCCGATGCGACCCATTCACCGATGTTCCACCAGATCGAAGGCCTGTGGGTCGACAAAAAAGTTTCCATGAGTGACTTGAAGGGCGTTCTTGATTTCTTTGCCAAAGAGATGTTCGGTTCGAACACGAAGATCCGTTTGCGCCCAAGCTATTTTCCGTTCGTTGAGCCGGGTGCCGAGGTCGATGTCACTTGTGCGATCTGCGGTGGCAAGAATCCGAAGTGTCCGGTTTGTAAAGGCACCGGCTGGCTCGAGATTCTCGGCGCCGGTATGGTTCATCCACGCTTATTCGAACTCGCCGGCTATCAGCCGAACGAGATCAGCGGTTTCGCCTTCGGGATGGGAGTCGAGCGAATTGCCATGCTCTTGCATGACATTCCGGATCTGCGTCTGATGTTCCAGGGTGACCAGCGCTTCCTCAAACAATTTCAAGAATAAGGTCGAAGGCAGAATATGAAAATTTCGTATCAGTGGTTGAATGAATGGGTGGATCTTTCCGGTTTCAAATCGCCGCAAGAAGTGGCGGATTTGTTAACCGCTCGCGGACTCGAAGCCGAAGGCGTTGAGCGCCAGGATGCAGGTCTCGAAAAAGTCATTTCAGTTCAGATTGTCGAAAAGGTGAAACACCCCGAAGCCGATCGTCTTTCACTTTGTAAGGTGAACACCGGAGCGAAAAATGAAGACGGTACTTCTCAGTACCTCGACATCGTTTGCGGAGCGCAGAACCACAAGACCGGAGACATCGTGTTTCTGGCTCAAGTCGGTGCGAATCTTCCGAACGGGATGAAGATTGAAAAAGGAAAAATCCGCGGACAGGTTTCCATGGGAATGCTGTGTTCCGAAACCGAACTCGGTCTGGCAAAAGAATCCGATGGATTGTTGATCTTGCCTCCTCAAACACCGGTCGGCTGGAAGGCTGCCGACGTATTGGGTCTCGACGATACCCTGATTGAAATCAAGCTCACCGCGAACCGTGGCGATTGCCTTAGTCATCGCGGAATGGCCCGTGAAGTTTCTTCTGCGATTGGCAAGCCTCTCAAGACTCCGAAAATGAATGCGCTTTCGTTCAGTGGTTCACCGATCCAGATCGCACTCGAAGCGGGCGAGGATGCTCCTCAGTTCTTCGGTTGCTTTATCAGGGGTGTGAAGGTTGGTCCTTCGCCGAAATGGTTGCAGCGCAGACTCGAAGCGATCGGGCAGCGTTCGATCAACAACATTGTCGATATCAGTAACTTCCTGATGTTTGAATACGGTTATCCGGTCCACATTTACGATGCGGACAAGCTTGAAGGTGGCGTGATCAAAGTGCGTCGCTCCCAAAAGGGTGAAAAACTGCCTCTTCTCGATGGTGGTGAAATCGAAACCACCGGTGAGGAATTGCTCATCGTGGACGGCAAAAAACCAGTAGGGTTGGCCGGTGTCATGGGTGGCGGAAACAGTGAAGT
>JBEIKL010000247.1:0-2907 GCA_040379745.1 Bdellovibrionales bacterium | reverse complement strand
GCCCGCATAATCCATCAGCAAGAAAGGTGAGATTTCATCGGCGATGTCTTCATAGGAAAAGATATTGCGGACGGGAAAGCCATCGCCCACCCAGTGACTGCCGTTGCTTTGCTTGATGAATTTCAGAGTTTTCATATCTCAGCAGTTTCTCGCTTCCTCGGGGGAAAGTCAAAATGGATTGTTTGTTGCATTGATGCGGAATTGAGCACATTCTTGATTCAATCATGATTTTGAAACGCACCGACTATAAGCGCTCCACCTGGAAGAACGGGTTGGGGCATACCGATGAAATCGAGATATATCCTCCGACCGCATCTCTCGTGAAGGGTGACTTCCTGTGGCGACTGAGTTCAGCCCGGATCGAAAAAGCGTCCCCGTTTTCCCTGTTCCCCGCTCATGAACGGGTGTTGGTCGTTTTGAATGGTGCGGGAATCCGTATGGCCCATACCTTCGAGCCCGGTGAGCCTGAAGATGTGAACGAAGTACCACCCAGACAGCCCTATGAGTTTCCCGGCGACATTCAAAGCCGTTGTGAGTTGATCGATGGCCCAATCACGGATTTCAGTGTGTTCTCCCGAACGGGCGAGGTCGGAACCGAGGTGCGCGTTGAAACAATCGCCACCGGCGAAGATTTCATCTGGCGGGCTGAGGGGAAGTGGAATTTCGCGTTCCTGATTGAGGGCGCAATCGAGACCCCCGAAGGTCAACTGGACCAGGGAGATGCGTATTCCACCGGCCCGGGCGAGGTGGTCTTGCATTCGGGTTCAATGAATTCCGTTTTGCTTTTGGTCTCGCTCTCGTCCTTCGAGTGAAATTGGTGTATCTTCAAGCCTATGAGAAAAATCCCTGCATCCGTTACCGATTCAGCCACTCTGAAACAACTCCATGAAATCAATGCCCAGATTGAAGAGAAGATGAAGTTGATCAAGAAGTTGAAAGACGATTCGCAGCTTGCGGACCTCAAGAAAATCAGTGTCGAAATCGATGCGCTTGATCAGCAGTGGAAGAAAACGGCTGGAATCGAATGATGCGTATTTTCTTGATCATCGCCTTGATGACGGTTTCACCAGCGTCCTTTGCAACCTTGTGGAATGGACGGATTGTCGTTCCGAATCAGCAGCGGGAAATCGGTTTGCCTGAACTGGCGATGAATCTCGTCTATGCCCGCACTGTGATTCTGGGTGAGAAACACAACACCCCAGCGGTTCAATTGGCGCAGGCAAAAGTGATGGAAGCCGTGGTGGCGTTGGCCCCGCAAGACCGGATGACTACGGCCTGGGAATTCTTGAACTTTAGCGATCAATCGAAAATCGATACGGCTTTTCAGCGGTTCACTAGAGGACAGATCAGTGCAGAGGATTTCCTCATGGAAACGCAAGGGAGCGCAAAATACAAAAGTTATGCCCCCATTCTGGAAGTGACGAAAAAGTTTCATGGCCGGTTGATCGGCGTAAACCTGTCACGCACGGACAAGGAGCCCGTGGTGCAAGGTGGTTTGATAAACGCAAAGCCGGGGACCATACCGGCTGACTTTGAACTGGGCAGTGCCAATTACTGGGAGCGATTCAGAAAAACCATGGAAGGTCACGCCACCGAGGCGCAGATGCAAAATTACTTTGCCGCTCAGTGTTTGACCGATGATGTGATCGCGGTGAACATGCTGGCTGATCAAAAGACTGATCGCCGGTTCCTCGTCGTGGGTAGTTTTCACTCGGACTATTTTGATGGAACCGTTGCCCGCTTGCTGAAGCGCGCACCGGACCAAGTGATCGGTGTGGTTCGTTTCATCGATGCATCCGACTACACCGAAGCTGAACTATTGGCTTTACCGACTGACTCGAAATACGGCCCGGTTGCCGACTTCGTTTATTTTGTGAATGAACCGATACACTAAAGAAGTTTAAAATTAATCCTGAACAACTGACTTCACCTTTATTACTGGACTAAACTTCATTGATCCCTTTATATGGGGCTCATGATTCTGTTTTATTCCCTGTTCGTTGCATTGGCCTCCATACCTGTATTCGCACAAGTCGTGGTGAATGATGTCACTCAGTTGAACCCAGTAGTGGTCGATCAGGTGATTGTGCCGACTACGGTTGAAGAGATTCAACAAGTGGTGAAAAACTACTCCGGCCCGATTTCGATTGGTGGTGGCCGTTACAGCATGGGCGGACAAACCGTGGTCGATCAAGGTTTGCAAATCGACATGCGCTCCTTCAAGCGAATTCTGGCGATCGATCTTCAGAACAAGAAAATCACCGTACAGACGGGGATTCGTTGGCGCGACATCCAGGATGTGATCGACCCACTCAATCTTTCAATCAAGATCATGCAAACTTACGCCAATTTCACTGTCGGCGGGTCATTGGGAGTGAATGTCCATGGCCGCTATATCGGTCAGGGACCGTTGATTCGTTCTGTCGATTCGATCAAGGTGGTGTTGGCTGACGGCTCCCTGGTGATGGCGAGTCCAACCGAGAATTCGCAGATCTTTTATTCAGCAATCGGCGGTTATGGAGGAATCGGTGTGGTGGTCGAAGCCACCCTTCAGCTGGTCGATAATGTGAAGGTGGAGCGTGTAGTTGAGCGTGTACCTACAAAGGATTACTACCGTTATTTCATGGATCGCATTCGGGACAACCCGAAAGTGGTGTTTCATAACGGCGATCTTTACGCTCCGAAGTTCGACGTCGTGAATGCGGTATCGTGGAATAAAACCGATAAACCCGTCACGATTCAGGAGCGGTTGATCCCTCGCAATCAGAAGTATTGGTTCCAGCCGCGAGCGGTGCATGTGTTGAACAATATTCCCTATGGCCGCGAGCTCCGCGCGAATGTGATCGATCCGTGGATCATGAGAAAAGAAGTGGTGTGTTGGCGGAATCATGAGGCAAGTTACGATGT
>JBEIKL010000246.1:0-2909 GCA_040379745.1 Bdellovibrionales bacterium | reverse complement strand
TGTAGCAAGGATTTGCAACGGGTTTACCGGGGCGTGTTGTTTAACGGATTTTAGGTATTAATAGATTAATGTTGTGAGGTTAAACTGGTCGTTCAATTTTTCAAAAACGCCCGCATATGATCCATTCCAAAAAACTGAATCGCCGCCAGTTGGTTGTGAGCTCGGCAAAAGTGGCGCAAGTTTTCCGGGCTGTGGTCGCCGCCCAGAGCAAAAGGAATGATGTGATCAAATTCAAGTTGGGTGCGACAGTCGCAACGTCGTCCGGTGGTTGGATCGATGTATTCGCACTGATCGCCTGATCGAATGCGAATTGCGTAGCGAATTCCAGCGGGGATGTGGCGGGAAAAGGTTGGGCTGTGTGGTGTGTCGGCTGAATTGTTTGGCGAGTCTATTGAAGATTTGAATTCAGTTTTTTGAGAAGTTTCAGAAGCACTTCTAATTTGAGGGGTGTGGGATCCCGTTGTCACTTCGCGCGCGCGAAGTGATGCTTTTGATACTTTGGTGATTTTATCTGCATTTTTGGTGTCAACTTGCTTCGGAGAAGTGTCCTTGGCGCCTGCAGGCTTTGCATCGGTCTTTTTTACTTCAGCTCGTTTTACCGTTTCCTTCATTGCAGATTGAATCAGTTCTCGGGTGCTGGATCCTGGGTGTCCCTTCAGTTCACGTACGCGTTGTAGAAGTTCCAGAAACTCTTGATCGACGTCGATCAGGATTCGCGTTGTTTCGGCACTGAGTGGTTTGATTAATTCCTTGCGGAGTGGTTCACTGGATTCAGTCGCCAAAATTCGGTCCACCTCGCGAGAGGGTTTTCCTTTGATGGAGGAGAGTAAATAAAGCGCTTGCCCGACACTGGCGCGTTCTCTTCGGACGTGTGTTGCAAGTTTTGCTGCTGTGGTTAAGGTGACCGAGTTGTTTTCAAACTCATCCCGCACTTCGGGCAATTGAACCATGAGGCGCATTGCACTTACGCGTTCGGATGTTTGAGATTCGGAATAGCCCAATTCGTGATGAACATATTTCCACAAAGAAGAGTAGCCCATGATGGCGTACAGTCTGCGTTGATCAATTTCGGCGAGATGTTCAAGCAAGGCGAGAGTTGCATTCTTTTCTTGTGTGGCTGCAGCGATGGTTTGTTCGTGAAGTTTCTGATTGTCCAAAAGGGAAAGTTGGATGGGATTTTGTTGTTTTGGAGAAGGAAACTGCATGGTGGTTTTGTAGCAAAAAAGATGAAAAAAGTCCATAAAATACAGTAAAATCAGTGATTTCTTTCGGTTTTCTTAAGTCTGAAAATCGTTGTTTTTCTGGTGAGAGTTTACTGGTTACGTTCGTCTTTGTGAGGGCATTTTAATTCTGTTTTTTTGCGAATGTCGCACTGCGCCTCTCGCGCGCGAAGTGAATGGGTGAATGGGTGAATGGGTGAACATTTGATTTGTATTTTCACTGCACCGCACTTCGCGCGCGCGAAGTGATGGGGATCGATCATACTTACGAGTCAGCCCGTTGAACCACATTCTATCATCCACTCGCATGACTGATCTTTCTCGCGCAGCCACGCTTTCGTGCTCTACGCTCATGCAAGCCCGCTCATCCGGGCCCCTCATGCACGCCCGCACAAACATGCTCATGCGCTCGCACACCTGCGCTCATTCACATCTACACTTCGCGCGACCGAAGTCTGTCGCTAGGGGATTAAAATAACGCATCCAGCATCAAAAAAGCGCCGGACACCTTTTTGTGTTAACGCACCCAGCATCAAAAAAGCGCCGGACACCTTTTCACTTCTTCTTCGGATGATTAAATGACTTCTTGTAGGTCACCACAAACCAATCGGCCATGATCTCGCGAACGATGTCTTCTTGCCGAATGGTGCGTCCATCGAGCTTGATCGGTTTTTGATCCATCAAATCGGTCTTCCTGCTGCCACCGCTCGAAAGCGGGTAATACAGATGAATCGGCACAATGCTAAGGGTGGTGTTTTTATCGCGGGGAATGTTCCAGCGCAGTCCCAGATCGGCCATTCCGAAAGTACCCATGTCGCGTTTTTCAGGCGTCTGGTTCAGCGGATCGATCGTTACACCACCCAGGAATTCATAGCGTTTCAACTGAGAGTTGTACTTGGCCTTGCCCACGCCGACCACCATCTCGCCCTGCGCGTAGGGTTGCACCGGGTTCAACACGAACGCGTTTTTCGAAGTGGGTACATTGGCCACAAAGCCGGCTTTGGCTCGCGCGGTGAGCTCGCATTTCTTAAAATGCTTTTTCCACTCGGGGCTGGTCACGCTTGCCCCCAGAGTCAGATATCGATGTAAACCATCAACAATCAGGTTTTCAAAAGCGTCATTGTCAAAAGTGTAAATCCCAATCGTGTTGTGCCAACCGTTTTGAATTCGGGTTGCGGTGCCCTTGCGTGTGTCATCGATTGTTTTTGAGCCGATCATCAAACCGTAATCCATTTTGTTTTTGGGGATCACGACTTCCATTTTCAGTTCCGTAACCGAGAGTGATCGTTGTGCGGTTTCGATGTTCAAGTCTGATAATTTCCCCTTGAAGTCAATGGGCTCTCCGGTTTGATCGTCGATCAGTTTCAGTTTGCCGCCGGGGGTGGTGAAGCCGTCGGCCGATCTGGAATACAGCCTGGTTCCGACACTCGCATTCAGCTTCACTCCATTGACGAACACCACTTTTGAATTCGCATCGATTGAGTAGGTGTTACCGCTGTCATCGCCCAGGCCCATGACCGGTGTACCGTCGTAACTTTGATCGGACTTCGTCAAGGTTCGATAGGTTTCCAGGTAAAATCGCGGTGAAATCAAGAAGCCCTGGTGATTGTCATTCGTGGTGCTGGCACTGGCTTCGATGGAGGAGATTTTTTTGGTGAGGTCTTTCGCATCCGGCAGCTTCTTGATGAT
>JBEIKL010000245.1:0-2927 GCA_040379745.1 Bdellovibrionales bacterium | reverse complement strand
TTCATAATTCATGCGGGAATGAAGCAAAGTGATGAAGTTCTCGAGGTGAATGCCCAACTTGACCGCATCGGCATGATTCATCGGAAACAAATCCGGTCTAAGATCATGAGCCGCAAGCAGATGCCCTGTCGAAAAGGCAACCCAACCATCGAGATCCTGCAGCATATTGTCGTACGTGTTTCTCGTGAATTTCTTGTTCATCAACCCATTGACGAGGTCAAAGTGATTGAAGGGAGTCCAGACGCCGTTGAAAACCCTTGGGAAATTACCTACCGCAAAGCCCCGGTTCAGTACCCAACGAAGAACATGATGGCGATACACCACCGGATAGTACTTCAATCTGAATTCCTTGAAGAAGGCTCCGTATTCGGGGTTTTCTTCCAGATTTTGAGCTGCCGAATAATTCAGAATCACGGTGATCGGATAGACGAATTGCGAGGACGAAATGAGGTTTTCCTTGCTGATGCCGGTAGTCTTATCCACCGGCCAATAACGCAAATTTTCGACCTCGCCCTTTTCGTTCTGGATGCCAGACGGGTAAATGCAGTTGTTCGGACAGTTCGCAATCGGTCTGATCTCAATGCTCGGCGAAGAATACAAATTGTCACTGTTGATCAGGGTCAAATAAAGCTGGGCGATGTCCTTCACTCTTGCTGTCTTTTTCCGTTCGATTGAATCCTGAAGAAAGGTCGAAAGATCTCTCTGCGCAAAATAAAGCTTGTACATGTTGACGTAAGGAGCCTTGAAGGTCGTGTCGAATTTTGGTTTTTGAATTTCCCAGATCTGGTCGAGTCGTTTGTCTTTGCCAAGCGAAACAGACTTGTCCAACTGGATGGGCTCCACCACCGACCGTTCGGTCTTTAAACACCCGATGAGAAAACCAAGCAAAAGCAAAACGAATGATTTTTTCATCGATCCCCCAGTACTATTTATATAATTCTTGTGTATAACAGTCAACCAAGGGCGAATCATCAACGATTTCAGTTGATCGGGGTTCAAGCCGCTTTTTTGGCGATTTGGCCGGTCAGGGCGCGGTAGTTGGATGCGGCCTTCTTGCGACTCGCTTTTTTCACCGGTGCCGGTGTTTTGGCGATGTACTCGTCGATCGTGGCACAGCCGTAGATCTTCTTCAGCAACATCGAATTCACCTGGTAGTACAGCTCTTCGAAAATCATGTCTTCCATGTCCGCAGGAACGGCGAGGCCGAGTTTGCGGAGCTGACTGAGGTAATCCTTGACGATCGTCAAAATGAACTCTCTCTTGTCAGAATTCGGATCTTGAAAGTTGAAGAGGTGTTGTTCGAAAATGGTGTAAAGCAGATTGTTTTTCGCAGGTGCAGTCATGACAGGTTTTTCGGAAAATGTGCAGACAATCTTGAGGTGAAAATTGAGCCCGAAAAAAACAAAATCAAAACGCCTTTCCGAGACCGGCGAATTCACCCAATTCAAGCAATTGGTGGTCGACGCCAAACGCATCCTGATCTCCACACATGTTCAACCCGATGGCGACGGACTGGGTGCCGAGGTTGCGCTCTATCACTATCTCAAACGGTCGAGAAAATCGGTCAAGGTTTACAACCCCGATCACCTTCCCAAGCGCTATCGCTTCCTTGATCCGAAGGGCGAGATCCTGCTCGGGCCGGGCGAAGTGGAATTGTGGGATCAATGCGATCTTTGGATCATTGTCGATACCAATGATCCACGTCGATTGGGAAAACTCTGGAATGAGCTTCCTTTACGGGCGAAAAAGATCGTTTTCCTCGATCACCATCCGGACATCGTGACGGCCAAGGAACAATTCCACTACCCACCGAATGCGATGGTGGTGTCGGATCACCATTCCAGTTCGATCGGTGAATTGTTGCACCAGTTGTTCCAGGAACTCGATTTCACGAAACTGAACGAGGACATGGCACTAGGACTTTATGTTTCGGTGATGACGGACACGAACAGTTTCCGGTACGGACGTACGACTCCTGAGTCGCACGAAATCGCAGCCGAGATGATCCGACTGGGTGTGAACCCGGAGGAAGTGTATCAGGCGGTTTATTCGACGAAGGAACTGTCGCACGTGCAGCTCATGGGGCAGTTGCTTCAGAATACGAAGGTGTCCAAAAGCGGAAAACTGGCGTGGATGGAAATGCGCCTCGACCTGCGGAAGAAGTTCAAAGCCTCCGCGGATGACACCATGTCGTTCCTGAATATCCTCCTTGTGTTGCGGGATGCCGAAGTGGTTTGCATTTTCCGCGAGGAAGACGACGGAGAAATGACACGGGTTTCGATCAAGTCGAAGGGTAAAGTCGTGATCAACCGGATCGCCATGGAACTCGGTGGCGGAGGACACGACTACGCCGCAGGCCTTGCACTCCCAGTCGAGTTCGATCAGGTGGTGAACACCGTCACCGAACGATTGGAACAACTGATCACCGCCAAAAAACAATCTTAGCGCCGTAACTACCCGGCAAGTTCAGCCCATCGAGCAAACCCCTCACTTTTCCGAAAGGATGGACGGAGGGCAAGGATGCTCAACATTACTGTTCATTTACTGATCACCACCGCAGTGATCTGCATACCGATTTATTATCATCATCGTGCAAAGAAGGTCGTGCAAACGCCGGATGCGCATACGCTCGAGAAACTGAACCATCTGAATGGTGCCCTGACGGGAATCATTATATTCGGGCTGATCGTGATGAGCGCGGTGAGCCTCGATAAGAGCGATCAATATCTTTCTCAAATCAGCTTTTTTTCCTCACTTTTCTCCGTGGTGGTTTTGAACACCATTCATCGGCAGGTCCGCGATCGTTTGAGTGGAAATGCCGCCACTTCACAGCAGACGCTTCGCCGTTCGAGCCGGATGTTTTCGATCACCAGCATTCTTTTTCTCGCTTATCTGGGATTGGTGAACTTGTTGATTCCGCACGTTGG
>JBEIKL010000244.1:0-2968 GCA_040379745.1 Bdellovibrionales bacterium | reverse complement strand
CGCATCGTTGATTCGCAAACAGATCGAGAACAAATCCGCAGAATCGATCGATCTGGGCGGAGTCAGGGAAAAACTGGGCAAGATCGAGAACACGGTCGACCGTATTTCCAAAATCGTCCGAGGTCTCCGATCTTTCGCCCGCAATGCGGATCAGGATCCGAAGATCAGCACTCCGATTTCACAGATCGTTGACGACACCCTTTCTCTTTGCCGCGAAAAATTCAAATACTCTTCGATCGAACTCATCATTGACTCAACAGAAGATCCGATCCTGCTCTGCAGACCGAGTCAGATCTCGCAGGTTCTCCTGAATCTGCTCAACAATTCTTACGATGCGGTTCACGGAATGGAATCCTCGTGGATCCGGATTGAAACCCATAACGAGAACGGAACAGCGATCCTCACTGTGACCGATTCCGGCAATGGAATACCAATGGAAATCCAACAAAAACTCATGCAGCCATTCTTCACAACCAAAGAAATCGGCAAAGGCACCGGCCTGGGACTCAGCATTTCCCAGGGGATCATTTCGGAACACGGCGGTAAGTTCTATTATGATTCTAAATCCGCAAACACCCGCTTTGTCATCGAGCTACCCATTTATGAACAATAAGATCCTGATTCTTGATTTCGGCTCCCAATTCACCCAACTGATCACGCGTCGCTGTCGTGAACTGGGATTCTATTCGTTCATCATTCCGGGAACTTCGGATCTGAATCGCATTCGTGATTTCGACGCCGGAGCGATCGTTCTTTCCGGTGGTCCTGCCAGCACCTATGAAGAAGGCAGCCCTCAACTCGCAAACGGTTTTTGGGATTTCGTGGACTCGGCGAAAATGCCGGTACTGGGCATTTGTTACGGCATGCAACTCATGGTGCGTGAATTCGGCGGTACCGTGAAGCCCGCTCACAAACGCGAATACGGCCGCATGGGAGTAAAAGTCAATCGTGCGAATCCGCTGTATGCGGACATCGATACCTTTGAAGCATGGATGTCCCACGGTGACGAAACTGCCGAATTGCCAAAGGGTTTTGAACTGATCGCCTCCAGCGTAGAAGGTGCGGTCACATCCATGGCTCACACCTCCAAACCGTATTACGGAATCCAGTTCCACCCCGAAGTGGCCCATACCCAGAACGGAACGCGCATCCTGAAAAACTTCCTTGAGACCTGCGCGAACCTGAAGGGCGATTGGAAAGTCGAGAGCATCATTCACACCCAGATCGAGAAGATCCGCGCAACGGTACCTTCGGACGCACACGTGATCTGCGCATTGTCGGGCGGAGTCGATTCCACCGTAGCGGCAACGCTCGTGCACCAGGCACTCGGTGATCGCCTGCACTGTATTTTCGTCGACACCGGAATGCTCCGTTATGAAGAAGGCAATCGTGTGATGAAGATGTTCACTGATCAATTGCACCTACCGGTAACCCGCGTGAACGCTGAAGCGCAATTCCTGGAAAAACTGGCTGGAGTCAGCGATCCGGAACGAAAACGGAAAATCATCGGTGCGGAATTCATCGCCGTGTTCGATCAGGCCGCGAAGGATCTGGAGAAAAAACTCGGCAAACGCCCTACCCATCTGGTTCAGGGAACCCTGTACCCGGACGTGATCGAAAGCTCCGGTGGTGACAAGCTCTCGCACACGATCAAGACCCACCACAACGTCGGCGGCTTGCCGAAAGAACTGAACTTCGGTCTCGTCGAGCCGTTCCGCGATCTGTTCAAGGACGAAGTGCGCGAAATCGGAAAGATGCTGGGCGTTCCGGAATCGTTCATCAAGCGTCATCCATTCCCTGGACCGGGCCTTGCCGTGCGCATCCTGGGCGACATCACCCGTGACAAGATCAAGACCCTTCAACACGCCGATGAGATCTTCATTTCAATGCTCCAACAGGAAGGGCTTTACGATCAGATCTGGCAGGCCATGGCGATTCTGTTGCCGGTGAATACCGTAGGTGTTCAAGGCGATGGCAGAACCCACGCCCAGGTGATCGCACTCCGTGCCGTCACGAGTTCCGACGGCATGACCGCGGATTTCTATCCGTTCAACCTCGAATTCCTGGGCCGTGTTTCCACTCGCATCTGCAACGAAGTACGTGGCGTGAACCGTGTGGTTTATGATGTCACTTCCAAACCACCGGCGACCATCGAGTGGGAGTAGAGTGAACTTGACTTGAGTTCGGAGCGCTCGTTACCCTAGAGGGAATGAATTCATTCCGAATCGTCTTGCTGTTAACCGGTGCATTATTTTCCCTTTCACCAAACGCTCAGGCCACTAAAACCAGTGGAAAAACCGCGTTTTTCGGCGTGGGGACCACCTTTCTCAATGTGGGCAAGACCACATCCACAACGGACGGAGCGACTTCGGCATTCGGCCAACTGTACATTCCCCTGACCCTGACCCTGAAATTTCCCGTCCTGAACCGCCTGAGTCTTCAACCGACGGTGAGCTACACACCACTGGCAGTGACCGCTGCCGACTCGATCAGCAAGAGAGTCCTGACCTACGGATTGAATGCGGCGTTCGTGACCAGTCCGGTGATCGAAGTGAAAGGCGGTCTCGGAATCCTCAGTTATAGCATCACCGGAGACGGAAGCACCGTGACCCGTTCGAACGGAAGCGGCACCTCGACTTTCTATCTTCCCGATTCCACCGTCAACTCCAAGACCGTGTACATCGACCTTGGCATCAGCAACCACTATACCCCACTTGATCTCTATCTCGATCTCGACACCCTGGTGCTGAACGCACTCAGCGACAGTCGCGCATTTTCCCTCACCTTCTCCATCACCAAAGGAATCCTGTGACCATGAAAACCCTTTTCCTTCTCGCACTCTCCCTGCTCGGTACCGCTCCGAATGCGAATGCGTTCACCCTGATCTCGAGCTCGCTTGATTCTGGATGGGACACTCGAACACTCACATTCAATGTGAATGAATCCAGCTGCACCACCGCAGGAATTT
>JBEIKL010000243.1:0-2987 GCA_040379745.1 Bdellovibrionales bacterium | reverse complement strand
GAGTGATATGAAAACGGGGCAAACGGCGTTTATCTGAGGCATTTCCTGACATGATGACGATATTTTGCTTTATATTTTTGATATTTGCAAACAGCCGTTTTAGAATCTTCTCATGTCGAGACAACTCGAGTTCCACAATACCCCGAACTACCTTACCCTCATGCGCATCTTTTTTGTTCCCGGTGTGGTGTTGTGCCTTTTTTACGGCGGAGTCTGGATGGAGTTCACGGCAGCAGTCCTCTTCGGAATCGCGAGCTTCACTGATTTTCTGGACGGGTATTTCGCCCGTAAGATGAATCTGGAAACGGTTTACGGAAAATTAATGGATCCGCTTGCCGATAAATTCCTCGTCATCTGCTCCCTGATCATGCTTCAACACATGGGGCGCATTCATCCCATCGTAGTGATGCTTCTGGTTTGCCGGGAACTCACCATTACCGGTTTGCGTGCCCTGGCATCGGCAGAGGGTGTGATCGTAGCCGCGTCCCAGGGTGGAAAATGGAAAACCGCAACCCAGATGGTGGCCATCCCGCTACTCATGCTTCGGGATTTCAGTGTCGCCTACCTCAATGCATTTCCGCTATTTGAAATCGGTATTGCCCTGACTTATCTCTCCATCGGTCTCAGCCTCTGGTCCGCGAAAGACTACATGGTCGCTTTTTTCAAGGGACTTAAAATCACTCATGCCGCTCGTCGCGAGAGAAACCGCGAAAAACGTCGCCAGAAGAAGGCACGAAAGCTGGCAAAAAGACTGGCCACCCAACAACAGAAAAATAACGGCGATTCTCAGTAAAACTGAGCCTTATGCTGATTGCAACACGGTCGGCCCACAGACTCCGGGCAATGAATCACTTCGACTTGAGTGGGATCCACTTTGTTTCCGGTTGCCCGAGCGCCTTGTTCACGAAACGAGCCATGACAAACAGGTAATCACTCAGTCGATTCAGATAAAACACCACCATGGGGCGAATGTCTTCACCATGGGTGAATTTCAAGTCCACACACTCGCGCTCCGAGCGGCGAATCACCGTGCGTGCCAGGTGCAATGCTGAACCAGCACTTGATCCGCTGGGCAGAATGAAATTCTGAAGAGGCTCCAAGGATGCCTCCATTTCGTCAATTTCGGCCTCCAAACGCTTCACCGCTTCCTCTTCGATCAGGACAATGGTGGTCTTGGCACCCGCTTGGGTGGCCAGTTCAGACCCCACCACGAAAAGATCGTTTTGGATGCGATTCAAGCGCTCGATCACGGTGCTTTGCGCAGCTGGCAAGAACGAAAGCGCCAAGCCGATCATGGAATTGGCTTCGTCCAGGGTGCCATACGCATTCACTCGAGGATGGGATTTCTTGACTCTTCCGCCGCCCCAGAGGGATGTTTCGCCTGCGTCACCTGATTTGGTATAAATTTTCATACGTTAAGGCTACATTTATTCCTTGACCAATACAACCTACCTCAGCTATACCTAGAAAACATTCTAAGTGTGTGCGGCTGTAGCTCAGTTGGCTTAGAGCGCGTCCTTGCCAAGGACGAGGTCGTGGGTTCGAGCCCCATTAGCCGCTCCATTTTTTCTCTCTTTTCATTCATGTCATTCACCAAATCCAAGCCGTTCAGTTTAACTGTCCTGTCACCCTGTTTTGCAGTTTGCAGACTCGAACCTAACACGCCGACCCCCCACTGGGTGGATCGCAAATACTTTCATTGCATTACTCATACCGAATCCGAACTCACCATAGTCTGCCAGCAAGATCAAGTCCCGCTGGATGTGAAAGCGGAACGCGACTGGAACATCATTCGAGTAAATGGGGTATTGGATTTCGGGCTTACCGGCATACTTGCTTCGATTTCCACTCCTCTTGCTGAAGCCAGCATCAGCATCTTCGCGATTTCCACTTTTGACACCGACTACATCCTCGTGCGGAAACAACAACTCGCACAGGCCAAGAAAGCCCTGACTGACGCGGGCTTTGAATTCACCTGAATCAACTGGCCGGACCTTTGCATGATTCTTCTGCGTGGATCATCCACAAAGGGAGAATTCGAATCATGAAATCCAAAATCAAAAGCAAATTGAAGCAAATCAGCCAACAAAAGAAATCCGTCTCATCGCCGGGAAAATCACCTTCTTCGGGGAAATCTTCCTCGTCGGTGAAATCTTCCTCAGGTAGCCCTGCCACTGTTTTGAATACTTCGGGCGCAGTCATGCCTGCACCCAGCTCAACCATACAACGCTCCAAAATGAGGGAAGACGCTCGCAAAGCATTCGGGCGGAAATAAGGCGGATCCACCATCGGCGGTGGAGGAAGTTGATTTAGATCTCGGAAGACTCTTCTTCATCATCCGGAAAAGATTCAATCATCTGCTCGCGGATGTGCTCGAGTTCGCGCAGGCGTTTCCGGAGGCGAACATGAATCCCCAAATAGGAAAGAATCGGAAGCAATCTCTCGGCTGCCTTTTCTTCTTTGACGATGAAGAACTGTGGAATGCGTTTTTGTTTTTCGATCGAACCGATCAGAGCCTCGGCAAGTTCCTGCTCGGGGTCGGCATGCGCTTCCAGGGTAACCAGTCCCAAAAGACCGGTCGGTGATTCGGCAATGCCGGCACACTGGACAAACACTTCCTGATCCCCTTGGAATCGGGTTGCTGGCAAGAAAAACGAAGACGCTTCCCAGACACCATCCACCAGCAGTCCAGCAGCTTGGATGCGCTTTAAGCGGGCTTCTTGGATCTGAATCGGATCATATTTACGGAATTGCTCTTCCGGAAATTCAGTGACTTCGGCTTTCCAATTTTTGCCCACTTTCCAGAGGTGGTAGCAATAATCCTCGGTTTCGCCGAGCATGGGCAATTTTTCCTCATCCACGAGAGAAACCGCCACATTGATCGCCTCCAGCACTTCGTAAAGGATGCGCTTTTCATCCACGCGCAACGGTTCTGGCGGCTGACCTGGCTTGCAGGATTCATCACCATCGATATTGTCTTCCGTGAT
>JBEIKL010000242.1:0-3040 GCA_040379745.1 Bdellovibrionales bacterium | reverse complement strand
GGAACACAGCCCATTCCCCCTCAGAACACTCCCTCCTCGCTAAAATTCCATCTACCTGAAAACCAAAGAATCTCTTCGCTAGTTGTTTTTTCTGATTTATTCCAAGGGGTTGAGGCGGTCTTATTTTAAATAAAACGAATTCAATTAAATTCAATTGACTTAGTTTAAAAAGTTCGGTAGGATCGGCCACACTTCACGGAGGTTTCAAGTGATGTTCAAAGTCGGAGAAAGCGCAGTATATCCCGCACACGGTATCGCCATCATCAAACGCATTGACGAGCGCATCGTGGGTGGTCAGAAAAAAAGTTTCTACGTCCTTCAGGTCGTAGAAAACCAGATGACCATCATGGTGCCTACCGACAATGCGGAAGCAGTTGGCTTACGCAGCATCATCTCGGACGATGACGTGTCGAAGGTGTATAAGATCCTGAAGATGCGCGACGTGAAGATCGACCAGACCACCTGGAATCGCCGCTACCGCGACTACATGGAAAAGATCAAAACCGGTTCGATCTATGAGATTTCAGAAGTGTTGCGCGACCTGTTCCTGCTTCGCCACTCGAAAGACCTGTCGTTCGGCGAGCGTAAAATGCTCGACCAAGCAAAGGCCCTGATCGTGAAAGAGATCTCGATCGCCAAGCGCATTCAGGAATCCGTGATCGAACAGGAAATCCAACAGATCTTTTCAACCTGAGCGGACAATACCAGACTTAGGGTGCGTCACACCCCTCCACGCCACTGACCGAACTGATGCAGGTATCGATCTCGGCGTTTTTATTCAGGTAGAAAACCTTGCGACAGCGAGAAACGCAGAACCGATAACACTCGTTGGCACTTAAGCTCTTCCCACCTAATTTGAAATTATTCGCACAACTCTCTCCCAACTCTGAAGGATCAAGTGTGGTCGATTCAGTCTCCTTAGCCTCCGCTGCTGCCACCTCAATTTTCTGCTTTTTCTGAAAATTCTTGCAGTCAATTGCACCAGGACATTTTCCACCTGCAATAGAAGCACACGCTACTGACTCATATCGCAAGTCCATGACCTCAGGCTTGCCGTCCTCTTCCACCTTCACTTCACATTCCACCAAACCGGTACAAATCTGGCGCGGGGAACCCTGAATCAGATCAGAATGAGGATTCATGCAGCTTTCTAGATCACGAAACATAGTGATATCGGTCTGCAGAAGATCACCCGGGGTACGCACATCTTTTCCAGCGGGATTCTTGTAGTTTCTGGAATCGGCAGAAGACTTGAAGTCACCGATGGTGGTGTAGCGACAAGCAATGGTGGTTTCCTTTTTCGTACCTGCAAACGCTGAAGAGAGCGAAATCGACAGACCCAATGCAATGAGGAAGCGGTTCTTTTTCATGACTGACTCCTTTATCCTGTTACAACTACTTCAGCGTATAAACCTTGGTTGCCTGAAATTGTTTCCACTGCTTCGGATCCAGAGGCACCCCCACGACGTTGCCCTCTTTCAGGCGATTCACCTTCAATTGAGCGCGAGGGGCTTTGATCCAGCGTTTTCCGCAAGCCAGCGTGACGATGGTCGCATCGTATGACTTCACCTTGCACAACACCGTCCGAACCGAACCCACCGCAGCCAGGGCCGGGGTTGCCATCACACCTGCTACAAAAAATACTGCCATCATCATCGCATTCATTTTCTTGCTCATCTTTTCATCTCCCCAGTGAAGTTTTTGGTGTTTGTTCGCCGCCCAAATCGGGAGAACGACCATCGCTCAATGCTCCACCATCTTTGATCGTGAACCGATCCAGAACCACATCCTGATCCTTGCGGCAATCTTCGGCAGAAGGACAACTTCCGTCCTGGTTGGCGCGACAAAAAGCCACATTCACATAAGTCTGATAGTTGTAATTGTCTTCACAGACCGTGTAGCCCTTACAGAACTTTGCCGTACCCTTGGGGTATTTCATTTCTTTTTCGACGATCTTGCCACTGGGCTTACTGACTTCATAAATTTTCTTATCGGTCGATTCGCGGGTCATGATTTTCTCAACATGGGTTCCGGATTCGCCTTGGCCACGTACAAAGTTCGCAGGTGCAAAGTCTTCACCGCTTTTCGCTTTCTCGTCCTTATTGAAGCGTGACTTGACCGCTACACATTCGGGCACGGAGATGACCACGGGTTTACCCAACCCCATCTTGGCATAAAACCGGATATAATCCATGGTTTGGGCATCATCACTTTGATAGTCATTGAGATACTGACAAGTTTCGCCCGAGTATGCCCGAGCCGTCATCATCACCGCAAAAACCATCACCATTATCCTGCTGAAATTACTCATCACACTCTCCCCATCCCGATCCAGTAAATGGTCGTTCAAAATTCCGATTTTATTGCTTACACCCTTTGACACATTCCTTGAATTTTGGAGTCTGATAGCCAAAGTGATCCGAACAGAAGTAAAAACATCTTGGTCCACAGGAGTTCTGCTGTTTGCAGTACCTTCCGATACTCACTGGACTGAAATTCTTGCTCGTATTTCCAGCCTTAAGCTGATTTTTCGCATAGCCGCCGACAATTTGTTGCTGCTCTTTTTGACTGAAATGACCATTTCCGGACGCCTTGATCCTCGCATCTTGGAGATCGCGGGCATCCTGTTTATTAGCATTTTTCACAGCGTTTTCAGGTTTGTTTTTGAATTCAAGCAGAGTTTGAAAACACCCGTGTTTGCATTGTGTAACCTTATCTGCACTTTGGTAACGAAAATCGCAGAAATCCGGGCAGGTTTTCTTGTTTTCTTGATTCAAGTTGTTCTTCGGATAAGCACTTGCGTAATAGGCTCCTAAGCTTCTTGGATTATAGTCCTTACTTCCACCACCATTTCTAGCGGTATACGCCACATATCCACCCACGATTTCATCCACTTCTGATTGCGAGAACTTTGGTTTAGGTTTTGGTGCTGGCTTAGGTTCTGGCTTAGGAACAATTTTGGTTCTAGTTCCAGTTCCAGTGCCAGTTCCAGTTCCAGTGCCAGTTCCAGTGCCAGTTCCAGTGCCAGTTCCAGTGCCGG
>JBEIKL010000241.1:0-3058 GCA_040379745.1 Bdellovibrionales bacterium | reverse complement strand
ATTCACGAAGCCAATCCGCAACACGCCTTTCAGTTCCGATTGACCTGCGAAGCCGTGGATTACACTTCCGAGGTGTTTCAGCGATGAACACGATGCTGAATTCATTCATTACTGAAATCACGTCCATGGATCGTCTCATCATCGACCTGCTGCCTACTGATCTGACTTCCACTTTGATCTGGAGCGAACGATTGCTCTCGATTGCTGTCATCCAGCAAACGATCGAACTCCTGATGATCCGATCCACCTGGAGCGACCACGGAATCTGGCGCTGGTCGACCTTGAAAAAAGAATTCCAATCGCCACTCTATTCCGCGGTTTTCAGTACCAACGGATTCACGATCCTTCTGGCCCTGCGATTGCTCAGCGCCGCTCTGATCTGGTTCACCCCTTGCACGACACTCAATGTGTTCTTGTTTCTCAGCACCTGGTTGATCTCGATCCGCTGGCGCGGACTCTTCAATGGCGGCAGCGACTCCATGACCGTCGTGGTATCGATCGGACTTTGCCTTGCCCGTGCGACGATCGATCATCCCGCCATCGCGAAATACGCGCTTTCTTACATTGCTCTTCAGCTGACCCTTTCCTATTTCGTTGCCGGATGGGTGAAACTGAAGAATCCGGAATGGCGTAGTGGAATTGCCATGCCAGTGTTTCTGAAAACCCCACGCTACGATTCACCACCGGAATTGATTCGCAGCCTTTTTGCAAACCCACTCCGTGCAAAAGTGATTTCGCGGTTGATCATGATGCTTGAATGTTCGTTTCCACTGGCGTGGTGGTCACCGAACCTATGTCTTCCCCTTCTCTCACTCGCTTTGATCTTTCACGTTTTAAACTTCTGGATTTTCGGGCTGAATCGCTTCGTGTTTGCCTGGCTTGCCGCTTACCCCGCCCTTTATTTCTGGTCACAGCAGCATCTCCTGCAGTAAGATCGATGCACCATGGAATTCGCTCTCGAACTCAACACCATTCTTGAAATCCTGATCGTTGGTCTTGTTCTCAGCATTGACTCCTTTTCTGCAGCGGTGGCGATGGGACATCGCCCATTCACCAGGAAAGACGCCCTGAAATTCGCGTTCTCCAGTGGTGGCGCCGAGGGGCTGGCCACTCTGGTTGGTGCATTGGCTGGCGCACACTTGATCAGCAAACTCGAAGCGTGGGATCACTGGATTGCGTTCATTCTATTGATGGCGGTGGCTTTGCACATGGCCTGGGAAGGAATCGAACACTGGCGCGGTCAACACGATGAAGAGGAAGCACCGAAAGATTTCCACAGCTTTTCCAAAATCCTGATCGTGTCTTTCGCGACCAGCATGGACGCATTCGGCGTCGGTATCGGGCTGGGGATTGCACACAAACCCATTGGTGCCTACGTGACCTCGATCGGTATCTGGGCATTCGCTTCGACGATTGCCGGCTTGTTACTGGCTCGAAAACTGTCAGACCGTTTCGGCCCGATCATGCATTTTGTGGGTGCAATCGTACTGGCAATCCTGGCATTTCAGATGCTGAAGATCTGATCCAGGCTTGCTGAACCGATTATTTTGCTTTGCTTGAGCTGCCACTCTTTTTTGCGGCATTTTGCTCGGCAACGATTTGCTTGTAGGGCTTCAAAAAAGAAGCGGCCAACATCGGCATCATTCTCTTGGTTACCGGGTCTGGACCGCATCCGTGATAACGACACTGATTGAGTAAGTTCAACATGTGTTCACGATAGTAGGTCTTGTCTGCATTGCGACTGATGCCACCCACCAGTTTCATCGCCAGGGTGGTCAAGTCGCCTTCTTTAGCCTTATTTTTACAGACTTTTTGATCCAATACCAAAATTTCACGGCAACCCTGTGCATCCATCACGAGGGTGTTTTTGCCCGCAACAAAGTTGAACGAATCCAAATAGCACTTTCCGGATTCCTCGCGTTTGAAGCGGTAAGCACGACGAGGACTCAACTCGAAATAAAAAGTCACGTAGTCTCCATTGCGCTTCATCGTCACCACATTTTTCTTGGAATCCAACGACTTGAAAATGAATTCGTTCGGACTCAACTGAATCGACGGCTCCGGATAGAGCTTCTCTCCATAACAGGATGACTTGATGCCATTTGGATTGAGGCTGTCCACATCACTCAATTGACGAAATACATCCTTGCAGGGATAGTTGATTTTCGCTTTTTTGAAATAGCTGTCGACACACCCATCTTTTGCGAGAGCGACACCCGGACTAAGAACCATTGCCAGAATCAAGATCGACTTCATATTCTTAGTGTAAACTAAGTTGACTAATTTAATAAAGTATTATTATTCAATCCCCACACTCATCTCTTTACCTTATAATATCATATACTTAAATAAACACCCCCAGCCCTTGCGCCCCCTTCGCACCGGCGCGGGCTTCGGGCGCCCGAAGTACAGGATGATTGTGCTTAAAACGCCTGTGACGTTACAGGAAGATGACCAACTCATAACGCACCAAGCATCAAAAAAGCGCCGGACACCTTTTTTTGCAAAAAAAAAGGCCCACTGGCATCGCCAGCAGGCCTTTCTAAAGTCTTTGATTTAATCACCCTTAATCGCTGAATGCTTTCAGCAACTTCGCGCGGGATGGGTGGCGAAGTTTGCGAAGCGCTTTTGCTTCGATTTGACGAATCCGCTCGCGGGTCACGAAGAAATCCTGGCCCACTTCTTCGAGAGTGTGGTCGGACTTTTCACCGATCCCGAAGCGCATGCGGAGAACTTTCTCTTCACGCGGAGTCAGGGTCGAAAGAACCTTACGGGTCTGCTCGGAAAGATTCAAGCTGATGACTGCTTCAGCAGGGTTGATGATGTTTTTGTCTTCGATAAAATCACCGAGTGACGAATCATCTTCTTCACCGATTGGAGTCTCGAGGGAGATCGGCTCTTTTGCGATCTTGAGGACCTTACGGACCTTGTCGACCGGCATTTCCATTTTCACAGCGATCTCTTCCGGCTGAGGTTCGCGACCCAACTGTTGCATGAGCATCCGGCTGGTACGAACGAGCTTATTAATGGTTTCGATCATGTGAACCGGAATACGGAT
>JBEIKL010000240.1:0-3059 GCA_040379745.1 Bdellovibrionales bacterium | reverse complement strand
TCCGTCCGGTGGCCGCACGGGGCTTGCGGGTGGAGCGGTGGCTGCGAACGGCGAAGTGGTGTTATCGCTTGAAAAAATGCGCACGATGGGTGAAGTCGACACTCTGGCGAACACGGTCTGGTGCCAAGCCGGCGCGGTGACCGAAGCGATCCATGAACATTGCAAGCCATTCGGTCTGACCTGGCCGATCGATTTCGCATCCAAGGGCTCCTCACAAGTCGGTGGCAACATCGCCACCAACGCCGGAGGAGTGAAGGTCATCCGCTACGGTCTGACCCGCAACTGGGTTTTGGGGCTGACGGTCGTGTTGATGAACGGCGAGATCCTGCGATTGAACGGTTCACTTGAAAAAAACAATACCGGCGTTGATCTTCGACAATTGTTCATCGGCACCGAAGGAATCCTGGGTGTGATCACCGAGGCGATCCTGAAGCTTTCACCGCTTCCTCGTGAAAGCGATGTGTTTTTATTCGCATTGAAAAACCTTTCCACCGTGTTTTCGCTGTTCAAAGAAGTTCGCAAATCCGGCCTTACGGTGAACGCCTTTGAATGCCTGTCGCACGATTGCCTCGAAGTCGTTCTTCATCATCGTGCGCTTTCTTCTCCGTTTTCCGATCGTCATGAACAGTATGTTCTGTTGGAAGTCGAACGACCGGAATCAGCCGATGCGAAAGAAAAGCTGGAATCATGGTTGAGTGAGTTATTCGCGGGTGATTTGGTGCAAGACGCGGTCTTGGCTCAATCGCCGAAAGAGGCGATGAATCTGTGGGCAATGCGCGAAGGAATTTCAGAATCGCTCTCGAACACTGGGTTGTTGCACAAACACGATATTTCACTGCCGATCCACCGTTTACAGGAATTCATCGAAAACTGGAGCGCGGACATCGCCAGCAACTATCCCGGCCTGAAGCCTTACATTTTCGGTCATATCGGTGATGGCAATTTGCATGTGAACCTGATGAAACCACAGGAGATGGATGTTGCCGAGTTCCGCAAACTTTGTGCGAAAGCGGACGAGAACATGTTCTCCTGGATCCAGAAATTCGAAGGCAGTGTCTCGGCCGAACACGGTATCGGATTGTTGAAGAAGCACTTGCTTCGTTACACCCGCACGGATTCCGAAATCGCACTCATGCGCCAGATGAAACTAGTGTTCGATCCGAAGGGTTTATTGAATCCGGGCAAGATTCTCTGAATCGGAAGAAAGCCCCGGTTGAAAGCCCCTTCCTCAACGGAACTAATTAAATTGTGAATATTTAAAAAAGTTGACCGCTTCACTTCGCGATGGTAAAACCCGCTTCATGAAGAAGTTCCAAGTTGTCCTCCTTTCCCTGATCACCACGATGTTCCTCTCCGGTTGTATGGACATGCCCTATAGTCCGCTGGGTGTACTCAAGAGTACTTATGAAGACCTGAAAAACGATCAATTCAGTGACTTTCGCGATCACTTCGTAGGCGAGTGTTACACCTATGCCAGTTCGGCAAGGGGCTTTACCGTTCTTCAGAATGCGGTGAAAAAATTCAACAGCCTTTCCGAGATCCGGGTGGCTGAGCCGAAATGCGATGTGGTTTTGGGAGTGAAACTTCCCGGCTACGATATCGGTCCGGGCGCAGTGGTTCGTCAACGCGAGTGCAAGGTGAATTTATACTCAAACGAAACCAATCAATTGGTTTTTCAGGTTCGGATGAGCTGTTTTGTCAGAACAGCTTCGAGTCATGCAGTGACTACCGAAGTGTGTGATATTTCCAGAGTACGTCACTGGCGCGATACTCCACACCGCGGTTATGCTCCCACCGTACTTTGTGAATCCAAAACCGAAGAGCTATTTGAGCAAAACCACAAACACGGTAAGATCTGAAAAAATCAAAGCGTCTTCAGGAACTCGATCAGGTCCTTTTTCTGTTCGGCGCTGAATTTTTCCACTCCGTCCTTCGTGAAAATCCGGTCATAGTGACCGCTGTTCGACATGCCTTCGCGGCGAGTGTCATAACGGTGCTCTTCGCTCTTGGTCCAAGCAACCGGTGTCTTTTCATTCAGCGGGTAACCCACGCAATCGCGATCAAAATCACGATCCGGATCCAGTGCCTTGCCTGAATGATAAACAATCGGCCGTTCCGCCGGTGGAGTCATCAGCGCACACAGGTTCGGAATCGAGTTGTTATGGAAGTACGGGAAGCGTGCCCAGATCCCGACCAGCGGCGGAGGCACATAACCCGCTTGTTCTTCGATCACTATTCCAAAGTTTTTTGAAAACGCCAGCGGGTTCAATCCTTCGGCCAGTGCGCGCATGCCTTGGCGGCGGCCCGCATCGGTTCCCACATCCTTCACTTTTTCAACATACTTCACGCGAATCGTATCGATGATCGCCGGCACCGGTTCGCCTGCGCGAATCGAATCTTGGCGCAGGTTTTCGCGCGCGATCGGCGACAGATCCCAAGCCTTGGTCACTTCACCGTGGCAACCGGCACAGTTCTGTGCGTAAGTCGTGGCACCCCGTTTTGCCCGAACGATGTCGATGGTGTGTTCACCCAGGAAGTCGCGCCACTTCGGCGCTTCGGTCGCAAACACCGCAGTCGTCAGGTCCTGGATGATCTCTCCATTCACCATCATCCAGTCCACCAGCTCCGGAAGGTCGACTCCGCGGCCGATTTCGTTCCACAGAAAGTTGGTGAATACCGGGTTTCCGGATCGAACGCTGCCGTCCGAAAGCCAGTGGGTTTTGTACTTGGCGTTCCACCAGACTGCAGGCTTGCTGTCGGCGACCAGGTCATCCAGAAGATTCGGGCGTGGGTGATCGGCGTATTCAGAGTTTCGATCGGCATGTTCGTTTGGTGCGCGCTTTGCAAGGGATAGAGCCACTTGGGCAAGGGAGGTGTCGAGGCCCAGTGTGACGGGCTTTTTATGGCCGATGGAATGTACGTGATTGCGTGAATCGGCATACATCATTTTTTCGGAAGAACTGGATCCGGTCATCAGTTGGAAAACCGTCGGCGTGACTTTTTCGACCGCTTGTTTTCCATGAATGAAAAACAGGTTCGCTCGCGGGAACCGGTTGGTC
>JBEIKL010000239.1:0-3094 GCA_040379745.1 Bdellovibrionales bacterium | reverse complement strand
TTTCCGAATCGGGAATTCACAATCGGAATACGATAGCCATAGCCGATTTCATAGCTCATCTGGCGGTGGGTGTTTTGGTTGCGCACCAGCTCGCTTTCGCCCGGTTCCTGATTGTAGCCATCAAATGGTTTATTGATCGGGGCCACACCGTTGACAGGGGTTCCATCGATAGTGCCGTACATGTATTTGTACTGGTCGGAGGCCTGATGAAATTTGGGATGAAACGCGGTCAGGCAGAATTGGTGATTGCTTTTCTCCAGACACAAGCTGAATGCATTGCTTGGTTCGTCGATGATCTGAAATGGGTTGTTGCCGGGCTGTTTCCAGGTCTTCGGAAGGAAGTACTTGCGGGATCCGCGCTCGGCCCACTCGTAATCCTGGATGTGCAAATCGTAACGGCTGGACTTCAGATAGATGTCAGAATGAAAATAACTGGTGAAGGAGTGGCCGGCATAAATACTGAGTTTCCATCCGCCGATGCTGACTGCATTCGAAGTGGTATTGGTCAGCGGTTGTTGGATGCCTGGGCGTGGATTGGCATAAGGGTTTGCCAACATCGATTCACGATTCATCTGTTGCCAGGCCTGGCAGAATCCGCGTTCCAGGATGTTCAGGGGTTGATTTTCAATGGTCATCAGCATTGCGCGAAGAGACGCGGTTTCGGGCGTTGCCGAGGTCGGCTGGGTGCGGGCACACAGGTGCTGGATTCCGCCAGTCAACTCAGGGTGTGCCGATGACTGGGCGATAGCACTGGATTGTACGGACAGTGTGGTGACGATGGCGGTGAAGATTGCTGTTTTCATTTGAACTCCCTCAACGGAAACCGTAGAGCAAGTTCAATGCCAATCGTTGTCCCACTATAAACGCTTATAGTTTAAATAATCATGTAAAAATTACCGCCTTGTATATTTTAAATACACTTAGTTTAAAAAATGATGGATTCACTTGGATTCTTCGTTCGGTTGAGGTTGCCACATCCACTTCGGCCCCTTCATTCCCTTTGCCGCCCCGTTGGGCGTAGTAGGGTCGGGGGTCGGAAGTGGTTTGGCATAAAGATCAGTATAGGTGCATGGGTCACCGGGGTCGCTGTTGAACAGATCGTAACTGATGGTGTAAAGTGAACCGAACTCGCTGCAGGATCCACTGCCATAGGGCCCTTGGCAACAGGCCTTGTAGGCCTTTCCGGCGGGTGTGTATTTCATTTTCAGCACACCCTTGAGTCTTGGTCGTTCGTCATTGCGGGAACAGGAAATCAACAGGCTTGGTAGAGCCAGGGTCAGAAGAACTGCAATCCTTTGCCAGCGTTCATTCATAAGTTACCCGGAAATCACCCCACTACAGGGACGAGGTTCCAGTATTCATTATCGCTGATTCTGTCCGACAAAGGAAGAGTGTCAACGAAAACGCACTTGATCAACCGAATCAATTGCAGATCGGTCTCAGTCATCATTTCCAATGGAATTCTGATTCAAAGATTTTGAGTATTCAGGAATTGTAAGCCCATTTCAGGTAAATCGCGCCCCAAGTGAATCCACCACCGAATGCAGAAAGGATCACTTTGTCGCCTTTTTTCAGCTTCTTTTCCCAATCCCACAAACAGAGAGGAAGGGTGCCGGCTGTGGTGTTGCCGTACTTCTGGATGTTGATCATCACCTTTTCCTTGTCGAGCCCCATGCGCTCTGCAGTCGCGTCAATGATGCGCAGGTTTGCTTGGTGGGGTACCAGCCAATCCACGTCATTACCTGTGAGGTGGTTCTTTTCCATGATTTCAGCCGAAACTTCAGCCATGTTGGTCACGGCAAATTTAAAGACGCTTTTGCCTTCTTGTTTCACATAGTGATCGCGATTGGCCACGGATTCCACGCACGCAGGCATGGCGGATCCGCCTGCCGGTTGGAACAGGAATTTACGACCGGCACCATCACTGCGAAGAATCGCATCCTGGATCCCGAATCCTTCCGCATTTGGTTCCAGCATCACGGCGCCACCGCCATCACCGAAAATCACACAAGTGGTGCGATCCTGGTAATCGATGATCGAACTCATTTTATCGACACCAACCACGATCACTTTTTTGTGGGCGCCGGATTCAATGAATTTTGCTCCTGTCTGAAGCGCATAGAGGAATCCTGAACAAGCGGCATTGATGTCATATCCCCAAGCGTTTTTCATTCCCAGTTTGTCACACACGACATTGGCGGTGCTGGGGAACGGATAGTCCGGAGTGATCGTACCGATCAGGACGAGATCGACATCCATGGGGTTGGTATTTGTTTTTTCCAGCAAGCCTTGAATCGCCGCTGCAGCCATGTCGGAAGTGGCTCCGTTTTTCATGATCCTACGCTCAGAGATTCCCGTGCGGGTCAGGATCCACTCATCAGTGGTATCCACCATTTTGGAAAGATCTTGGTTGGAAAGAACGGTTTCAGGAAGATAGCCGTGTACGCCGGTGATTGCCGCTGTGATTTTTGCCATACGGTATTTAAATGCCGACAGGGGGGTAAAGGCAAGGGAAAATCAGGAAAATGATATTTATTGCGCAGTGCATTTGGCAGGTGGGCTTGTGCGGTAAATGGTTAAACAAAATATATTTAACGAAATTACGGACCGAATGTTTTTGTTGCGCCGTACTGTAACGGGAAGCTTTCAAGGTGTTGGTTCAAAATGCCGATCAGAATGGAAAGGAGATCGACATGAAATACACCCATGAGTTCCCGAGTATCAACGAAGAAGGCGCCCAATTGCTGATCCGATCTGCAGTCGATCAAGCAAGAAAAATGGGATTTGGAATTTCGGTTTGTGTGGTCGATCCTGCGGGGCGTACCAAGGCATTTCTCGCGATGGATCAGGCTCCTCAAGTCAGCTACGAAACGGCGGCGAAAAAGGCTCGTACTGCGGTGGGCTTCGGTCTTCCCACAGGTAAAACCTGGCATGATTTCATCAAAGATGACCCAATCCTCGCTCAAGGAGCACAGCATTTGCCAGACTTCATTCTTCTCGGTGGGGGCTCGCCCATTCTGGTTGAGGGGAAGTTGATCGGTGCCGTGGGGGTCAGTGGTGGTCACTATGCCCAAGATGAAGAATGCGTGAAGGC
>JBEIKL010000238.1:0-3097 GCA_040379745.1 Bdellovibrionales bacterium | reverse complement strand
CGCTTCCCGGATCATGGCCGGATCCAAAACGGAAATCTGGGCCAGTGGCGGAATCCGCAACGGTCTGGATGCGGCGAAAGCGATCGCATTGGGTGCGAATCGAGTCGGGTTTGCACAACCCGTTCTGGCAGCCGCGTTGAAGAGCAAGCTTGCACTTTCCGCGTGGGCCGAACAGACTGAACAGGAATTGAGAATCGCGATGTTTTGCACGGAATCGACTGATTTGTCAGCGTTGAACCATCTCAAGTTGAAGGAATAGGGGCCGGATCATCATGGATCGTTTTGAATTCTTACTCGACAACTTTCACCGCATCTCGTTTGAGGAACGACAGCAACGTCTGGCTCAGTGGTGCGATCTCGATCCACAGGAACTGCAAATCCTGAAGGGCATCAACGCGCTTCCGATGGAAACGGCCGAACACCTCATTGAGAACGTGGTCGGAATTTTTCCGATGCCGATGGGTGTCGCTTCCTACTTCCGCATCGACGGAAGGGATTTGCTGATTCCGATGGCGGTGGAAGAAACATCCATCATCGCCGCAGTCAGTTCCACGGCAAAATGGATCCGCAAACTCGGTGGTACCATCACCACCGAACTCCGTGGCCGCCTCATCATCGGTCAGATTCAGATTCCACTCGTGAAAAATCCGGATCATGCGCTTCAGGTGCTGAACGAGAACAAGTTCGACCTTCTCGCCGATGCCAACCGGATCATTCCGGGGCTGGTTGCTCGTGGAGGCGGAGTCCGTGATCTCGAATTCCGTTTGCTCGACCGGGAAGACGGTGCCGGAAAAATGCTGGTGATCCACATCCATTGCGATCCGTGCGATGCGATGGGCGCAAACCTCATCAACCAGGTATGCGAGGGATTGAAGCCTGCGATTGAAGAACTCACCGACGAAAAAGTGGGTCTTTGCATCCTGTCCAATCTCACGGACGGCAAGCTTGTTTATTCGAAAATCGAGATTGATGGAATCGACGAGGAAACCGGAATCGGAATCCAAGAGGCCGCTCAGTTCGCCAAAACCGATCCGTATCGCGCGTCCACTCACAACAAGGGTGTACTGAACGGAATCGACCCGATCCTGCTTGCCACCGGAAACGACTGGCGTGCGGTAGAAGCAGGTGTGCACGCATACGCCGCTAAAACGGGAAAATACCAGCCGATCACCGATTGGAAGTATCATCATGGAAAATTGATCGGCGAATTCCTTGCACCGATCTCGGTTGGAACTGTGGGTGGAGTGACGATGTTGCATCCGACTGCACGCCTGGCATTGAAGATCATGGGTGTTCAGAACTCCGAGCAGCTTTCACGAATTTGCGCGGCATCCGGATTGGTGCAGAACCTCGGCGCATTGAAAGCGCTGGCAACGGTGGGAATCGTGAAGGGGCATATGCGTCTTCATGCCGCGAATCTGGCGATGGCGGCCGGTGCGAGTGAACTCGAGTTGCCGCATCTGAAAGAGGAGTTGGCGCGTGCTTTGGTCGAGGAAAAACGAATCAACCTTTCGCGCGCAAAGCAGATCCTCGAACAGATCCGCAGTTCCAATCCGAATTGATTTTCACGGCGTTCAGCCGGAAAGCTGACAGAGTCTGCTGAATTCGCCCCGCAGATTGATCAACTCGTCGAAGGTTCCCGATTCTACTTTTTTGCCCTCGCGAATGACGATGATCTCATCGGCGTTGCGGATGGTGGAAAGTCGATGTGCAATCACGAGCGTGGTTTTACCCTTCATCAGCGTTTCCAGGGTCTGCTGAACGATCTTTTCCGATTCCTGATCGAGATTCGATGTGGCTTCGTCCAGAATCAGCAAGTTCGATTCACGCAGGAACGCGCGTGCGATCGAAATGCGTTGGCGTTCCCCTCCTGAAAGTTTCATTCCCCGATCGCCCACCACGGTGTCGTAGCCTTCCGAGAGTCGCATGATGAAGTCGTGCGCGAATGCCTTTTTTGCGGCTTCGATCACCTGTTCACGGGTAGCGGAAGGGTTCCCCAGAAGAAGATTGTTGTAGATCGTGTCGTGGAAGAGGAATACATCCTGGCTGACCACGGCGATCTGGTCGTGCCACTCCTGCAGACGGATCTCACGCAAGTCGGTTCCATCGACGAAAATTCCGGAATCAATCCCCTGTGCGTTCACATCGTAGTTCCGGGTGAGGAGCTGGGCGATGGAGCTTTTTCCAGAACCGCTTTGCCCAACGAGTGCGATGGTCTTTCCGTTCGGAACGGTGAAACTGATGCGGTCGAGAACCAGCCGGTCATTCGAGTTCGGATAGGTGAAGGACACGTTCCGGAATTCGATTCCGTTTTTGAGACTGACGCTTTTGGCATCCGGGCGGTCGCTAATGGTGCTTTTCCAGGAAAGGAAATCATCGATGCGTTCCATCGCAGCGGCAGCCGAATGGAATTTGGTATTGATGTCGGCGAGTTGCCGGATCGGGTTGATCATCATTCCGAACGCCGTGAAGAAGGCGATCAGGTCACCTGAACTCATGGAGCCGTCCAGCACCGCGCGCCCACCGAAATAGAGGATCAGGGCGATCGCGAAGGATGTCACGAGTTCAACCATTGGTGCCGCGATTTCTTCCATTTTGCTGATCTTGAGGAGCATCCGTTCCATGCCCTTGGATTGTTCGTGGAACCGTTTGGTCATCAGGCTTTTGAGATTGAAAAGATGGATCACGCGGATTCCGGCAATCGATTCCTGAATGGTCGAATAGGACTCACCATTCATTTGCTGGAATTCGGCGATTTTTCCCCGAACATATCTACCGGTTCGGGTGAACACGATCGACAGCAACGGCACGATCGAGAAGGTGAACAGGGTCAGCTTCCAGTTCGTATAAAACACATAGCCGAGCAAAGCGATGAACGTGATCGGTTCGCGGATCACCACGTTCAATGCCGCAATCCCCGAATCGAGGTGTGCCGGGTCGGCGGTCACACGCGAAATCATTGAACCGGTTTTCTCGCGGGAATAATAATCGGCGGAAAGGCCGATCAGGTGTTGATAGAGTTTTTCCTTGATCAGGCGGTTTGCACCGATCACGACAATACGGATGGAGTAGTAGTGAAGAAAACGGATCAGGAGAT
>JBEIKL010000237.1:0-3104 GCA_040379745.1 Bdellovibrionales bacterium | reverse complement strand
TTTGAAACCCTGTTTGAAGTGATTTCGTTTGCGTTGTCCATACCTGCATTGTTCTATTCCGGTCGCGTTTTTTTCAAGAATGTCCATTCCGGAATCAAATCTAAAACCTTTCCGATCGATGCCCCGATCCTCTTGGCATTGCTGGTGGCATTCTTCTATTCCACCGACTCCTTGATCCGCGGTACGCATCAGCTTTATTTCGACAGTCTGACAGCACTGATTTTTCTTCTTCTGGCCAGTCGTTATTATCTGGCTCGCCTTCGTCAGTCGTCCCGTCTCAACCTCGGTGTATTGGATTATTTTCAAAGTGAATTCGAGGGCAAACCCGGTGATTTGATTCTTCTCCAGAAGGGCGAGAAAATTCGCTTCGACGGGATCGTCCGTAAGGGTGAGGGGTGGAGCGATCATTCCCACTTCACGGGTGAATCCGATCCGGTTCATTTGCAAGCGGGCGATCCGGTCTATGCTGGCACCACATTTCTGGAGAGTGAAGGCGAAATTTGGATCGAAGTCCGTGAAATCGGTAAAAACACCCGACTTGCCAAATTACTCGACAAGGTTGCAGACATTCAATCCCGTCGCACCATCACGGAATTGAAGAGTGACCAATGGGCGCAGCGATTACTGTTGATCGTCAGCACAATCGCTTTCATCTCCATGATTTATTTTGTCTCGATCGAACAAACGGAAGAGGGGATCCGTCGTGTTCTGGCACTTCTGATCGTGACTTGTCCGTGTGCACTGGCGTTGGCCACTCCTCTGGTATTCAGTCTGGCTATGAAATCCCTTTTGAAGAAAGGATTGTTGGTCAAGGATCCGGTAGGGATTGACCAGGCACCTGATGTTAAGGAAATTTATTTCGACAAGACCGGCACGCTGACCGAAGGTCGGTTGATTGCATTGATTGATTTAAAAGTGTTTTCGACTCGCGATGCTTCGGCCTTGTATTCTTTGGTTCGCCTTTCCCGTCATCCGGTCGCCCGTTCGGTCGAACGCGCATTTGCGGAACAAGGGGTGATGGTTTCAGTGGTGGAATTGCAGGGATTCGAGGAGAAGCCGGGGCTGGGGCTTTCAGCGATCCATCCGGATTCACGCGATCGATATGAGTTCATCCGTGCGGATGCGTCCCGGAGTGGTATGACGGAATCCATCTTCATCAGGAACGGTTCTGAAATCAATCGCATTGCTTTTGAAGATGAGGTTCGTAGCAGCACTCTTCCGGCGATATTGAAAATGAGAAAAGCAGGCTTGAAGCTTCACATCCTTTCCGGAGATCAGGAAGCTGCCGTTTCGAAATTGGCAAATAGGGTCGGGTTGTCATCTTGGTTTGCCCGTCAGACCCCTGAAGATAAATCCGTTCTGATCGGCAATGCGATGATGATCGGTGACGGAGTGAACGATGCATTGGCTCTTTCATCGGCTAAAGTCAGCATCGCTGTTCAAGGTGGAATGGAAGCGGCAATCCAATCGGCACAGGTTTATTCCCTGAAGCCAGGGATTGCACTCGTTCCGGAATTTTTAAAAATGGCCGCACGGGTGCGAAGCACCTTGAAGCAGAATTTCGCATTGAGCACCTCCTATAATCTGGTAGGTGCGATCCTGAGCTTGACCGGTCACATGAACCCTTTGATCGCCGCCATCCTGATGCCGGCATCGGCATTGACGGTGTTCTGGTCCAGTGTCGTACGACTCAAGGAGCGTGAGTGATGGAAATCATCTGGTATCTGGTCCCATCCGCATTGTTGATCGGTGCAGGGTTTGTCGGATTCTTCATTTGGGCGGTCCGCAGTGGTCAGTTCGAGGATCTCGAAACACCCGCAGTCAGAATTTTATTTGAAGATAAATTGAACAACGAAAAGGAGAAACAAAAATGAATGACGTTCAAAATACAGGAACACTGGAACGCTTCAGTTACGATGACGGGATCGTGAAGAAATTCACGATTGCGACCATCCTCTGGGCGGTCGTGGCGTTTCTGGTGGGAATCATCATCGCTTTACAGTTGGCGTATTATCCGCTGAATACCGGCCTGCCTTGGTTCGGGTTCGGCCGTTTGCGCCCATTGCACACCCATGCAGCGATCTTCGCTTTTGCGGGGAACGCTATTTTTGCAGGGATTTATTACTCTTTACAGCGCTTATGTAAAACCAGAATGTTTTCGGACAAGGTCTCGAATTTCCATTTTTGGGGTTGGCAGCTGATCATCGTTTCTGCGGCATTGACGCTTCCGTTCTGAATCACCCAGGGTAAGGAATATGCCGATCTCGAATGGCAGATCGACATCGCGATCGCCGTGGTTTGGGTTGCGTTCGGGATCAACATGCTGATGACCGTGGTCCAGCGTCGCGTGAAACACATTTACGTCGCGATCTGGTTTTATATCGCGACGTTCATCACTGTTGCCGTCTTGCACGTGGTGAATTCACTTTCCTTGCCATTCACGGCGATCAAAAGTTACCCGATCTATGCGGGGGTAAGTGATGCGTTGGTGCAGTGGTGGTACGGTCACAATGCGGTGGCGTTCTTCTTGACCACGCCGTTCCTGGGCTTGATGTACTACTTCATTCCTAAAGCAGTGAACCGTCCGGTTTACTCTTACCGTTTGTCTGTCGTGCACTTCTGGACGATCGTCTTCATTTACATTTGGGCGGGACCGCACCACCTTCTGAACACTTCGGTACCGGATTGGGCGCAAACCGTGGGGATGGTTTTCAGTGTGATGCTGTGGATTCCGTCTTGGGGTGGAATGATCAATGGGTTGATGACCATTCGTGGGGCTTGGGACAAACTGCGTACCGAGCCAATCGTAAAATTCTTCGCGCTAGCCGCAACCTTCTACGGGATGTCGACGTTTGAAGGACCATTGCTTTCGATCAAATCCGTCAACGAGCTTGGTCACTACACCGACTGGATCGTGGCACACGTGCACGCTGGTGCATTGGGGTGGAACGGATTCTTGGCGTTCGGGATGATTTATTACCTCGTACCGAAATTGTGGAACACCGAGCTTTACTCGAAAAAACTCGCCAACGCGCACTTCTGGACCGCGACTCTGGGAATCATTGTCTATGTCATGGCGATGTATGTTTCCGGAATCACCCAAG
>JBEIKL010000236.1:0-3106 GCA_040379745.1 Bdellovibrionales bacterium | reverse complement strand
GACTCAGTGGATCGGTGATGGATGGAATGCTGTTTCGCTGGAAAACGGCAGAATTCCAAAGCTCGATCGCAACCCATCCGTGTTCATCCAGGAATTCGAGGGTGAGGCCGATCACCTTTACTGGTTTCGGCAGAATTCAGGTCAGATGGAGACGAGAATTCTGGATCATGCATTTTTCCGTAAAGAGATCAGACGACGGTACGGACTCCGATTCAATGATTTGATTTTCCCCGTTGCGCTACAATCCAAGGGTAGGGTCCGTGAAGTGGATGCGTTCTTCGCGGTCGGCAAAGGTTTTGAAAGACGATTGTTGCTGGTTCGGTTTTTTCCTGGAAACCGCTTCGATGTGATCCGCGAGTTCCGTGTACCCGGAGCCGGGGCACTGAAAAAAATTGAGTTCCAGGATCAATCGATGTTGGTTCTTCAGGAGCGGAAAGAGGCATATCGGGTGTTCGATCCCGAGACGGGAGATTTTCGTGAGTTCAAGTGGACTGATCGCTTTGATGATCTCCTGGGGCCGATCGTCCGTCTCGCACCGGACCGTTTGCTGGTTCAGACGCAGAATCATCTGGTGGTTCTGGGGGGCGAAAACGAACATAAAATTCCGATCAAGCGATTCAGCTTTCTTCCCGGAGAACTGTTTTCCGAAATGTTCGTGCCGGTATCGGTGAAAAATTCCGGACAGGAACAACCGGCGCTTTTCATCGATGGTACCCTGATCAGTGATCAGCATCTGGGAGTGGTGATCTGGAATGGCACTGACTTAGTGAAACCGGTGCGATTCCAGCAGAAGTTGCCTAAAGGGTGTCGGGTGATGAATCCCCAGAGAATATCCGGTGTGGATCATCTGCTCTTGTTTTGCCAGCGGGAGATCGGATTGCCGTACCTGTTGAAGCGCCCGTTGAGTATGGAATGAACTCCTTTTTGCCACAAACGTGCCGGAATGAGGCAAAATATCCCCTTCATTTGCGATTCCACTCGTTTTGGTGATGGCACGCGAAATGCAATTCCTCCAACGTCCCCAAAGGGAATTTCTTTCAATCATCCGTTTCAAAAGGAGAAACAAATGAATAACACGAACGTGAAAAAAATCGCTGTCGCATTGTCGCTGACGTTGGCGATGACCGCATGTAAAACCAACAAACAGGCTGATCAGATGGCGGCTGACGCCCGTGCCGCAGGATATTCTGACGGACAAGCAAAAGCTCAGGCAAACGCGGTGAAAGCCGCCGGTCTGTTGAGCGCGATTTATGAAGGTATTGGTTCCGGAATCGTCGATGTACAGTTGGTGAAATTCGGAAAGGATAATCCGAACTATGCGGTGATCAAGGTGTCTTCCGGTGGTCCAAGCATTGTCTTTGCTGTGGACATTTCGAACTACATTTATGGAACCGACTACAATACCTATCTTTCATCCAATTCCGGATTCTATAATCTGAGTGAAAATGGTGACGGTACTTATCGTTGCGTAACCGGTAGTTGCTTCAGCTACGGCGGAGCACCGACGTCTTCCACCATGGTGTTCGAAAAAACCAGCGGAAGCGTGAAGGATATGGAAAAGGCTGCGGCTTTCGCAGAAAGCTTCAAAGTTGATCGCCTTGCCAATGGCCTTGCTTCCCAATACGGACTTTCTGAAGAACGTTCTCTGAAGGTGGCGAAACTCGCCTCTTCATGGGAAAAGCTTGCCAAGACCCGTGGTTTGACCAATGCGGATGCGGATGCTTTTGCAAATGAATTGGCCGGCGTGAACTTCACACAGATCGACAGTGCGGTGAAGAACATGGCACAAGGAAATCTGGATGACTTCAATTCCCTGATTGTGAAAGCAGCCGATGTGAACGGAACTTCCATCGAGAACATGTCTTCCATCATCATGAAGTTGTTCTTCTGAACGGTTTGACCTGAAAGAGCAAGGGGGCTCGGCGAGTGATCGCCGGGCCTTTTTTGCGTTCACTCAATGGAAAGCATTTAAAAAAAGGTGTATCAACCGCTGATTTTGCGGATGTTCCACCTGTACAAATCCGGATGGCTTTAGTAGAGTATTCGCCTATGCAAGGGCTGTCCGCACCAACTTTACTGAAAAAATACGACGAGGTGATTTCCACCCCGGAGTTGGAGTTTCATCCATCTAAGGATGTTTCGGAACGCTGTGCTTTTGTGATTCACCCGCTGAGTGCGCGACAGCTTTGGCAGCATCCAGCCCTGAAAGTGATGAAAAAATTTCCACGTTTTGTTCAATCCTTGATTGAAAAAGGCGCATCCCGACTTCCAACCTATCGTTATGCCGAACTCATTGGTGTGAAGAGTGCACTCAACGGAAAGTCCGTGGTTTGTGATCTGATGCTGATCACTGCAACACCCAAACAATTATTGGCGATGGAAGAGACCTTTCTTTACAAACGACTGGTCGAGTGTGCCGAACAGGCTCACTCCACCGGTTCTAAAATCATCGGTCTCGGTGCTTATACCAAGGTTGCCGGTGATGGTGGTGTGACCGTCGCAGATCAATCTCCAATCCCGGTCACTACCGGTAACAGCTTGTCTGCGGCCAGTACGCTTTGGGCCGCGGAAGAAGCATTGCGTAGATTGCGTCCCGAATTGCGTGCGGATCAAAACGGAGTTCTTCCGGTTCGTGCGATGGTGATCGGTGCCACCGGAAGCATCGGTCGTGTGACCTCGCTCCTGTTGTCAGAAACCGTTTCCGAACTGGTTCTGATTTCTAGAAGTATCGACAAGTTGGGCGAATTGCGTGCCGAAATCCTTTCCCGTTCACCCACTTGCAAAGTCAAGATCGCGACCGGCGTGGGCACCAATCTCCGCAATGTCGATCTGGTGATCACGGCGACTTCGAATCACGGCTCGCGATTACTCGATGTCCGTGACTTCAAACCCGGTGCGGTGGTTTGCGATTGTTCCAGACCAATGGATTTCACCCGTGATGACGCCGAAGCAAGACCCGATGTCCTGTTCATCGAAAGCGGGGAAGTTGCTCTTCCCGGTGATCCGCGATTCACCAGGAAAATCAGCATTGATCGCACTCATATTTATGCCTGCCTTGCTGAGACCCTGATTCTCGCCATGGAGGGTCGTTATGAGGCGTATTCGT
>JBEIKL010000235.1:0-3107 GCA_040379745.1 Bdellovibrionales bacterium | reverse complement strand
TGTACGTCACCGTTTTCGAAAAAGACGATGAGGCCGAAGCGATCTGGCACCAGAACGAAGGTCTGTCGATGAACCGCATCTTCCGCTTTGGCGAAAAAGACAACTTCTGGGCGATGGGTGACACCGGACCATGCGGTCCGTGCACCGAAATCTATTTCGACCGTGGTCCTCAATACGGTGGCGACGATTTCCAGAAAAGTGTCGATGCCGGCGAAGACCGTTACATTGAATTCTGGAACCTGGTGTTCATGCAATACGACCGCGACACCAGCGGCAAGATGAATCCGCTTCCGAAGCCATCGGTCGATACCGGTGCGGGACTCGAGCGCATTTGCATGCTTCTTCAGGAAGTCGAAACGAACTACGACATCGATTTGTTCACTGACATCATCCAAAAGACATCGAAACTCGTGGGTAAACCCTACGATCCGAAATCCAAGGACGAATCGGTATTCTCGTTCCGTGTGATCGCCGATCATGCGCGTGCGGCGACCTTCCTCGTCGGTGACGGCGTTCTTCCTTCGAACGAAGGACGCGGCTATGTTCTCCGCCGGATCATGCGTCGGGCGATCCGCCACGGACGCAAACTCGGCTTCAACGGCCCCTTCCTGCACAAGGTGTGCGGATTCGTGATCGAGCAGATGAAAGAGGCGTATCCGGATCTGATCGACAAGCAAACCTTCATCGAGCGCGCAGTGATGGCTGAAGAAGAACAATTCTTCAAGACCCTCGATCGTGGCTTGGGCCTTCTCGACGAAGAACTCGCGAAGCTCGGTTCCAGCAAGGTGCTGGCCGGTTCGGTGGTGTTCACCCTTTACGATACATTTGGATTCCCTGTGGATCTGACCCGCACGATCTGTGAAGAGCGCGGTCTTTCGCTGGACGAAAAAGGATTCGAAGCGGCGATGGAAAAACAGCGCGAAGAATCCCGCAAGCACTGGAAAGGTTCGGGCGATCAGGCTCTCGATGCCGAGTGGTTCCAGGTTGTTGATCAATTGAAAAAGGCGAAAAAACTGCCGTTTTTTGTGGGTTATGAACACCTGCAAGCCGAAGGCGAAACCCTGTTTGTCACCCTTTCCAACACACAGGAACACGGTGATGTAACGCTCGCGATTTTCTCGAAAACGCCGTTTTACGGTGAATCGGGCGGTCAGAGTGGAGACAAGGGTTATGTGAAATCCGTCAAAGGCGATTTCGAAGCCGAAGTCGTCGATGTTCAAAAACCATTGCCGGAACTGATCGTAGCGCACCTGAAAATCAAAAAGGGTGTTTTGCGTGTGGGCGACAAGGTGATTCAGACTGTGAATGACGAAGTCCGTGGCTTCACCGCCAAGAACCACACCGCCACTCACATGCTCCAATGGGCGCTTCGAAGCGTATTGGGCAATCACGTGAAACAGGCGGGGTCCTTGGTGACTCCGGAACTGTTGCGTTTTGACTTCACCCACTTCGAGGCCATGAAGGTTGAGGAAATCGCAAAAGTCGAATCCATGATCAACGAAAAGATCTGGAAGTCCGATGGTGTGAAAAAACAGGTGATGAGCAAGGACGAGGCCATTGCCGCCGGTGCGATCGCTTTCTTCGGCGAAAAATACGGCGACGAAGTGCGTGTGATCCAGGTCGGTGAATATTCGACCGAGCTTTGCGGTGGTACCCACGTCGATCACAGTTCCGACATCCATCTTTTCAAGGTCGCTTCTGAGGCGGGTATTGCTGCCGGTGTTCGCCGGATCATCGCCTACACGTCCAAGGGTGCGTACGAATATCTGCGCATGCAGGACGAGAAGTTGAAAAACATTCGCGACCTCATGAAAGCGTCAATCGTGGACGATATTCCGAACAAGATCGAACGCCTTTTTGCAGAAGAACGCGAACTGCGCAAGCAGATTGAAAAACTTCAAGCTGCTGAACAAGGCATTGAAATCGAAGCGCTGATGGCTTCGGCTGAAAGCCTCAGTGGCGTGAAGGTAGTTTGCGGTATTGCCAATGATTCTGCAGATGGAATGAAAAAGCTGCGCGAGATGGCCGATCGGATCAAGCAAAAAGAACCATCCAGTGTGATCGTGCTCGGTGTGAAAGAACCGGAAACCGCAAAACCGTTCCTGGTCGTAGCGGTTGGGCCGCAAGTGAAGGGCATCGTAGCCGGTGAAGTGATCAAGGCCTGCGCCGACAAATTTGGTGGCAAAGGCGGCGGTAAGCCGGACTTCGCGCAAGCGGGCGGAACGAATGCAAGTGGTCTTGCCGATGCGGTTTCGGCTGCAAAGGCGTTCATTGCAGGCAAGCTGAAGGCATAAGCGCTTTCACGAACTTAAACAAGAATCCGGAAAAGCCCGGGGGGAAATTCCCCTCGGGCTTTTTCCATTTCAACCAGCTTGAAGCACTGCAAGGCTTCAGAGGGCGTCGTTACATTGACAATCCGTTTGTCTTTTGACGGTGATTCCGGATCTGTCGGATGATTTTGATCAAATTCCAGTTTTCATCAAGATTTTCCGATCAGCTGGGGAATGAGAACAGTTTTCCTCTTTGCGATTTTGATCAGCGCACTCACTGCATCCGTGCAGGCGCATGCGCGCGCACCGAAATCGGAAAACGAAAAAAGCCTTCTTTACTGGCGATATCTCTGTGAGAACCAACCACAGATTGAAAAGCCCGTAACCCGCATGGACGATGTTCTGGAATTGAAGTGTCCCGAGCAAGGGTGGGCAGTGAAGGCACTGGGCGATACGGTTCAAGAGGTGATGGAAAATGCGAAGTAAGCAGACCCTCGCCGCCATCCTCCTGCTTTCGCTTTCGGCATGCATGTCCGTCATTTCCATCAAGAGTGATGAAGAAGCGTGGAATGAGTATTTTTCCGAGTGGAAGAAAACAACGCAAACCGAATCGCGTGCCATCGCGTCGAGTTCCGTTTCGACCGCGAATGCGAATGGCAAGTCAGGTCTGAAAATCCTGAGACAGATGTTGGACCTGGTGCCTCTTCGAAACGACCTAATTTCCTGTGAAAATCGCGAATGTTTTCAATCCCGCCTCGTGATTGCGTTCGATGAGGCGGTACGCCGGTTGAAGGATCAGGGTATTGCGATCCAGTCCGAGGATTACGTTTCAGAGCA
>JBEIKL010000234.1:0-3112 GCA_040379745.1 Bdellovibrionales bacterium | reverse complement strand
TCGACCATTCCCTCTCAGTGATGCGAACGGTTTGTCCCTTCGGTGAAACCGTCGAGTTTCAGGGTCGAAAAATGCATGTGCGCTCGTACTTGGATCGTTTTCTATTCAGTGGAAATCAAATCGATGTCGAAGTTTCGAAGTTATCCGGTGGAGAGCAGGCCCGGTTGTTGCTGGCGCGCCAGATGCTTCGCCCTGCGAACATGTTGATTCTGGATGAGCCGACAAACGATCTGGATTTGCAGACTTTGGCGGTACTGGAAGATTGCCTTGCCGAATTCCCGGGTGCGGTGATTCTGGTCACGCACGATCGTTCTTTCATGGATGAAGTGTGCAATCAGATTCTGGCCGTTCCGGAAATGATTTCTTTTGCCGATATTGATCAGTGGGAACGGTGGTTCATCAAGGAGCGCAAGACTTCCTCCAAGGGGGGCGCGATTCCATTGGCGTCTTCAGAACCGCTGCCAGTAGTGAAGGGTAGCCAGACGAAAAAGAAGCTCTCGTATAAAGAGCAAATTGAATTTGATAAAATGGAAGGCACCATTTTTGAAAAAGAAGAAAAGTTGGCCGCTCTGGAAAAAATCTCGCAATCCGATCAGGTCCTCTCCAATTCGGTCGAATTGATGAAGATCAGCGAGCAAATGGGAACTCTTCAGCGGGAAATCGAGCATTTGTATTCCAGATGGTCCGAGCTTGAAGCGAAGATCAAGTAATTGACGCCTCGGAATCGAATTTGAAGCTTTCGGCCGAATCTTTTAAGATCAGATCATGAAGATGATTTTCTCAGTCTGGAGTCTGACAAAAATCACCATCCTGCTGATGGGAGCGATGTGGGCCGGAGAAGTGCACGCCCAGGGGTTATTTGATTTTTATTCGCGCGCTAAATTCGGTTTGAACTTCGAGATCCTACCCGTCGAACGTCAGGTGTTGAATGGGGATCAGGGGTTCATGGCGGGGATTCGGTATTCGCGCTATTTGGGTAAGTCGCTGAGCATTGGCATCGGCGCCGACGCCGGACAACCCACAGTGGGGTATCTTTCTAAAACCAATTTACAGAAATTCGGCTTGGTCCTTGGCGATGATGAGCCACTGGTCGGCCCGCTCTACTATGATGTGAGTGTCATGAGTGGTTATGGGTACGGTGAGAGTGAATACTTGGGCAAGTCCGGCGCCGGTTATTTCGTGCAAGGAACCGGCGGCTTGGGCCTTCGGATCTTCAAGGGGTTCAGGTTGTTCCTACAAACCGGTTATTTCCACATGCCCTCGTTTGAGGCCACCAATGGTTGGATCGTTGGAGGCAAGATCGAATACAAAATCGACCTCTATGAGGATTCGACCGGAGTGAATGACTAGTGCTTGCGTCTGTTTCGCTTACCCAATCCGTCGCGTCCGCACGGAGGTCTTCAACGACTGAATCGAATTGATCAGATCATCAGTCACCGGTTGGTTCAAATCAACAACCAGGTAACCGAGTTCACTGTCGGTGTGCAAGGACTGGGACTGAATGTTCGCGCCGTACTCAGACAAGATGCGGTTGATGTCTTTCAATACCCCTTTGACGTTCATGTGTACGTTGCTGAGGCGGGTGTATTCACGCGAGAACGGAATGTCGACTTTCGGAAAATTCACGGCATGGAGCGTGGATCCGGATGTCATGAAGCGGATCAGGGTCGATGCGACTTCGCGACCGATATTCACTTGTGCTTCTTCGGTGGCGCCACCGATGTGCGGAGTCAGGATCACATTTTCGAGGCCCTTCATCGGGGAGGCAAAATTCGGAATGTTGTTTTCGGGTTCTTCCGGATAAACGTCGAGTGCGCAACCGGCAAGGTGCTTGCTTCGAATCGCTTCTTCGAGAGCGGGCAATACGACAATGTCACCGCGGGCATTGTTGATGAGATAAGAGCCCGGCTTCATCATCTTCAGTTCTTCAGCGCCGATCATGTTCTTAGTCGAATCGAGTGCCGGTACGTGAAGGGTGACGAAATCTGCTGTGGAAAGAACTTCTTCGAGCGTGGAAAGCGGTTTTGCGTTCCCGAGTGGGAGTTTAGAAACTACATCGTAAAACACCACGCGCATGCCCATTGCTTCAGCAAGCATGGAAACTTGGGTTCCGATGTTTCCGTAGCCGATGATCCCCAAGGTCTTGCCACGGACTTCGTAGCATTGTGCCGAACTTTTGTTCCAGATACCCTGATGCATTTCGTTGTTGCGGGTACCGATCTTGCGCGAAAGCATGACGATTTCAGAGATCACCATTTCGGCAACCGAGCGGGTGTTGCTGAACGGTGCATTGAATACCACGACGCCACCTTTGCGGGCGGCTTGCAGGTCCACCTGGTTGGTGCCCACGCAAAAGCAACCGACGGTGGTCACGCTTTTTGCGGCTTCGAAAACTTTCGGGGTCAGGTATGTCTTGCTGCGAATGCCCAGCACATCATAGCCCGGAAGTTTAGCGATGAGTTCGTCTTCGGTGAGGGCACCTTTCAGGGTGTCGACATGGAATCCGTCTTTCAAAAACAGGTCGCGGGCGATGGGGTGGATGTTTTCCAGCAAAAGTACTTTCATAGGTACCGATTCTACCGTTATGCTTGAAAAATGCCAGTATTTACCGACAAAAAATTCAAACTGAACCTCGAGTTCCAGCCCACCGGAGACCAGCCCCAAGCGATCGAGAAACTGGTTAAAGGAATCGAACAAGGCAAGCCGGCGATGACCCTTCTCGGGGTGACCGGATCGGGTAAGACCTTCACGATGGCAAACGTGATCGCCAAGGTGGGAAGACCCACGCTCATTCTTTGTCCGAACAAAACCCTGGCAGCCCAGGTGTATTCCGAATTCAAATTCTTTTTTCCGGAAAACGCGGTCGAGTACTTTGTGAGTTACTACGATTACTTCCAGCCCGAGGCGTACATCGTCAACACCGACACTTATATCGAAAAAGATTCACAGATCAACGAAGAGATCGACAAGCTTCGCCACTCGGCAACGCGTTCCTTACTCGAGCGGAATGATGTGATCATCGTTTCCTCGGTGTCGTGCATTTACGGTTTGGGTAGTCCGGAAGCCTATGAAGGATTGATCCTGTTTCTGGAAACGGGCAAGGAGTACAAGC
>JBEIKL010000233.1:0-3130 GCA_040379745.1 Bdellovibrionales bacterium | reverse complement strand
TGTACCCGCTCAAAGACCTGAAAATCTTCGGCGATCACAACAAACAGAATCTGATGGCCGCCATCTGCGCAGCCCGCGTAATGGGTGTCAGCCAACAGGCGGTTCAAGCATGCATCGGCAGCTTCAAAGGCTTGCCACACCGTCTTGAGTTCGTGCGCAAAAAAGACGGCGTGTTCTTCTTCAATGACTCCAAAGCGACCAACATCCAGAGCGTTCAAGCGTCTTTGGGTGCGTTCAAGCGCTCTCAGATCATCATGATTGCGGGCGGTAAGGACAAGAACATGGACTTTGCTCCGTTGGTTCCGTATGTCCAAGGCCGGGTGAAGCTGTTGATCCTGGTCGGTGAGGCCAAAGAGAAGATCAACCGTGCGCTGGGTGACTTCACCGAAACCTACCTCGTCGGCACCTTTGAGGAAGCCGTATTGATGAGCTTCCAAAAATCCAGAAACGGTGATGTAATCTTATTGTCACCGGGATGTTCCAGCCAGGACATGTTCCGTGACTTTGAAGAACGAGGCGACTATTTCAAAAAATTGGTTAACCAGCTTTAAGAAGTACTTTTCCGGAATCCTGAACGCCGCGAACCACGCCAGTGGTGACCGGTTCCTTCTGTTCACCGTGTTGGCCATGGTCCTCTTCGGCCTCCTCATGGTTTACAGTGCTTCGTTCATCTTCTCGGAAGAACGCACCGGCGACGGCTTCGCCTTCATTCGCAAGCAATTCATTTACGCCTGCATGGGCTTTGGTGCCCTGTGGGTGGCTTCGCGCATTCCGCACCAGAAGTGGTACGAGTGGGCGCCGAAAGCAATCCTCTCGGTCATGGTCATGCTGGTGCTGGTGCTGATTCCGGGCTTGGGTGCTCGCGTGGGTGGGGCACAGCGCTGGATCAACTTCGGATTTTTCCGTTTCCAGCCGGCAGAACTGGCCAAAATGATCGGTGTCGCGTTCGTGGCCCGTCAGTTGGTCCGTCACCAGAAAGACCTCTTCGATTTCAAAAAGGGAGTCATCGCTCCGATCATTTTCCTGATTCCGGTGATGGGGCTTCTACTGATCCAACCCGATTTCGGGTCCACCGCGCTTTTGGCCGGAACCACCTTTGTTCTGATGTTCATCGCCGGCGTGCGCCCGCTGTTTTTGTTCAGCGGATTGTTCGGCGGTGCCGCGGCAGCTGCGTTGCTGATCGTGACTTCACCTTACCGCATGGCTCGCGTGATGACCTTCATCGATCCGTGGCGTGACCCCGCAGGCAAAGGCTTTCAGGTCATTCAATCCATGCTCGGTCTTCACAATGGAAGCATCTTCGGGCAGGGATTGGGGAACGGTAAAGAAAAACTCTTCTTCCTTCCGGAAGCTCACAACGACTTCATTTTTGCCGTGATTGGTGAGGAACTCGGATTCCTCGGCGTTGCAGCCGTGATCATGGCCTACATTTTCTTCATCTATCGGGGACTCCGGATTTCATGGGCGGCACTCCATCATCGCCAGGATCGCTTCGGCTTTTATCTCGGTTGCGGTCTCACCCTGATTCTCGGGCTTCAGGCTTTCATCAACATGGCTGTGGTGATGGGCTTGCTTCCGACCAAAGGTCTGACTCTTCCGTTCATCAGTTACGGCGGATCGGCTCTGACCCTGAACCTCTTCGCAGTCGGCATCCTCTATAGCATTTCCAAGGCGAACTCCGCCTCTGACTTCGGTAACCGTTATGTTTAATCACAAGAAAATCAAAAAATTGCTGGTAGCCGGTGGCGGCACCGGCGGGCACGTCCTTGCCGGAATCGCCATCGCCGATGAGTGGAAGCAATCGTTTCCCGATTCCCGCATCCTGTTCGTCGGGTCAGAGCAGGGATTGGAATCCCGCTTGGTACCGAAGCACGGTTACCCGTTGGTCACCCTCAAGATCGGTGCGCTCAATCGCGTATCGCTGAAAACCCGCATGCTGACCCTGTTCAAACTGCCGTTCAGTTTCCTGAAGGCGCTGTTCGTGCTGTTGCGGTTCCGTCCGCATGCCGTGATCGGAGTCGGTGGTTACGCTTCCGGTCCGGTGGTGATGCTGGCACGATTTCTTTCGCCGATATTCCGCATGAAAACCGCAATTCTGGAACAGAATTCGGTCGCCGGTTTCACCAACCGCATGTTGGGAAGATGGGTGCACCAGGTGTTTTGCGCGTTCGAAGACGGTTCGATCAACTTCGATCCAACGAAGGTGACCATCACGGGCAATCCGATTCGCTCCCATCTGAAAAAACTTCCGGCTTCGAAAGACGAACCGTTCACCCTGTTCATCTTCGGTGGCAGTCCGGGCGCCATGGGTATCAACACCATGATCCTCGATGCGCTTCCTCACCTGAAGGGCAAGGGCATTGAGTTCATCCATCAAACGGGCGTGAACGATTTCGAGCGCGTGAAATCGGCGTATGAACGCGAAGGCATTTCAGGAGTACGAGTCGAGAAGTTCATCGATGACATGGCCGCTTGTTATGAAAAATCGAGCCTGGTCGTTTGTCGTGCCGGCGCTTCGACCCTCACTGAGCTTGCATCGGTGGGACGTGCGGCGATCTTCATTCCTTTGCCGACGGCTGCTGACAATCACCAGGAGAAAAATGCACGGATTTTCGAGAAAACCGGCGCTGCCATCGTGATTCCGCAAGGGTCATTGACGGGCGCTCAATTTGCTGAAAAGATCCTGTCGTTGAAAAACGATCACCAGCGCATTCACTCGATTGAAGAGAACGTGCGTCCGTTTTACCGGGGCGATTCCGCCGGCTTGATCGTGAAGGGACTGATCGGTGCGTAAATTCAAATTGCATTTTGTGGGCTTGGGTGGAATCGGCATGAGCGGGATCGCGGAAGTGTTCCTCACCCAGGGACACGAGGTTTCCGGTTCGGACCTGAACGCGAACGACATCACCGAACGACTGGTCCAGATGGGGGCGCGCTTCGAGCAGAAACATGCCCGCGAAAACGTACGCGATGCCGACGTGGTCGTGGTCAGTTCCGCCGTCAAGGCCGATAACCCGGAAGTCGTGGAAGCGAAGTCTCGCGGTATCCCCGTGAGTCCTCGGGCCGAAATGCTGGCCGAAATCATGCGCGGTAAAACCGGGATCGCCATCGCGGGAACTCACGGAAAAAC
>JBEIKL010000232.1:0-3138 GCA_040379745.1 Bdellovibrionales bacterium | reverse complement strand
GGATGTCTTCGAGCAAAGCCCGCATTTCCTTGTTGAGTGGAGGCATGGGCTTGGCTGCGATCGGGATTTCACCCTCGGAAACCTCATAAAACGGATGTTTCACTTTTCCGATCCTTACGAAGTCCGTCGGAGTGATCTGGAAATCCCTGACGGGTTCTACTTCGAAATCCGGAGACAGGATCTGATCTACGGCCGGTTTTCCTGTTTGATAATGATGCTTTTGAAACACCCAGAGATCACTCATCAGACCTCGCTTGAGATCGGAGAGGAGTTGATCCTTGTGAGCATTCGCATAAGCGAATCCGACTGCTCCGATGTTTGCAACGGTATACTGGCCCGGACGGTCGACAATGAGCAGGATTTTCGGGTCATCGAGTTTTTTCAGGAATCGATAAAGGTCTTCGGTTTCACGTACAATGGTTAAAGCATTCGTGAAGCGCCCCTCAGTGGCCACGGGATGGTAAAGGGCGAAACTGAGGGCCGCGACTGCGAACAGTTTCTTCTCGGTGAGCATTTCCGGGAAGAATTTTCGGAATGCCACCGGAATCATTGCCATGAATGAAAGATAAACCAGGAACAATCTCGCCTGTGTCGGATGGGGATATACGCCGAAGTGATGGGAAAGCACGATGGTCAGACTCACGGCTACCAGCGCAAGGATCATCGCTCCGAAGATGATCTGATCCGAGTTCAAGTGACGGCGGATTTTCGGGATGGCCCGATATCCAAGATAAGCGATCATGCCGATGGAGACCCAAATCAGGTAACTCGGATACGGATAATCCGGTTTGAATTTGAAGGTGCTTTCCACCAGGATCGCCACATGTTTGGTGAAGTGATCGAAGGAAAACGGTGGTACACCCGGAGGGTTTTCAAACGTGTTCGGCGTGAGTTTCCGTTGAAGCACCATGGGCACGAGGAAAAACGGAATGGCCGCGATGAGGATATGGTTTTTCAAGATGAAATCGAATTTGATCCGCTTCAAGATCGACAGGGTTCCGAGAATCACTGCAACGTAGGCAATGGATTCGTATCGGATTTGGGATAACAGGACCAAGTTGATGAGAAGGATCCCGAAAGTCTGTGCGGAAGGAGATTTCAGGAATCGATAAAGCATCACGAGCGAAAGGGTAAAGAAGAAAAGCGAGCACACGTCGAATCCTCCGGAAGAAGAGGAAAGGGTCAGTGTGGGAATGGATAATAAAAGCAGACATGCCGAGATCGCAGAAAGGGTGCCAAGAGAGGGTTCTACGGAAAGATATGTCAGTAGAAGCAGTGAAAACAGGATCAGGAAATTCAGGACAAACACATTCTGATAACGATATCCGCTTACAGTGTGGACCAGACTGGTCATAAACGGGAAAAGAAGGGGGCGGGTGGGAAGATCGCCCTGAACCACGTTGAGATTGCCGAAATAGAATTTCGCCTGGGTCACGTTCGAGATGTCCCGTCTAAAGGTCATGGATTGTGAAACCGAGAGAAGATTGGTTTCATCACTGAGAACTCTGTATTTGGGAGGAATCGAAACGAAAACGGTCGCAGTCATCATCAAGGTGATGAGAGACGCTTTCCATTTCCCCCGGAGGGTTTCCTTGAAGAAGGGGATCATGAAAAACAACCAGAATCCGGTCATCGCGAGAATGATGTAATAAGAGTAACCAGAAACCAGTTTTTTGCCGGCGGATTCACGTCCCAATCCGATTGCAAGGGTCATCAGGGCGATGAATGCCGATCCGATCAAGGTTGAAACCGCGCTTTTTCTTTTTTGAAAACTGAAAAGGTTCATAGGGACTGCCTCGAGAGTTTTTGGATGACGCCGGATCACACAACGTTTGACCCGGCGCCTGGGGATTGCAGAGAAAAATTCAACGATCAGTCATCCCAGCCACTGGAAGGGCCGAGTTTTTTACAAGCGGATTTGGTTGCAACCCAGTAAAGCGCATCACCATTTGCGCAACCGGTAGGGCTGGCAGGAACCGCATGTCCTGATACGCCATTGCAGCAATAGCCGTATGAGGTTTCAGTATCGGTGTTGGTGTTGGTCTTAGTCACTGTGTTGGTTACCGTATTGGTCACTGTTTCGTAATTGGTAACCGTGTTGTAGTTGGTCACCGTTTCGTAATTGGTAACAGTGTTATAATTGGTCACGGTGTTGGTGGTGACATATGTATCGGTTTTGGTGATGGTGCTGGTGTTGTTCACTGTTTCAACAGAAGTCACGGTCTGGGTGTTGACCACCGTTTCGGTGTTGGTTTGCACTTCGGTCGTGGTGTTGGTCACCACGTCGGTTTGTACGTTGGTTTCCGTCACGGTCTGAGTGACTGTTTTTGCTTTTGCCTCTTTGATGTGTTTGATCAGGAAGTAAGTCGCCACTCCGATCATGACGATTCCGAGGGTGATCAGCGCTGCCTTGTAGGAAGCGCGTCCACCACCGCCGTAAGAGGCACCTTCCTGATATTTTCCAGCCATAAAGCGCATGGCGATGTTCGCCGCTTCTTCGCTGCTGATTTTTTCCATGTCCATTGAGGACAACAGTCGATCAAAGTCGCTTCGGGTGCTGGAATCCAGAATGGAGTTCCGCATGTAATCCATGATCTCATCCGCTTGGACACCTTCTTTTTGAAGAGCTGCGATTTTGGCTTTGAAAGCGGACATCGCTTTAGAGCGGAATTGTTGATCAGCAGGGTTGACGTTGACTGTCATCTGATAGCGGAACTGATCAAATGCAAGTGCGATGCTTTCTTGATGGTTACGTGGATGGGGTCTGTTCGGGGTTTGGGCAAGCGCGGAATTTCCGAGCATTGCCACGATCAAAAGAGTACTGAATAGTTTTTTCATTAAAGGTTCCTCATGGTTGTTGACATGTAGACACTGTCCTAACGTGAATGGGTCCCCGAGTTCAATTCGTATGTTGTTAAAAAACCTTTAATTACAACAATCTTTGGACTTTCTTTAGGTTTGAAAAATCTTATTTAAATTTAGTGTGGAATCGATATGATTTTTCAATGAAAACAGCTTTGATTCTCTCACTGGTTCTTTCTTCCACGCTGGTCTTTCCTGCTCAGGCATCCCGATTGCTGGTCAAGTCACATGGTCAATGGTCCGTGATCCAGGGTGATTTGAACTCTTTCAGAAACG
>JBEIKL010000231.1:0-3153 GCA_040379745.1 Bdellovibrionales bacterium | reverse complement strand
CGTCTTACGGAAACGGTACAGATGAAGCCCATCATCATCCGGATAAGTCATGACGCCTTTAGCGTCGGTGAAGCCGGTGAACTCCGGGTGGCGGTAAACCGGTACATTGGGTTTTTGAAATCCACCATCAGATGTGTCCAATGGAGCCACATTCGCCGTGGTCTGGGTGACCATCACGGTTTGAAGCGGCTTGCCGCTTGCATCGGTTACTTTCACCGTCACTGCAAATGCAGAAGGTGTTGCCACTGCAATTCCAGTCACTACCCCTAAAATTCCCATTACCCATTGATGAATCGATTTACCCTGCATTAACCCCTCCAGAACAAGAGTACTGCGCCCAAAACAACGCGATAAACGGCAAACACTGCAAAACTCGCCTTTCCCAAAAGCTTGATCAAGTAGTGAATGGCCAATGCACCGAAAACGAAGGCAGAGGCCATGCCGATCAGAAGCGGGGTCCACCCATTCAGGGAGGCGACGATTTCTTCCCAATGGCGAGCCTCATAAGCTACGGCGCCAAGCGTAATGGGAAGGGACATTAAAAAAGAGATCCGAGCGGAGTCTGGTCGGGAAATTCCCAAAAAACGGGCTGCAGTCATGGTACTGCCCGAGCGGGAAACTCCAGGAATCAATGAGAGGATTTGAACGCAACCGATGAAGAAAAGGTCGCTCACGGAAGCGTCTTTGACTGATTTGGTCGATGGAGCACGGCGATCCACCCACCAGAGTAACAGGCCAAAAACAGGGAGGGTAATGCCCATGACCCACAGAGCACGGGTGTGGGCTTGAATCCAACTGTTCAACAAAACCCCTGCAATGACGGCTGGAATGGTTCCCACGATCAGGTGAAGCCAGGAAAGATGCGAGGAAACCCCTTCTCCGGCGGGCAGGGTTTTGGGAAGCGGGGTTTTCAGGATTTGAAGCCAATCCTTATAAAAATAGGCCAAAGTGGCGAGTAAAGTGCCCACGTGCAGGAACACATCAAATGCTAAACCGGGATCGTTTTGGCCCAAAACATGAGGCAAGATCGCCAGGTGGGCAGAGCTGCTGACCGGCAGGTACTCGGTCGCCCCTTGAACCAGTCCGTAGATCAAAGCAGCAAAATTATCCATAATTTCAAGAGTAGCCTTGTCAAAAGTCAAAAGCTAGTCTTTAATCTATCTATTGAACAACACCTCAATTCATTCGTGAAAGGAATGTAAAATGAAATCACTTCTTATTGCTATCATGGCGATCACTCTTGCATCTGCTTGTACAAAAAAAGCGGAAGAAACTGCTCCAGCAGCTGAAGCACCAGCAGCAGCTCCTGCAACTACTGAAGCGGCAGCACCAGCTGCAGAAGCTACTCCAGCAGCAGCAGCTGAAGCGCCAGCAGCAGCACCAGCTGAGCACAAATAATTTGAGTTTTTCAAATTAGTAAAAAGCCCCGGGATGATGAGTTCCGGGGCTTTTTTGTTTTCTGCGAATCATTCATGGTCATCATCCCCGGTGGACTTGATTGCAAAATCCGGATCAAGCACCCAGGTCTTTCTGTGATGATCGGAACAAGGTGAGAGCGTGAAAAGAATTAACGAAGGCTAGCAAATCGGCTATGGTGGCGAGATGAGCGAATCGAAAAATCACCCACTCGCCCCATCCTCCCTAATGCGGATTCAATTGCAGGCCATCATCCGCAGCCTTGGACCGGATCTGGATTCTCAAACGCTGAAGCTCAATTCCATCCTTGAAGATTTTTATGAGCGCATGCACAGCGACACCATGCTGGGGTATTTTTTCATCGGCAAGGACCTGAAGCACATCGCCCATCAACAGGGGCAATTCCTGCTCAACGCTGCGGGCATGATCCCGAAATTCGAAGGCAAGGGCCCGCATTCGGCACACACGGCTCTTCCACCGATCTGGGAAGGACACTTTGATCGACGCATCACCCTTTTGCGCGAAACCCTGATTCATCACGGTTTGGCCGCGCCCATGATGGAACTTTGGATTGCATTTGAGTCCTCGTTCCGCAATATCGTGGTCAGTAAATAGTTATTCGACGATTGGAAAACGCGCGCGCACTTCGTTTTTGGGAAAACGATCGTAATGCCACCACTCATGGGGCAATTGGATGAAGCCGGCATCTTGCATGAGTTTGCGCAGCAGTTTACGGTTTTGAATTTGCTTCGCATTCAAGCGCCTTTCGCGCAGGAATTGTTCTTCGAGTTGGGGCTGGGCCAAGGGATCAAACGTGTCATAGGGAGTGCCCATGTCGATGGCCTTGCCGTGTTCATCCACGATCGACAAATCGACAGCCATGCCATAGTTGTGAACCGAGCCTTGGGCAGGGTCGGCGACATATTGCTGTTCAGGAGTGCCCTTCACTTTATCCCACAACACATACTGAACTGACCGAGGCCGAAGGGCATCGTAAATGATCAACTTCCAGGCGGGATGGATTTTCTGAAGAGCCATTGCCGCCAGTTGCAAGCTCTTCGCCGCTTCTTGATGCAGATATGCACTCTTGAATTCACCATACATGTCTTTGCCGACAAAGTTATTGGTCGTAGCATAGCGCAAATCGATGGCGATCGAATCACCGGGGATGATCTGTACGAAGTCGGGCGAATGCTGGATCTGCTCAATTGAATCGCGGACGGTTTTTCGAGGAGTGCACGCGGTCGTTCCAAAAGTCGTGCCTAACAAACCCAATAAAAAGAAACGGGATAACTTGTTTTTAAAAAACCGGTTACGATTCATGATGCCAGTGTAAAACATAGCGAATGACACCGTCCACGTGGAATACATTAAGCGCGCATGAAATACGGATTCACATTACGCGGACATGAAATCCGCATTCGCATTACGCGGACATGAAATCCGCATTCGCATTACGCGCGGATCACCACTGATCACACAAAATGAATCACAGAGTTCAGACCGATCAGCAGGAATACCGCGGCTGTCTTAATCAGGGTGATGACAAAAATGTCCTTATAGGATTGACGATGGGTCAAACCGGTGATGGCAAACAAGGTGATCACCGCTCCGTTGTGCGGAAGCGTATCCATTCCGCCGGAAGCCATCGAGGCTACCCGGTGCAAGAGTTGTGGATCCACGCCCACACGATTCGCCCATTCCAGATATTGAGCGCCGAACGTGTCGAGCGCGATG
>JBEIKL010000230.1:0-3157 GCA_040379745.1 Bdellovibrionales bacterium | reverse complement strand
GTGCATCGGATTGCGCAAATGAGGAATTCAAATTCAGAAGCAGGGATAAAACGAGAATCAAGGACTGAAAAAAACTCACGGAATCAGGATCTCCCTTGGACGGGCCCCATCCGCAGGCCCCACAATTCCCCGCGACTCCATCGTCTCGATCAGGCGGGCTGCTCGGTTGTAACCGATCTGCAGTCTGCGTTGCAAGTAACTTGCCGATGCCGTCTTGCTGGAGCGGATGATCAGAAGCGCTTCTTCGAACAACGGGTCTTGATCTTCATCCTGACCACCCTCGGCAGCCAATGTTTCTTCCGGATCAATCAGGATCTCATTTCGGTAAACCGGCTTGCCCTGCTCGCGCAAGAAATCGGTGATCGTGGTGAGTTCCTGATCATCCATGAACGCTCCTTGCAAACGCAATGGATCGTTTTGCCCCGGAGGAATGAAGAGCATGTCCCCCATTCCAAGCAATCGTTCCGCACCCGGACGATCCAGGATCGTACGCGAGTCGATTTGTGAAGAGAGGGAGAACGACACCCGGGTCGGCATATTTGCCTTGATCAGACCGGTGATGACATCGGTCGATGGCCGCTGGGTCGCGATCACGAGGTGAATCCCGGATGCACGCGCCTTCTGGGCGATCCGGGCAATCGATCCTTCGACATCTTTTTTCACAGTCATCATCAAATCGGCCAACTCGTCGATGATGATCACAATGTACGGAAGTTTGCCGATGATCGGAGAACCGGAATCATCTTTGTCGAACGCTTCGATCCAGTCGCCACCGGTCATGGCCACAGCTTCTTCTTCCTGGCGTTGCGCCTCGGCTTGAAGCTCGGCTGCCATGGATTCTGCACCGACTGAATCCACTTTTTCGTTATAACTTTGAAGGTTCCGCACACCGGCTGCTTCGAGAATGCGGTAACGGCGCTCCATCTCGCGAACCGCCCATTTCAGCGCGCTGGATGCGTTTTTCGGGTCATCCACCACCGGCAACAGCAAGTGAGGAATGTCGTGATAGAAACTGAACTCAATGAACTTCGGATCGACCAGGATCAAGCGCATCTCGTCCGGAGTGAACCGATAAAGAAGAGATGAGATGAGACCGTTCATGAACACCGACTTACCGGAACCGGTTGATCCCGACACCAGCAAGTGTGGCATCTTGGCCAGATCGGCGAAGATGGATTGACCGGAAATGTCCTTACCCATCACCACCGGCAATTGGTATTTCGGGTTCTGGAATTCACCGGTTTGAAGGAATTCGCGAAGCAAAACCTGTTCACGGTTTTCGGATGGAATCTCAATCCCGACGACCGCCTTACCCGGAAGAGGTGCCAGAATGCGCACCGACTTCGAAGACAGGGCCATCGATAAATCCTCGACCAATCCGGCGATTCGGGAAACCTTGATGCCCGGACCCGGCTTGAATTCATAGAGGGTGATCACAGGCCCTACGCGCATGGCGGTGATGTCTCCGTGAATGGAGAATTCTTCCAACTTGTTCTTTACTAGATCTGCACGCTCGTGAAGACGATCGCGATCGATAGCGGTCTCCAGTTTCGTGACTTTGCGGAGGAAATCAATCACCGGCAATTTCCATTTACCGCGCTTTTTGTCGAACTTGAATTTCGGTTTCACGGTTTCCGGTTCGGCTTTCGCCTTTTCGATCACCGGTCCCAAGCCGTCGAATTCACGCTGTGAATCCTTCTTATTGAGCTTCTTGATCTCGGAAATCGTGATCACGGATTTCTCATCCACGCTTTTAGCTTCGATGGTATCGGCTGGAACAACGCCGATGGCGTTTGCCGAGTCTTCGCCATCTTCATCTGAGGCGGCTTTCGTGATTTCGATTTTCTGTTTTTTGCGAGGCTTGTCCACGATGGTTGCGCCTGCTGCTTCGTCGTTCGTGCCCTCTGCCGATTGATTCACCGCCTCAGCGATCATGGAGGCCTCGGTCAACCCTTGCGGCTTGGCTTCGAGTCGGGCCTGGCGATACGCCTCGGCACGAGCCCTGATGTTCACAAAACTTTTCTTCGCCTGCATACCAATGAATTGGGCGAGTTTGTTCAGCGCGATCGCTGAATAGTAAGCGATGTAAGTCACCGCCAGTCGACCGAAACGATAGCTCACGATAGCCCCTGCTCTCAAGAGTGCCGCAATGATCTGGGAAACCCCGATCGGAGTCGAAATCACCAGCATCGAGAAAAACACGGCGAGTGCGGCAATCGAAGCACCGGTGCGATTCATCGCCTGCTCGAGTGGAACCGAAAGCCATGCCCCGAAAAATCCGCCGGTGAGGAATTCAGTCTGAGACCAGTTCCAGTGCTTCCAATGAAGCGAGAAGAACACCGTCAATGAGATGACACTCACGCTGAGTCCGGCGAGAGAAGACAGCGCTCTGGCCAGTCCCTCTTTGGAGTGCAAGTGGGAAGCGACGAACAGGAACCCGACCGGAATCAGGAATGCTCCCAAGCCGAAAAACTGAAGAAAGATCGAAGAGAGGTACGATCCAACCAAACCACATGAATTCAACACCGCTTGCGTGGATTGGGTGAATGGCGAGGAATCCTGGGATTGGTAGGTGAAAATCGCGATCCAGAGAAAAACCCCGATCGCAGTCATGAAAATGGTGCCGAGCTCGATGCTTAATCCTTTTTTAGCCACAAATACCCTCCTGGTAAAATCGGTGTGATAAGTAAATTGTATCCGAACTGCAGCGCTGGCTGAGCGCGTTATTTTGCGAATAATTGAAATAGATTCTCGGAAAAGACCTCGGGCTTCAAGGTGTTAGGGGGGGTGACCTCACTTCGGGCGCGCAAAACACCACTCGTGCGATCAAGGTTTACTTTTTCCCGTAGAATTTCGGATCGAGCAACACTTTCGCACCCTCCACAGGCGCAACATCCGGAATCGCATGCGCGGCACCTTGGATTTCGGTAAAACCATCGCCTCCCCTTGCCTTCAAAATTTCTTGTAACTTTAAAATGTCTGCTCGTGCAGACGCGTCTTCTGCTCCGGCCAAAATCAATTTCACTGGGACGTTTTTCACTGCATGAATTTCTTGCTTCAAATCGAAATCGCGCACGGCCCTACCCAACTCAAACAGTGCATCTTGATACCTCTCGACCGGTACGTTGTCGTAGCGTGAAACCTTGTAGAGATTGCG
>JBEIKL010000229.1:0-3176 GCA_040379745.1 Bdellovibrionales bacterium | reverse complement strand
TGTTCATCGAAAGCGGGGAAGTTGCTCTTCCCGGTGATCCGCGATTCACCAGGAAAATCAGCATTGATCGCACTCATATTTATGCCTGCCTTGCTGAGACCCTGATTCTCGCCATGGAGGGTCGTTATGAGGCGTATTCGTATTCGCGTACTCTACAACCAGAAAAGGTGAAAGAGATTTCCCGGATCGCTCATCGGCATGGAGCGCGCTTGGCGCCGTTGCGTGGCCCTTTGGGATTGGTGTCCGAAGAGCAGGTCGCAAAAATTGTTTCCGTAGTCCGTGAATTGTCCTTAGCCCAGCAGGAACCCACCCGAAAGAAGTTTTATGATGAAGTGCCTCCGTCCGTTGTTTAATTTTGTTGTTATCATTCTCACGATTTCATCGAATGCCCATGCCCAATCTTCGTATTCCAGGAAAGTGGAGGCGATGCCGTCCGGTGCGGAGATCATGGTGAAAACAGATTTGACCTTTGCAGAAAAAAAACTTCATCGTCAGTTGCATCGCGTATTCAAGAAGTACGCAGAAGCGTTGGGTACCGAAATTTTAGGACAGGAAGAATTCCTGAGGACGGCTGGCCGAGCCGAAAGCAATTCCATTTTTCGTAAGGCATTGCTCGATAATTATTTAGCCGATTTACAAGATGAAGTTGCCATGAAAATGGTGAATGCGGATTCCAGAACTGTTCGTGAAGCCATGCAAACGGTTGAGGATGACTTCAATCGCAACAAGAGACGGCACGGGGGCGAACAGCTTCTCTTGAAACAATATGTTTTGCAGGAAACGGAAAACTTCAATCAGGATCTGGATACCCTTTACCGTGAAATGATATTGGAGTTGGAGTCGAAAGGCCACTTCGAGCTGGCTCGATTGTTCATCGACTTGAAAACGGGTGTGAGCAAATCTAATCCGAAGGATGAATTCGTAGCCTTGATGTCGATTGCTGAAGAGAACGTTGCGCACTTGGAGCTGGATCAGCGAATCCAGAGAGGCGGAGGGATTGAGACTTTTCAACAGGAATTGAAGAACGAACGCAAGCGTCAGATGGTGTGGAAGTGTATGAATGCTAAAATCGCAGTCAGTGCAGCTTTGGTTCCGTTGACGGCGACGACATTGTTCTTGGGTTACAATGCTGCTCCCTTGGTTGCCGGATACCTGACACTCAAAACCGCGGGTTCGATGGTTGGTTCTTACGGTATGTTGAAGCTCACCAGTTTAGCAGTGAAAAAAGTCATCAAGGGTTGTTATCGTGAAATTCACACCCGTGAATCGATTGATGGCTTGATGGAATTGCCCGAAACCGGCCCAACCGAGGAAACCATTTCAAAGTAATTAGAATCACAGGAGTATGTTCCCATGATGAATGATCAGGAAAAAACATCAAAAACAGCATTTGAATTCGATGAGCTGAACGAGCCCGTGCACGTGCATGGACCAAACTGCAATCATCATCACCACCATCACAAGATTGCTCCGATTGTGCATCAATCCCCGAAGATCGGTCGCAATGATCCTTGTCTTTGTGGCAGTGGCCAGAAGTACAAGAAGTGCTGCGCGAACTAATGGGATGCTGATGGGCGTTTGCGCGTTTCTTGGTATGCACCGGAAGTGTGATTGCTGCCCTTTGAAGATGTTGTTTGCGCATCGCGTTGCCTTTAGAGGTGTTAAAAGCATCTTCTTTTGCCATAGATTCGACACTTTTTTTCATAAATGCGAACGACTTGCATTTGTTTGGTGACATTTCTCATTTCATTTGGCAAAAGTGCTGGATGAAAAAAATACTGCCATTGATTTTGCTGCTGGCTTCGCATCCCGCATTCGCGTGGAAGCAAGTCAATGAACTCGAAAAAAACCTGTTTTTGATGAAGGTGCAAAGCACGGTGATTCAGAACAATGAATTGATCCGTCAAGCAATGATGGATCAATTGACCGAACGCTTGGTTGCAAAACCAGAGTTGATCACCGGTGAAGATCCGACGGCTCTGATTCAAGAATTGGAATCCATTTTGGAAAAAGAAACAGGTCACAAAACCCGTTTTGTGGATGGATTCAAGGATTACTGGACAGAAGTGTACAGAGAATCGCGCATGATCATGCGGACCCAAGGCCTGGGACTCGGAATTGCTTATGTCGTAGTCGAAGCTGGCCACGTGTTATCGGTGTTGGCATTTACCGCGTTGGGTAATCCTCAGATGGCAGCAGTCTTCGGTGCCATTCCATTTGATGAAATCATGCTCTGGGGCAAATTGTCTCTGGACCGTGTTCTCAAGTTCCGCGAAAACGTGATCGCTTACGGTGGCAAGGATCAGTTTTTCCACTTCAAGCAATTGCATAAAAAGGTGAAACACGCACTCAAACTGCGTGGAAAAAAAGGTATGGTGATTGCGATTGCTGCCGATGATGATGGAAGTCTGGATGGCGTTTCCGTTACTGGTTTGGGCAAGATGGACCGACTGAACAAATTGATCAGTCTGATGCACCCGAATCGTCATCGTTTGGATATGGTCACTCTCAAACACTTTTTGAAAAAGCAGGGTTTGCGTCATGATGAGTCGATTGTTGGTTTGCTAGACCTAGACGCGGAAGATCCGGTCAAGATCGCCATGATCGCTAGCCATCTTCAGAAGAATCATCCGGAAGCATATGAGGAATTGAAAACCCAATTCACCAAAAGCATGGTCGATGTCCAAGCATTCACCTTGTCCAAGGAACTTCAAAATTGGAGTTTGATGGGATTGAGTGCAGAAACACAAGACGAATACCTTCAATATGCAGCTTCGGTTCCGGCCGGTCTTCGCGTCATTGATGCGGTGAAGGTTTGGACCAAATGTCTCTATCCCCAAGTGATCGAAGAATCCAAGGGGTTGGGGTATCGCTCATACCGATCCATGGTAAAAAAGTTGCGTGTATTGGAAATCGCTTCCGAAGTGAACTTCGATCAGACCTGGTCTGCTGAATGGTCAGCTCGCTTCACGGGATATTTCTCCGAAGCATTCCAAAATTGATCTGTTGTTGAATTTTAATCGTGTGCGGGCGTCAATCCGGATCGGGTTGGCGCCCGTTTTGCATTCGAATGAAGTGGTGAAGCTCTGGCTATTTCTATTGACTGTTTTTCTGTTACCCTGGGTCTCCCTTGGCGCTTCTGCCGAAACCGTATTCCGGAACGAAAGCGAATTGGG
>JBEIKL010000228.1:0-3196 GCA_040379745.1 Bdellovibrionales bacterium | reverse complement strand
TGTGAGAAATTCGCTCGCGACGGCTATTTGGCCGTAGCCCCCGAACTGTTTCATCGTATCGGTAGCGGAATCGAAATCCCCTACTCCGACATCCCTCAAATGATGAAAGCTTTGGGCTCTCTTTTGACCGAGGAACTGACAGAGGACATGCAGGTCATTCACCAATTCCTGAAGAACATGCCTTCGATCCACGTCGGCACCATCGGCGCCATCGGGTTCTGCATGGGTGGTTACACCTCCTTGCTGGGCGCATGCAAATCGCGCTTGGATTATGCAATTTCCTGCTACGGAGGAGGACTGTCCCACGCGCGCCCCGGCATCGGATTCACCCCGATCATCGATGATTTCCATGAAATCCATTGTCCCGTATTCCTGCTCTTCGGCGAAAAGGACCAATCCATTCCACTGGAACAGGTGGATCTGATCCGCGGTCAACTCAAACGCGATCAAGTGGAATACGAGATCAAGGTTTATCGTGGAGCAGGACATGCCTTCTTGCGTGAAGGCGAAGCTGCATACCTTCCCGAGGCCGCACATGAAGCATGGAAGGACATCCACGGCTGGCTGAAACAGTTCGCGCCCGCTGATTAGCGATTGCAATTTTTACACATCGTAACTATAATACCTGACTAAAGGAGAGAACCATGAAATTGCTTCCCCAAGAGGCACTCACGTTCGACGACGTGTTATTGCTTCCAGGATATTCCGAAGTGCTTCCATCCACGGTTTCGACACGGGTCAGACTCGGCGAAAAAGTGAGTTTGAACATTCCCCTTCTCTCCGCAGCGATGGACACCATCACGGAATCCGACACTGCGATCTCCATGGCCCTCGAAGGCGGTCTCGGCATCATTCATAAGAATCTCACGATAGAACAACAGGCGAACGAAGTACGCAAAGTGAAGAGTCATGCGATCTCCCCTGGAGTGCATCGGAATGCGGCCGTCGATGCATCGGGAAAACTGCTCACGGGTGCCGCCACCAGCGTGGGCGAAGAAGGACAAAAACGTGCTGAAGCCCTGATTGATGCGGGCGTTGATGTCCTTTGCGTGGACTCAGCGCATGGACATTCGCGCGGAGTTCTTGAAGCCGTTCGCAATTTGAAGACCAGGTTCGGAAACCGCGTATTGATCATCGGCGGCAACGTGGGCACCCCGGAAGGCACCCTCGCATTGATCGAAGCCGGTGCGGATGCAGTGAAAGTGGGCATCGGACCCGGATCGATTTGCACCACTCGCGTTGTTGCCGGTGTTGGAGTTCCCCAACTTTTTGCCGTTTCGGAATGCGCAAAAGTGGCGCATGATCAAAACATTCCCATCATTGCCGACGGAGGCATCAAACTCAGTGGTGACATCACCAAGGCACTTGCGGCCGGTGCCAGCGCAGTGATGATCGGTTCACTTTTTGCAGGTACGGATGAGACGCCCGGTGAAATCCTGGAAGACCAAGGACGAAAATTCAAGGCGTATCGGGGAATGGGTTCAATGGGTGCGATGGCACAGTCCAATGGTTCGAAAGACCGCTACTTCCAATCAAACGTAGCAGACACGAAGAAACTGGTTCCCGAGGGAATCGAAGGACGCATCGCCTACCGCGGCCCCATCTGCAACAGCATTCACCAGCTGATCGGTGGATTGCGGTCCGGCATGGGCTATACCGGCGCCGAAAATATCGAAAATTTATGGAAAAAAGCCACTTTCATCCGCATCACCAATTCCGGTCTTGCCGAATCGCATCCGCATGATGTTCAAATCACCCAGGATGCACCGAACTACAAGGCGGAACGCTGAATGATCGAAGCACCCATCCCTGAATCCGAGTTGGAACGAATCGAATCGTTGAGGAAACTTGAAATCCTCGACACGGCAAGCGAAGCCATGTTCGATGGAATCACCGAACTCGCCGCGCGCATTTGCAATGCTCCAATCGCCTTGGTCAGCTTGGTGGATTCGAACCGACAGTGGTTCAAGTCGCGAGTCGGCCTCGAAGCGACTGAAACACCGCGGGAGATCTCTTTCTGTGGACATGCAATCCTGAATGCCGATCTCTTCGTGGTGAACGACGCGAAAGAGGATCCGAGATTTTCAGACAACCCGCTCGTCATCGGTGAGCCGAATATCCGCTTCTATGCCGGAGCTCCTCTGATCACCAAAGAGGGGTATGGAGTGGGAACCCTTTGTGTGATCGATCAAAAACCGGGATCACTGAGTGATTGCCAGAAATTCTCCTTGCAGACCCTGGCAAATCAGGTGGTCTCATTGATGGAATTGAGATTGGCGAACCAACGGATGGAGGAAGAAAAAGCACGACTTGCCACCCTCACCGGAAGCATGGCCGAGGGGATGGTTTACCAGGATTCGACCGGTAAAATCATCGAGTTCAACAAGTCCGCGTGCAAAGTACTGGGTCTGACACCAGATCAACTTCAGGGCAGAACTTCGTTTGATCCAAGATGGCGCGCAGTCAAGGAAAATGGCGAGGATTTTCCGGGTTCGGAACATCCGGCAATGATCAGCTTATCCACCGGCAAGCCACTCCGGAACGTCATCATGGGGGTTCACCATCCCGACGCCACTATGCATTGGATCAGCATCAACAGCTCTCCGGTGTTCAATAACGGGAACGAAAAACCCACTCACGTGGTCAGCACATTCAGCGATGTGACCGAATCGAAAAACCTGCTCAAAGCCGTTCAGGAAAGTGAGGAGAAGTTCAAGTCCATTTTTGATCATGCGCAAATCGGAATGCTCGAAATCGGTCCGGATCAAACCATCCTGGAGAGCAACTCTTTTTTTGCTGAGATGCTGGGCTACACCCCTTCGGAAATGAAGGGCATGAGGATCATCGATATCACCCATCCCGATGATGTCGAACTGTCCCAATACCGTTTGAATGAACTGAAAAAACCCGGAACCACTTTCAAACGATTCAAGAAAAAGTACAAGAGTAAAACAGGACAACTCGTCTGGGGGCAAGTGTCGAGCAAGTCATTTGTCATCGACAAAACGGGCGAAGTGCACCTGTTCTCTGCTGTTGAAGACATTACCGATGTGATCCGAATGGAAGAAAACCTGAAGGAACAAGAAGCCAAGTTGTTGCAATCCTCGAAAATGTCATCTCTCGGTGAGATGGCTGCGGGTATGGCTCACGAGATCAACAACCCTTTGGCCATCATCGGGGCATCCGCATCGTTGAT
>JBEIKL010000227.1:0-3201 GCA_040379745.1 Bdellovibrionales bacterium | reverse complement strand
TCTTTCACGAGCCAAAGCCCTTCCGGCATCGCACCGGTCGGCTGGATGATTCCCGCTTTCTTGAAGCGTTCGATGCGTTCTTCGGAAACGCGGCGCTCGAACCAAGCGAAGGATTTTTTCGGGTCAAGTCGCTTGCGAAGGGTGTGTGCCGGGATTCCCAGTGCGCGCGCCAACAAATGCAGGGTTGAGCCGGACTTCAGGATTTTGGCCGGACTTCCGGCAAGGCTTGAAGTTTCGAGATTGATCGCCAGCGGTTCGCCCGTGCGATCGGTGATCAATCCACGGCGTGGATTCATCATCACGTGCGATTGGAACTGTCTGCGTGCGAGGTTTTCCAGTTTCGGGTCGCCCCAGATTTGCAGGTAAGTGGAACGACAAAGCATGCCGAGTGAAATCGCTCCGAAAACGACGATCACCACCGTGAGACGGGTGCGGATGGAGGGAGTCTGGTAGTAAGTGATCACGGCGTGTTTTCCTTGATCGAGATGATCCGGTCAGGGGTAGGTGGGGTCAGTTTGAATTTCTGTTTTGCCAACGCTTCCAATCGGCGGGGCGAACGCATCTGGGCCACTTTCAGTTCCAGTTGTTCGTTTTCGAGCTTCAGGTTGTGCAGAGTCTTGTTCGCCTGGTTCAATTCATAAGTCGTCTTCACCACGGTGAGACGCAACCAGACGGTCAGGAAGGCAAATGCGATCAGAACGGGAAAAACCCAAGGTGCAAAAAATCGCTTCATTCCTAAAAATGATAAGTGCTGTCAGGCAAAAAACAAAATGATTAAGAATGTCGCAGACAAAAACGATTAACGCTTCACGGCAAGGCGAAGCTTTGCACTCCGGGCGCGAGAGTTGCGAGCGACCTCGTCGTCGTCGGCTTGTATCGCTTTCCGCGAAGGGAGGTCGTATTTGTCGCGTTGGTGGAATTCCGTTTTCACCATTCGGTCCTCGAGCGAGTGAAACGAAAGGATCGCGATCCGACCTTGCTGAGTAACGGCAGGAAAAATGGTGGAGATCAGGGTCTCGAGCTCTTCCAGTTCTTGGTTCACGGCAATCCGGAACGCCTGGAAGGTCTGGGTCGCCGGGTGGATTTTCTTGTGTCGCATCGGCGGTGGAAACACCGAAGCGATCGCATCGGCTAAACCGGAGGTGGTCTCGGGAAGTTCGTTTCGGGCACGAAGATCAATGATTTTTCGGGCGATTTTTCGCGAAAAACGTTCTTCACCGTATTTCCAGATCAGGTCGGCAAGTTCGGTTTCCCCGATTTCCATCAGCATTTCCCGAAGAGAGATGCCTGTGGTCGTATTCATGCGCATGTCGAGCGGAGCCGGGTAACGGAAGCTGAAACCGCGGGTTTGTGAGTCGATCTGATCGCTCGAAATGCCCAAGTCTGCGAGGATTCCGTAGATCGGGCGACCATTCACGGCCTTCAGGGCATTGCTGAATGAGCTGTGAACGATTTCCATTTCACCATTCCGGATTTCCGCTTCAAATTTGCGTTCATTGCGGACGATCGCATCGGGATCGCGATCAACGCCGAGGATTTTGTGGTGCGTTAATGTTGGATTTGCCCGCATTTTCTCGAGAATCCGTGAAGTGTGACCACCTCCCCCAAGGGTGCAGTCGATGAGGACTCCGGGAGCGGAGTCTGATGGAAGTTGGGCCAAGCCATCGACCAGGAAATCCGCGATCGGGTCCAGCAGGATCGGAATGTGATGGCTCGAATCAAAGTTCGGACTAATCGTTGAATTCATGACACTTTTCGCATACTCTGATTGGGTGGAAAAAAACCCTTATCTGATTGAGAACACTAACAAGATTTACACCAATAAGCGAAAACAAAAAATCGCCAAAGACATTGTCGAACGCTATACCGGCAGCACCCTCGATCAGTTCCAAAAACAGATCATCCTGACCAATTTCCAGTATTATATCGATCGCTTCGCCGTGATCACCGGTGGCAAGGTTACCCGTGGTTCGGCCATGAGTGCGGTTCATTCGCCGAAAGACGGCGTTTCCATCATCAATTTCTCGATCGGTTCACCCACAGCCGCACTGATCATCGAGTGCCTCGCAGTGTTGAATCCGACCGCAGTCCTGCTTTTGGGAATGTGCGGTGGTTTGCACCGCTCCCTGAAAAAAGGCGATTTCATCATTCCGACCGCCGCGATCCGTGACGAAGGAGTGTCTCATCACTTCATGCCCCGCCAGGTTCCGGCGTTGCCGACCTTCAAGGTTCAGAAGTTCGTATCCCAAATCATTGTTGAAAAGGGCCTGGATTACCGTACCGGTGTGATCCACACCACCGATTACCGCTTCTGGGAGTTCAACGACAAGTTCAAAGCCGAACTTTATCATGAACGCGCACTTGCGATTGATATGGAAACCGCTACATTATTTGTAGTGGGTTTTGCGAGCAAGGTTCCGATCGGTGCCCTGTTGCTGGTTTCCGATCTTCCGCTCAAACGCGGGGGAATCAAGACCAAGAAGTCGGCAGGCTCCGTTTTCAAGAATTACACCGATTTGCATTTGGAAATCGGAATTAAATCGATGAGCGAAATCGCATCCCGCGGTGAGCACATCCGTCACTATAAATGGTAGGCAGAAAAGAATGATTCAGAAATTACTCGATTTTTTCACAAATGATTTGGCAATCGACCTCGGAACAGCGAACACCCTGGTGTTTTCAAAAGGTCGCGGTTTGATCATGAACGAACCATCCGTGGTGGCGATTCACCGCAATGCCCGCGGTCAGACTCGCGTTCTTGCCGTCGGTAAGGAAGCCAAGGAAATGCTGGGAAGAACCCCGGGTTCGATTCAGGCGATTCGCCCGCTTCGCGACGGCGTGATCTCCGATTTCGAAGTGACCCAGGCGATGTTGAAATACTTCATCAGCAAGGCCAGCGAAGGTCGCAGTTACATCCGCCCACGCATCATGATCTGTATCCCTTACGGAATCACCCAGGTGGAAAAGCGCGCGGTGAAAGAATCCGCTCAATCCGCGGGTGCACGTGAAGTTTATCTGATTGAAGAGCCGATGGCGGCTGCAATCGGTGCGGGTCTTCCGATCCGTGAGCCAAGCGGTAACATGATTGTCGACATCGGTGGTGGTACCACGGAAGTTGCCGTGATGTCCCTCGGTGGTATCGTTTACTCCAAATCCGTACGCGGTGCCGGTGACAAGTTTGACGATGCGATCGTGAATTAC
>JBEIKL010000226.1:0-3204 GCA_040379745.1 Bdellovibrionales bacterium | reverse complement strand
GATGTCACCCCGTTCAACACTCGATTTGAAATCGAATGATCCATCATCATCGAGATTCACATCGATTCCGGTTAAGAAGTGAAAATAGCGCTTCGCTGCACAGGCATAAAGATCGTCGGTTGTGGATAGTGCCTCGCCCAGCTCTTGCGCTCCCATGACTTCGATATCGATCGGTTTTTCGCCTCCGGAATAACTGCGGAATCGAAGGCTTCCCAACGGGTTTCTTACGGCATATTCCGTGCGTACCAGATCTTTTGAATATTCAGGGTAGTGTTTGAGATCAACTTTTGTGATATTTTGATCCGCCCAGAACATGATTCCACTGACAGTGGTACTAGTGAGTGTGAACAAAGAAACCCGATTTCGGATGGTCGCTTGCATGGGGTCAAGTGTGGAGTGGCATTGCATGCAGCTCAGATTTTGTCTCCACGATAAATCCGAATATTTTTTGACGTCATCGACGACGTCTCTGGAACGCAATACCGGGAGTTCTCTACAGAGCAAATCCGAAACCACTGCTTTGGACCACGCGCGATAGTGAGATGAACCAAAAGGAACCAGTGAAGTCATATACGACTGACTTCCGAGGATTCCTCCACCCAGATGCTTGTTGCTGTTGATCTCATTGTCTTTGATGAAAGAAATTTGTTTTTTTCCTACTTTACCGCTCGATACATAGCGAATGATTCGATTTTCACGCTGATCAGGAGTGAGCCCGATCAGAATCCCCTTGGAAACCAATTCGGCTGCCCAAGGAATCGCTTTAGTTTCGTTTTCATTGGTTCTTGTGCTTCCCTGAACCAGGAAGAGGTCCTCGAAAGATTTTATGCTTCTACCACTGACCGCCTGGGTTCTGCTGTTTTCTCCCTTTTCGCTATGCCGGATCGCCTGGATGTGGAAATCGCGGGTGACGAGATCGGAGTATTTTTGTCCGGACCCGAAAATGCTATAAGTGAATTGATAGGCGGGTTCCAGGATGTCGTAAAATTCGGCCTGTTCCTTTGCGAGGCTGACCATGGTCAGATCTGGTGAAGAAAGGTTCTTCTGGTGGAATTCGTTGAAGGTGCTCAGGATGCGGCTTCCGATGTTGTCTGGGTCTTTCAGCTCTTTCGGTTCGCCCTTGATTTTTCCGTCAGCGCCGAGATTGGCTTTTGCTAACAGGTCCATGCAGGCTTGAGTGCCGGACTTTCTATTTTCTTTCACATCGATGTAAAGTTGGTCATTTTTAGGAATCCGTTTCTGAACAAATAAAGCATAACATTTCTGGATGCGTTTGATTTCATCCGGAATGCTTGCCGCTTCACTCATGGACAGGATCCCCAATCCATACATAAGGAAAATGCAAAATAGTTTCAAAATAACTTCCCCCAAAATCAGTATAGGGAAGTCACTATTCCAAAACAATTGTGTCTCTTTTGACACATTTGAATTTGGCCTATTTCACTTCTAAAAGCTCTTTCCAGTGCGTGGTAAAGCGTTTGGATTTCATTTGGGACTTCATTTGCCAGTGCTTTTCAAGGCCGCAGGAGGCGAATTTGACCAAGTCCGTGCCGAAGGTAGCGTTGATCTTATCCATCGTCCCCAGGGCTGCTTTCAGGCGATCATGATCGGGCACATCGGGTGGTTGTGGCGCGAAGAGGTCGAGTTGGTTTTCGGTCTCGGGGTGGATTTCATTGACGACGATGCCGCACTTTTTGAATTGAAATCCATCGCGATAAATCTGCTCCATTGCCATGCGCGCGTAGCGAATCATGATGTTGGTTTCGTTCACGCCGTTTGGAAATTCCATTGATCGCGAGTTGTAATACTGGGGCGACCCCTGTTTGAAGGGATTTGTGTGCAGAAACACGCTCATGTTGAAACACACCGATTGTTGCTCGCGCAGTTTTTCGCACACACGGGTGGCGTGATTCGCGATCGCATCCAAGATCGGGTCAAGTTCGGTTTGCAATTCACCAAAGCCACGGGACGAGATGATTTGTTTGCGCGGTTCTTTATCGAGTTCGATCTCCATGCACGGTTCTTCGTTCAGTTCGCGCTGAATGCGAAGCCCAACGACGGTGAGTTCGCTCTTCACCATTTTTTCGGATGCGTGTTTCAGGTCATAAGCAGTGCGTACGCCCCGCCACGCCAGTTTCTTCGCCGATTGCTTGCCGATTCCCCACAGGTCTTCGACCGGAAACGCGCGCATCACGCGATCGAGTTCGGTTTTTGAAAAATCAAAATACGAAACCGCGCCCCGGGTTTTTGCGAGTGTGGGGTATTCGGCCTTGGTGTTCGGGCCGTCGCTGGGCGCGAGTTTTTTCTTCGCCAGTTTATTACAAAGTTTTGCCAATACCTTGGTCGGCGCGATTCCCACCGAAACCGGAATCCCGGTGTACTGATAAACCGTGTTGCGAATCGTGTGGCCGTGTTCGGCCAGAAACCGCGTGTTGAAACCGCTGAGATCCAGGAACGCCTCGTCGATCGAATAAATTTCAATTTGCGGCGCAAGCTCGCCCAGGGTGTGCATCACGCGCGCACTGATGTCGCCATAAAGCGTGTAGTTCGATGAATACACGGCGACCTTGTGTTTTTCGACCAGCTCTTTGACTTTGAAGATCGGAGCGCCCATCGGGATGCCCAGTTCTTTCGCCTCGGGCGTCAGCGAAACAATGCAGCCGTCGTTGTTGGATAGCACCACGACCGGCCGATTGCGCAGACGCGGATTAAAGAGGCGCTCGCACGAGCAGTAAAACGAATTGCAATCGACGAGTGCAATGGCGTGTGGGGGGATGTTAGTTGAATCTTCCATGATCGTGCTCCTGCCTGAATCGCGTCCTGCGATCAGGTGAATGATTTGATGGTGTGAACGACGACGCCACAGATTTCAAAATCGCTGTGGTGGGTGACGTCGATGATGGGGAATGATTTGTTTTCGGGAATGAGTTTCACCATGCCGTTGCGTTGGTACAAGCGTTTCACGGTGAATTCGCCGCCAAGGTTAGCAAGAATGATCGAGTCGTGTCGCGGGCGCAGCGATCGATCAACGATCAGCAGGTTGCCGTGATGGATGCCGGCGTTGATCATCGAGTCGCCGGTCACGCGCACGAGAAATGTGGCCGCCGGTTTTTTCACCAGGTAATCATTCAGGTCGAGCGTGTTTTCCAGATAATCATCCGCAGGGCTGGGAAACCCCGCCTGGATTTTAGTCAGAAAAAGCGG
>JBEIKL010000225.1:0-3214 GCA_040379745.1 Bdellovibrionales bacterium | reverse complement strand
CCGAAACTGCTGCGTGACGACCCCTTGCTCTCTATTGACTATCACAAAATCATCACATTGATTCGCTAGAAGAAGCTCGTCGAAAACTCAAGTGACCACTTTGACCCCAACAACTCTTACTAGGCTGTTTGGCATGACCTTGATGATGGATTTTCAGAAGATCTCAAAATAAACCTGCCCTCATTAAGCGAGCCAATCGACTCCATTGTTTAAATGTAGAATTCTTAAGTGAAAAAGCCGCCCGGAATTCAGATTCCGGACGGCTTTGGTATTTATGGCGATGATTAACGCGGCAAGCATCAAAAAAGCGCCGGACACCTTTTAGATATTCTCCAATACAGTGGCAACACCTTGGCCGAAGCCGATGCACATACTGGCCAGACCGTACTCGACGTTCTTGTCTTTCATCAGGTGAATGAGGGTGCCGGTGATGCGGGAACCAGAACAGCCGAGTGGGTGACCGAGAGCGATCGCTCCGCCGTTCAAGTTGACTTTCGCTTCCAGGTGATCCAGAAGTCCAAGGTCTTTCAATACTGGCAAGCTTTGTGCGGCGAAGGCTTCGTTCAATTCCACCAGTCCGATTTGATCCATGCTCATGTTCACGCGCTTCAGGGCCTTGTGAACTGCTGGAACCGGACCATAACCCATGATCGAAGGATCGCATCCGCTAGCAGCGATGCTTTTCACTTTCACGAGTGGCTTGAGGCCCAGTGATTTCGCCCGTCCTGCGCTCATTACCAAAAGGGCAGAGGCGCCATCTGAAATCGCCGAAGCGTTTCCTGCAGTGATGGTACCATTCTTCGGATCAAACACCGGTTTCAGAGCGGAAAGAGTTTCGAAAGTCGTTTCCGGACGAATCACTTCGTCGGTTTCGATCAGTTTCAAAAAGCCCTTTTCGTCGTGACCTTGAATCGGCACGATTTCATTTTTGAAGCGACCACTGATCGTTGCTTGGTGTGCTTTCTGGTGTGAAGCCGCTGCAAAACGGTCTTGTTGTTCACGGGTGATGCCGTGGATTTTAGCCAGGAGTTCTGCCGTGAAGCCCATGTTCTGCGCACCCTTTGCAACGTTCTTGTTGGCGCGGGGGTTGAAGTCCACGTTGAACGTCATCGGCACGTGGCCCATGTGCTCGACGCCACCGACGATGATCACATCACCGTATCCGGCTTGAATGCTCATCGTTGCGTTGTGAAGGGCAGTCATGGAAGAACCGCAAAGGCGGTTCACGGTTTGTGCGCTCACGCCAAATGGAATGCGAGTCAATAGCTGAGCCATGCGGCCCACGTTGAACGCTTGCTCCATGGTTTGTTGTACACAACCCCAGATGATGTCTTCGATTTCAGCTGGATCGAGAGCGGTGTTGCGATCCAGTAGTGCATTCATCAGGTGGGCCGACAGTTCTTCACTGCGGACATTGCGGAATGCGCCGTTTTTGGATTTTCCCATCGGGGTGCGGATGGCATCGACAATGACGACATCGCGATCATTCAATTGCTTAGACATGTTTCAGTACCTCCTGAACGCCTGCGGTGACTTCGTAGAGCGTTCCGTATTTTTGTGAATAGGTTTTTGCTTTTTCGATGATGGTGCCAGCGCCGATCGCTTGCGCGTATCGCATTGGTCCGCCGCGGAACGGAGGGAAGCCCAGACCGTTCAGCATGGCCATGTCGAGTTCGTACGCTTCATCGACGATTTTTTCGGAAAGGCAGCGGGCGCTTTCCAGAATGAACGGCAACATCAGGCGATCGATGATTTCCTGGTCAGTGATCGTGGTGTTGAGTTTGGATTGATCTTGGCCCAAGATTCCATAGATTTCCGGTAGGAGGTCCTTCTTCGGCTTTCCTTTGGCATCGACCGAGTAGGTGTAGAACCCTTTTCCGTTCTTTTGTCCGAAGCGTTGTGCCTTGTAGAGAAGGGCAACCGAATAGGAGTCTTTCAGTGGCATGCGATCCGGAAATCCTTTAGCCATGACTTCCGATGCATGGTTGGCGGTATCAACTCCCACCACATCCAGAAGGTATGCTGGACCCATCGGCCATCCCCATTTTTCCATCACCTTGTCGATGCGGGCGAAATCCACGCCTTCTTCCACTAGTTGATTGAAAGCGGTGAAGTAGGCGAAGAGTACGCGGTTGACGAGGAAGCCCGGGCAGTCGTTGACGACGATCGGGGTCTTGCCCATCGCGCTCGCATACATCACAGCAGTGGCGATCGTTTCGGGTGAGGTTTTTTCGCCGCGGATGATTTCAACCAATGGCATTTTTGGAACCGGGTTGAAGAAGTGCATTCCGCAGAATTTCTCAGGGCGCTTTAGGTTCTTCGCCAGTCCGGTGATGGAAATGGTCGAAGTGTTGGAAGTGATGATGGTGTCTTCAGAAACGGTGTTTTCAGTTTCTTGAAGTACGGCTACTTTCACTTTTTCGTTTTCAGTCACCGCTTCGATGACAAAGTTCGCTGCTTTCAGGTCATCTTGTTTAATGGTCGGAGTGATGTTGGCCAGGGTTTCAGCCATTTTCATCGGGGTCATTTTTCCGCGCTGGATCTGTTTGTCGAGCAAACCTGCCGCTTCTTTCATCCCGCCAGCCAGTGCTTCCGCGCGAATATCTTTCATGAAAATGGGTACTTTGGAATACGCGCTTTGGTAAGCGATTCCGCCGCCCATGATTCCGGCGCCCAAGACCGCAGATTGTTTCACTTCTTTTGCAAGGGCTTTCGCTCCTTTGGCTTTCTTCTTCACCATTTGATCGGCGAGGAAGATTCCGACGAGGGCTTGCGCTTGAGTGGTCTTGCATACTTTTGCAAACGCTTCCGCCTCGTTTTTCAAGGCTTCGTCGCGGGTGCAAGCAAACGATTTTTCAATCGCTTCGGCTGCGATCATCGGTGCCGGATAATTCGGGCCCGCCACCGCCATGATGCCCGCCTTGTTGAGGTTCAGGGCCATGGTCTTTTCGGTCTTGTTCAGGATCAGTGCCTTTTTCTTCTCTTCTTTGCGATGTTTCCAGGCGATTTTTCCACTCGCGCATTGGGTAAGAAGATCGATCCCTGCTGCACGAAGATCAGCTGGTGCGACGATCGCATCGACCACGCCCAATTTCAGTGCATCGTTTGCATCATTCTGGTTTCCGGATGCGATCCATTCGATCGCTGGGTCGAGGCCGATCAGGCGTGGAAGGCGCACGGTGCCGCCCCAACCCGGAATGATGCCGAGTTTGGT
>JBEIKL010000224.1:0-3216 GCA_040379745.1 Bdellovibrionales bacterium | reverse complement strand
GGTATGGGCGGCATGATGTAAATCGTGTGAGGAGGCTGATGTAATCAGCCGGACTGGGGACGCGAATTTTTCACTGAGCAAAGCTCAGTTTTAAAATGAGCGTCCCCACTCACACTTGGTCCAAGGCACGCAAGTGCCGGATGTGGCGGCATAACTTGAACGCTGAGTGCAACTCAGCCGACAAGTTGTGCCGCTACTAACCTTGAATCAACGCCCCACTCACCAAACCAAATTCAAAAGCCTCGCTGATTCATTTCAGCGGGGCTTTTTTGTTTTAACGAGCACGATTGATGAAGGGAGTATTCCCTAGCAAACACGCAGATTGATCAAGCCCTATCGATAGGCACAGTCTATCGAACGATAGAAACAATCGAATTCATAAATCGTTGAGCCAGGGCGATACTAGGCTCAAGGAAGAAAACTTCCAGAAACGTAAATTGCGCTCCCCATGGGGCGCCCAACCAAGGAGACTCACATGAATACCCTGATCAATACCAAAATCCCTGAATTCAAATCCCAGGCATTCGTAAACGGTGATTTCAAAACCATCACCAGCGCGGACCTGAAAGGCAAATGGTCCATTTTCTTCTTCTATCCGGCTGACTTCACGTTTGTTTGTCCGACCGAACTCGGCGACATGGCTGACAAATACGCTGAATTCAAAAAGATGGGCGTAGAAGTTTTGTCCGTCAGCACGGATACACACTTCGTACACAAAGCATGGCATGATGCTTCTGAAACCATCAAGAAAATCCAATACCCGATGCTGGCAGATCCGACCGGTCATCTTTCCCGCGCGTTCGGCGTGCACATCGAAGAAGAAGGTCTGGCGTATCGCGGAACCTTCGTTGTGGACCCGGAAGGCAAAATCAAGATCGCTGAAATCCATGACAACGGAATCGGCCGTAATGCCGATGAGTTGCTGAGAAAAGTTCAAGCCGCACAATTCGTTGCTTCCCATCCGGGTGAAGTGTGTCCTGCGAAATGGACTCCGGGTGCAAAAACCCTGAAACCGGGATTGGATCTCGTTGGTAAAATCTAACCGCTATTTGTTGAAATGAACCGTTAATCACAGGAGGGCCCAATCATGTTGGATCAAGATTTGAAGGAACAACTCAAAGGTTTATTCGAAAATTTGGAACACACGATTGGGCTCTCTTATTTCAAGAGCGAACATGCCGATCAAGTGCAATTGATCGAGATGCTGGCTGATGTGGCCGGTGTTAGCTCGAAAATCGTTCTTTCTGAAAACCAGGTTTCGACACCTTATCCCCAATTCGAAATACTGAAAAACAGTCATCCCACCGGCATCCGCTTCAATGGTATTCCCAATGGCCATGAATTCAGCTCATTGATCCTCGCGATTTTGAATGCTGATGGTAAAGGGCGCATGCCCGACGATGGCTTCAGTGCGCGAATCCGTGCATTGAAAGGTCCCATTGAAATCAAAACTTACGTTTCCCTGACCTGCGAAAACTGTCCGAACGTGGTTCAGGCATTGAATCAAATGGCGCTGTTGCACTCCGATTTCAAACACACCATGATCGATGGGGCTTACGCCCAGGATGAAATCGCAAAACTCGGTATCCAAGGCGTGCCGAGTGTGATCATCGGTGAAAAACTCCTTCATTCCGGCAAGGCTTCCATGACCGATCTTCTGGAAAAGCTGGAAACCACTTTTGGTCGCATTGAAGCCCAAATGGTATCGCAAGATCTTGGGCTATATGATGTGGTCGTAGTGGGCGGTGGGCCTGCGGGTGCGTCTGCGGCGATTTACAGTGCTCGTAAAGGTCTCAAAACCGCCATCATTGCCGAGCGCGTGGGCGGGCAGACTCAGGACACGAAGGGTATCGAAAATCTGATTTCGGTGCTGTATACCGAAGGCCCCCAATTGGCGGCCCAACTGCAAAAACACATTGAAAGTTATCAAATTAAACTCCTCGAGCACCGCCGGGTAAAATCCATTTCTAAAGATCCGGTGAAACGAATCGATCTTGAAGGTGGTGAAACCGTAAGTGCGAAATCGGTGATTGTCGCTACCGGCGCCAAGTGGCGCGAGCTCGGCATTCCCGGTGAAAAAGAGTACATTGGTCGTGGAGTGGCGTTTTGTCCTCACTGCGATGGTCCTTATTACAAAGGTAAAAAAGTGGCCGTCATCGGTGGCGGTAATTCGGGCGTCGAAGCGGCGATCGATCTGGCGGGCATTGTCCGTGAGGTGGTGCTGCTCGAATTTGGTCCGCAACTCAAGGCCGATCAGGTGTTGGTCGAAAAATTGAAATCACTCCCGAACACATCTATCCTGACCGATGCTCGAACCGCACAAATCATCGGTGACGGTCAAAAGGTACTGGGATTGGAATACGAAGACCGCGCCTCACAAATGATCCGTAAAATCGAACTTGATGGCGTGTTCGTGCAAATCGGTTTATTGCCAAATAGTCAGTTCCTGAAGGGCACGGTGGAGCTGACCAAAGCAGGCGAAGTGGTGGTGGATCCCAAGGGTCGCACTACCGTTCAGGGAATTTATGCTGCGGGTGATGTGACCACCACACCGTATAAGCAGATCATCATCGCGATGGGTGAGGGAGCGAAAGTGGCATTGGCCAATTTTGAGGACATGATGTTTGCCGTCCACTAACGTTTAGTGCGTCTCGGAGATTTCGTTCGTCAGCTCGTCGGGGTTGTGCCCGCTGCCTGGAAAGTGTTTTTCCAGTTGTTCACCCAATGCATGAACCGCATCGACGATTCCCGCCAGTAAATCTTTTTCACGAATGGTTTCTCGAACGTGAGTTACCAGTTCATCCCAATAGTGTTGGCCCAGTTTTTCATGGATGCCTGAATCGCCATAAAGGGCGAATTTACGCGCTTTCGGATTGAAGTAGATCAGCACACCGTTGCGCTCTTGAGTCTCGTGCATCTTCAAGCTTTCAAAAATCGCTTTGGCTTCGGAGAGAGGAGTCTCGTCTTTCTTCGAATACTGAATGTGCACGCGGATTTCGCCGCTGGTTTTTCTTTCGGCTGCTTGGATGGCGTGCATGATTGCTTCTTTATCGCTGTTGGAAAGTTTCATTCACCAGTCTCCACTTGCGCCGCCACCACCACTGGCACCGCCACCGCCGGAAAATCCGCCGCCACTGCTTCCACCGCCGAAACCACCGCCACCGAATCCACCACCGCCCCAACGGTTGCTCCAGTCATCGTGTCGATAGTGATCCC
>JBEIKL010000223.1:0-3244 GCA_040379745.1 Bdellovibrionales bacterium | reverse complement strand
AATCACTCCCAATGCCTTGTAACATTCGGTGATGTTATCGACGATGATTCGGAACGCGATGATGTCGTGCAATTCGCTGAAATCAACCTGACGCCGTTCCATTTTCTTGTATATGGAATAGAAGTGCTTCGCCCGTCCGATGACTTGAGCCTTCACATCGTACTCGGAAAGCTTTTCATTGATGATCTGAATGACGTCTTCGATGTATTTCTCGCGCTCGTTTTTGCTTCGGGCAACGAGTTCGGCAAGTTTGTAATACACATCGGGGTGAACGAAACGCAAACAAAGATCTTCGAGTTCGACCTTGAGCTTGCTCATACCCAAACGGTTGGCCAGTGGCGCATAAATATCGAGGGTTTCCTGGGCGATCGTTTTCTGCTTGTGAGGAGGAAGGAATTCAAGCGAGCGCATGTTGCTCATGCGGTCGGAAAGCTTCACGATGATCACGCGGATGTCTTTCGCCATCGCCACGATCATTTTACGGAAGTTCTCGGCCTGCTTCTCTTCAGAAGTACGGAAAGTCATTTTTGAGAGCTTGGTCACGCCTTCCACGAGGGAGGCGACGTCTTTTCCGAATTCTTTTTCAATTTCCTCGATTTTCACGATCGTGTCTTCAACCGTGTCATGCAGGAAAGCCGCACAGATGGACGCGAGATCCATCCGCATTTCGGCGAGAATCATCGCGACTTCTGTCGGGTGAATGATGTACGGATCGCCGCTCGAACGCATTTGTCCGGAATGGGCCTTGTCGGCGAACGCGTAAGCCTTTTTCACCAGATCGATATTCGCTTCGGGAAAATAGGAAAGGATCGTCTTGCAGATGCCATCAAGTGTGGCAATGGGCGCTTTAGGCATGACTTCCCTCCAAATGGTTCATGAACGACATGACTGCCGACTCAAGATTCTGATAGGCGACATCAAAAGCGTCATTGACCACAGTGCAATTGAATTTGGGTTGCTCGGCCATTTCAACAAGCGCGTTCTTCATTCGTTTTTGAATCACGTCTTCGCTTTCGGTTCCACGCCCGCGCAAGCGCTGCTCCAGGACCCCGAGGTTCGGCGGAGCAATGAATACGGTGAAACAACGGTTACCGAAGGTCTGCCTCAGGGACTCAGCACCCTGAACATCGATATCAAGAAGAACATGCCGCTGATTGCTCCAGAAATTCTCAAGAGTTTCACGGGAAGTGCCATAGAAGTTTCCGTGCACTTCGGCCCACTCCACGAATTTGCCTTCATTGATTTTTTTTTGAAATTCTTCACGACTCAGGAAAAAATATTCCTTCCCGTGCACTTCAGCGCCACGGGGTTTGCGAGAAGTGGATGAAATGGACAATGCCAGGCGATCCGTATGCTTCTTCAGCAACTCACCGCAAAGAGTACTCTTCCCAGCTCCGGAAGGAGCAGAGACGACAATCAATCCGTATTGCCCATGACTGGAAGAGGATGGTTTCATTCGAGGTTCAGACTTTGTTCACGGAGTTGTTCGACCCAGGTTTTGAGCTCAATGACTTCGTGGCTGATATCGAGATCCTGTGCCTTGTTTCCAAGGGTGTTGATCTCGCGGTTCAGTTCCTGAAACATGAAATCAAGCTTCTTGCCGATCAGTCCGCCAATCATCATCATGTGTTCGATTTCATCGACGTGACCTCGAAAACGGTTCAGTTCCTCTTCGATATCCATCTTGTCGAGAGTAAATGCGATTTCCTGGGCGATCCGGGTTTCCATCAGCGCGCGCATTTGCGCATCGGGTGTGGTGAAGGATTCAAAACACTGTTCCACGCGTTTCTTCACCCTCTCTTGGGCCTTACGCTGAAGACTGATGCGGATATTGAGGAAACGAAGATGGGCGTTGCGGAACTGCTCCAGCACGGTGACGATCGACTTGCGGATCTTCTCACCTTCAGACGCCCTCATTTTCACCAATTCAGACAGTACGGAATTCAATTCTTCTGCGATCACCAACTTGAGTTCGGAAAGCATTTCATCACTCAGGGAAGCGGAAGTCGGCTTGGAAAGCACTTCGGGAAAATTGACCAGGTCGCGCACGGAAATCGGGTCGGTGATCTTGAATTTTTTCTGCAATTCAGTGAGTGCAGCCATCGCCTTTTCAGCTTGCTGCATATTCACTTTCACTTCATTGGTATTGTTTTTCTGATCGCCGGCTTTTTCAAGCCACACATCGACCGAACCTCTCTTCAGCTTCGATTCAACCCCGCTTTTGATCACCGGCTCGAGAGTCGACCACTCTTTGGGGGCCCTGACTTTTATTTCCAAAAAGCGGTGATTCAGGGTTTTTACTTCGATTTTGTAGCTCTCTCCGTTGAACGAAAAAATCTTGCTTGAAAATCCCGTCATGGAACAGATCATCGGGCGGCTCCTTTGCCTTGAACATTCTGAATCGCGAAATCCCCCATTTTGCGGAACTTCTCAATACGGCTCATCTGGTAAGCGCGACTGTCTTTCGACGTCGGGTCCTTGAAATCCTTTTTCAGACTCGACTCAAGGAACTTCTGAATGGTCTTCTTCATTTCCTTCATCGCAGATGCGGAATCACGGTGTGCCCCGCCGCTCGGCTCAGGAATCACGTGATCCACCAGCTTCATCTGATCGAGATCTTTGGCGGTGATCTTCAACCGTTCTGCGGCACGCTCTGCGAGCGTGGAATCGCTCCACAGGATCGAAGCGCAACTTTCAGGACTGATCACCGAGTAAGTCGAGAATTCCTGCATGTGCACCTCATTACCGATACCGATGGCCAATGCTCCACCCGATCCGCCTTCGCCAATCACGATCGCGCAAGTGGGAACGGTCAGAGAAAACATCACTCGAATGCTTTCTGCGATCGCTTCGGATTGTCCACGCTCTTCCGCATCCATTCCAGGATACGCGCCCGGAGTGTCGATGAAAGTGATCACCGGAAGACGGAAACGTTCCGCCATTTCAAACATGCGGATCGCCTTGCGATAACCTTCCGGACGGGCCATGCCGAAATTACGCTCGACTTTCTGCTTGGTCGTGCGGCCTTTCTGATGCCCCATCACCATCACGGGAACCTTCTTGCCGTTGTGGTGCCACATCGCAGTTCCGCAAATCAAAGCGGCGTCATCGCCGAAACGACGGTCGCCATGCAGTTCCTGAAAATCAGTGAAGATGTGATCGACGTAGTCCATCGTGTACGGTCGATTCGGATGACGGGAAAGCTGAACGCGCTGCCAAGTCGACAGTTTGGCGTAAGTTTCTT
>JBEIKL010000222.1:0-3267 GCA_040379745.1 Bdellovibrionales bacterium | reverse complement strand
TCAGTGAATCACTCAGCATCATCGTTCTGAGGAGTTGATCACGATCCACCGCTTTTTCTTCAAAGCGCAGTTCCTGATAGCTCAGCACTTCGGGTTGTGCGCCTTGGTTGGAAATCATCACTTCCGAGGACACGATCTCATTGCCTGGGATCCTGCATGAAAATGCATAGGTGGTGAAGTCGCTCGTGTTGATCTTGCGCGCAACCATGTTGTTTTCCGCTTCGTCAGGGTTTGCGTTCTGGCAGTCCTGAATGCGCGACAGGACTTCTTGGAAAGAGATGCTGCGGGTGGTGTCGGTGGTACCCACTTGATCCTCTGTTTTGGGAGTGAAAAACAACGGTTTTGAAGTCGTTTCCGATTCCTGAATACCGGCTTCGAGAATCGTGCTCAGCTCGGACAGGACTGTGGAAGTTTGGTTCGGATTGGCGAGTGCGGAGGAGTTGAAGATCACGGTTGCTAAATACAGGTAGGCGATGAATCGCATGGTGTTTGCCCTTTCAAGGTGTGGTGTGGTTGGAAAGGGCATAGGCAAAGCAAGGACGAGGCCGGTCTTGAAATCAATTGGATTGAGTTTCAGGTGGTTAAGAGTGTGATTTGGGACTTTTTGCCCAGATTGCTCAGGGAATGAGTGGGGCGTTTTGGTAAATTTAAATAAATTTTATTTACAAATTAACAGGATTCGTTTATACTCGCCCGCTAGGAGAAAATCGGAATGAAAATCTCAAAAAATTCATTAATCGCGGCAGCCTCTTTTTTGATGGTCGCCAGTCAGTCCCAGGCGCAAGTGAGTGCACAACAGGGCGCCAGTCTTTATGATGCCTACCAAAATCAGAAGGCTCAGCAGGAATCTGTCGCGCATCAGCCTTCGATCATGACAATGCCTTCTTCGGATCTTCGAGTGGCAATGGGGCAATTCGAGCTGGTCGATGCTTATCCGATCCAAATGGAAGGAGTCAGTTTACTGAAAGTGAAATTACAACCTAGTTCTTCGCTTCCGGCGGGGTCTCGCAGCAAAGTGACCAAGGCAATTGTTTTCACCCTGGATATGGTACAGGCAGGAGCGGCCGGTTACGGAATGATCAAGACTCCTGGAAGACTGGACAAGGTGAAACACGCATTCGCAGGTTATGCAGCCGCCAGTTTCACTCATGGTTGTCTGGAATTGATTTTGCCTGACAATCTTCGGTTTCGCCGTTTGATCTCGGTGCTTTCCGGAGTAGGTGCATCCATCATCGCCGGTGTGGGTAAGGAGTATTACGATTCATTGGGATATGGAAATGTGGATTCATTGGATGCAGTCGCCACAGTAGCAGGTGGTGGTGTGGGAGGCGGTGTCTCCGGAGGCTTCGCCAGTGCGATTGGTAGTGCAGTGGTCGGGGGTTTGATCAGTTCCCTGACTTTGACCATCGATGCGGACCGCGCGATTGATAAAATCAAGAAGCGCCGCCGTCAGCCTCAACCATTCTAAGCTTAAAAATGATCCTGAGCGTGTTTGATTCATCTTCTAAATAGTGGGTAGACACCGATCACGAATAACAAAAAAGCCGCTCTCCGAAACGGGAAGCGGCTTTTTTGTATTTTGAAAATCAAAATTTGAAATTAGTGATTCGCGCTGGATTTAGCGTTGATGTAGCTGATGACATCGCCAACAGTTTTCATCTTTTCCGCTTCTTCATCAGGGATGTCCATGTCGAATTCTTCTTCCATGGTCATCACGAGTTCAACGATGTCGAGGCTGTCTGCGCCCAGATCTTCGATGAAAGATGCTGCTGGTTTTACTTTTTCCGGTTCTACTGCGAGTTGATCACAAATGATCGTTTTTACTCTTTCTTCTGTATTAGCTGACATTTTCTGTCTCCTTGTAAATTAGAAATACTATATTAACGCGGTAAGCTTTAAATGTAAAGCCCGCCGTTCACTCCAATCACTTGTCCGGTGATGTATTTTGACTCAGGGCCGGCAAGAAACGAAACGAGTTGCGCAACGTCATTCGCTGATCCCAAACAACCCAATGGAATGTTTTGTGAAATGGCATTCTTCTGGGTTTCGTTCAATTCGTTGGTCATGTCGGTTTCGATGTAACCCGGTGTGACTGCGTTTACACGAACGTTACGGGATGCAACTTCTTTCGCTAAACTCTTCGTCAAACCGATCATTCCCGCTTTGGCAGAGGCATAAGCCACCTGGCCTGCGTTCCCCATTTCGCCTACCACGGATGAGATCTGGATAATCGAGCCCTTGCGGTTTTTCATCATCAGCTTCACGGCTTCGCGGGAGAGCAGGATCGCACTGACCAGGTTGGTTTGAAGGGTGCGATCAAGAGATTCTTTTTTCAGACGAAGGATCAACGAGTCTTCTGAAATTCCCGCGTTGTTCACGAGCACTTCCAGTGGCATTCCCTTTTTCGCGATTTCCGCAACGGCTTGAACCACGTGCTCTTCATTGCCGACATCAAACTTCATCGCTTCCGCGCTGCCGCCGGCGCTGGTGATCTTATTCACCACTTCTTGTGCTTTTGCTTCGTTGGAGACGTAGTTCACGATCACGTGGAATCCACGCGTGCCCAGTTTTTCACTGATAGCGGCGCCAATTCCGCGGGATCCACCGGTGACGAGAGCGATGCTCTTGGTTTCTGTACTCATTTCAAAACTCCTTCTGCTGCCTTGAGTGTTTCAAGGTCGTAAATTGGATGAACTTCGAGATTCACACCTTCCATTCCCTTGGTGATGCGTTTTGCCAGTCCCTGCAAAACCTTGCCTGGACCGAATTCGATTGCGCGGGTGTATTCCGGAACCAGCGCTTCCACACTTTGTTTCCACATCACCGAGTGATCCACCTGTTCGGAAAGAAGCGGGAAGATCAGCCCCTGTTCCTGAGTGAAGCGTGCCGTCCGATTAGGAATATAAGGTGTTTGAAGCGTGGAAAGTTCCCCGTTTTTCAATGCTTCGGCAAAAATGGCTTCCATGCGATCGCGTGCGGGTCTCATCAATGAACAATGGAAAGGTGCACTGACTTGCAAGCGCTTGGCCATCACACCGCGGATTTTTTTCTCGGCGATCAATTTTTCGAGAGCATCGACCGCATCGACGGATCCCGATACCACGATCTGTCCCGGGGCATTGTAGTTGGCTGGTTCGACCACGCAATCCACTGCGTAAGTGGAATTACCGGTTTTGCGAAGTTCTTTCGCGATTTGGGTCGCTTCGGCACACCACTCAGTGACTTGCGCATCTTCTGCACCAAGGATCGCACTCATGGTGCCTGCTC
>JBEIKL010000221.1:0-3281 GCA_040379745.1 Bdellovibrionales bacterium | reverse complement strand
GTCCGGAATGGCATTGGAATAAGGATGATCGAGCAGAACGCGGGTGAGTTCCTCTTCGGCGATCTTGTATTCTTTCTGTTGAAGGTAGCTCAGCCCGATATGAAGTTGTGCGTTGCTGGCCAACGGGTGGCGAGGATGGTTTTTCAGGAATTCACCGAACTCCAGGATCGCATCGGAATACTTGGCGGTTTCAAAAAGGATCTTCGCCTCGCGGTAGCGATCAGTCGCCTCGTTTTGATGGAACGAATCGGCGAACTTGTTGTGGGCGACAGCCGGTGCCGGAATGGTTGCGTTTTTGGTGGCAGCCACGGGTTGAACTTTCACGGTTTCCAATTTCGGATCGCCAGCCGATTCGGGACGATCGGAGTGGAGCAGATTGAACTTCTCGTTCAACGCTCCCATTCGAGTTTCAATCTCGATGATTTTCTCTTCGAGTTTGGAAAGTTGTTCCTTCGTCGCGATCAGTTCCGGATCTTTCTTCGCCGATGAACTTTGACTTGCACAACCGGTGATCATCGTGCAAACCATGAAGGAGAAAGAGGCCAGTTTCGGGTACTGCCGGAATCGTCTGCTCATGTTTCCATGATACCAAGAAAAAACCGATGAAAACGCTAAAAATCAGGATCAGGACAAAAAAATCGGATTCCGCATTCATCTACCAAACGCTGGAGGCGCACGAAGGTTTGACGGCTTATCGTACGGTTCCGCACCGTGAAGGAGACCCGTATCGGGATGTCGAACTGATGTATTCACCCGATGCGGAAGACGATGTCAAAAAACTGCTGGAAGAGATTGCGCAGATCATGGAGTTGCACATCATCCGGGAGTGATGGCAAAGGCATGACGCTTGCATCGACCGGTGTATGATTCTCTGGACTCTCGCATTCCTTTTTCTTTTTCTCGCCATTCCCTGTTTCCGGCCCGTCGTCGGCCGCATTCGCGCCCACTTTTTCCAGCAACGGATTCTTGACGATTACAAGTGCGTTGCCGCCCGACTCCGGATCCTGAAAGAGTGTCTGGAAAGCGGGCTCGTGCCCGAACGTTCGGATTGGGATGCGGTTTCAACTCTCCCAGAACCATGGGGACCCATGTTTTCCGAATCGTTGAACTCGCTGCGAGCGCGGGGTGCACCGGTTCTTCCTTCACTTGAACGCATGTTGTCCGGAATGGAAGAGGAAAGGGCGTTGCTGCTCGAGGCGCAAATGAGATCGTCCCAGGCGTTCGGGCAGATTCTCGTTTCCGTCGCTCTGGTGCCGTTTTTCGCATTTGTCCTTTATTTCCTGCTGCCCGAGATTTCGCAGACCCCCGGAGTGTTTCTGAGTCTCGTGATGGTGAGTCTGTTGCTGGTGTTTCTCGCGTTCTTCTGGATGTTGTTGATGGTCGAAGACGCGAGGTCGGGAAGAATCCGCCGTTCACGCCGTGCGTGGCTGTTATCGTCAAAACTCTTTTTTGAACGACTGATTGCCGAAATATCAGGCGGAAATCCACCTGATCTGGCTTGGAGTGCGGCAATGGTTTTCCTGCAGGAACGTGAGCCGGATCTGGTGCGAAGCTGGGGAGTCCGGATCTGGGATCGGTTTCCGAATCTCGGACAGGATGAGGGTACGCTCGAGGATTCGATTCTTCGTTTCGGTCTTGAATTGCGGAAGATCATTCAGCTGTCACTGGCCGAAGGTGCGGCGAGCATGGATCGCCTGGATTCCTCTTTTCGCAATTTTCTTCTCGATTCGCGCATGCGGATTTCGCGCGAACTGCAGGTCTTGCCGAATCAGTGTCTGAAACCACTGTTCATTCTGGTGCTTCCGGCAGTGATGTTGCTGTTGTTCGGAACGATGGCGATCGTCCTTGCGGAGAAGATCGCATGAGTTCTCACCCGGGGCGAACGCCGTTGATTCATCGCTGGTTGGCACTGGTGGCGCTGTGGATTTTCTTTGCGTTGATCGGAGGCGCCTCTCGCTGGCGGTTTTCTCATGGATTCCTGATCGCTTGGAAAATGCAGAATGATTTTTCAAGGTATCATTGGACCAGATCCGGAGAAAAGGACAGCGGTCGCGACAGGATCGTTTCGCGTTCGAAACCTTCGATCTGAAGGATTCCGCGAATCGCGCGATGTTCAAGATGGACGATCTTGTCGACTCCATTGGCGATCATTTCGCGCACGAGCGACGCGGGAATCGAACCCTTTGCCGCGATCAGTGTCAGTAACTCCAACCGCTTCAGTGCTTCTCGCGCTGAATTCGCGTGAACGGTCGACATCGTTCCCTCGTGACCGGTGTTCAGCGCCTGAAGCAGATCAATGACTTCGTCGCCTCGGCATTCCCCCACGAGAATGCGATCGGGTTTCATTCGCAAGGTCTGTCGCACTAGATCGCGTAGGGTCACGGTTCCGAACCCGTCCGCGTTTGCGATCCTGGAAAGAAGGCTGATCACGTGACCGTGTTGTGGGCTGAGCTCCGCAGTGTCTTCGAGTGTGATGATCCGCTCCGGAGAGGGAATGAATGCGCACAAGTCGTTCAAAAGGGTGGTTTTTCCGGAACCGGTCGCTCCCGCAAAAAGAATGGTTTCTTTTTGCGCGACTGCTTCCGCCAGCAATTGGAACGCATCGGCCGATCGTTTCCAGCGTTCTATTGCCGCCTTTTGCGCCTCTTCCGGCTCCAGATTCTTTTTCTGCGGGAGTTTGCGCAACGAAAGCGTGATGCCGTTCCGAGCCAGTGGGGGAAAGGCAACATGGGCGCGATGGGTTCCGAAAAAAACGGTGTCGAGGAACGGCAGTTTCGCATCCCAGGTTTTTCCGCTTCTCGAAATTTCGTCGAGGACGAAGTTCCGGAAATCCGTTTCGTTTGCGAATAGCAGGTTTCCCAGAGGCAGGCTTTCGAAACCGTTTCCCTGATTGAAAAAGATCTCCTCGTGACCGTTGAAGCAAAGGTCCGAGATTTTCGATGAATCAAGGAGTTCGGCTAGAATCGGGTTCAGAGTGCGTTCCATGGGTAATCCTTGCTCTTCTTCAGTGCTTCCGCGTCCTCTGCGGAAAGGTGGTTTCGGGCGATTGGCAGGAAGCCTTTCGGAATTTCGCTGGAAATCCGTTGCATCGGTTCCTTCGGTGGTTCACGTTGCGGCAGAAGGATCGCCACCAGTTCCGAGCGGCTGTTCTGAAAATCCTCGCTTCCGAATAGTTTTCCGAGAACGGGAATCTCGGAAAGACCGAAGATGCCATTCATCTTGCGGTAAGTGTCTTCTTGGAGGAGGCCCGACAGAAGAAGTGGTTTTCCCATGCGGGATTC
>JBEIKL010000220.1:0-3283 GCA_040379745.1 Bdellovibrionales bacterium | reverse complement strand
TTGGAAGTGGTACCACCACAGAAAATCAACAGGGCTAACGACCGATCTCAGTTCAAGACTCAACAGATCGCCTTTGGTCGGCTGGTAGGTGCCGACGATGAGTTCATCCCGGTTCAATACACCGGTGAGCAACTGCTTGTTGTAATCGTCTGCGGTTTTGTCAATCGTGGCTGGATTCAAGTCCCTGTCGATGTGCATCTGGAACAGTGGTTTGGTATCTTCGTTCACCACGTACCAGGTGTTCTCGCAACCCTTCCTCGCCTCGTCCTCGGCTTCGATCAATCTGATTTTGTCAGAAATCTGGTGCATAACCTACCCTTTCAACTTTGAATAAAACTCTTCGACGATGGCTTTGAATTCCTGTGGCAAAAGAGCGATCGCTTTTTGCTCAAGACTAACGGGAATGCCGAATCGGGCTTCGGCTAAGGATCCGGCAATGGCTGCAATCGTGTCGGAATCGCCCCCCAGACTCACTGCCTTCCGCACGCAGTCCTCAAACGAAGAAGCGTGGATCAAGGCGGTCACCGCCAACGGTACTGTGGTTTGGGACGATTCACTAAACCGGTTCGCTTCACGTGCATGAGCAAGGTTCCGGTCAATCCGGTACCCGTGTTCAGACTCAAAAAAGCGAAGCAGGTCTTCGTTCACCATACCCTTCCGCAGATGGTAGATCGCTTCAGCGATAGACACCGCCCCTTTGATCCCTTCGGGGTGGTTGTGCGTGGGCAATGCGGTATGCTTTGCCTCTTGCCTCACCTCTTCGATCGTCTGGAAGAAAAGCCCCACGGGCGACACTCGCATGGGTGCGCCGTTACCGTAACTGCCGTACGGAACGGGGTTCGGGTTGCCCAGCCAGTCGCTGAACATCACACCGTACCCGTGCCCCGGAAACCGGTTGCCGAATCGGTGGTAGTTCGTACCGTAGTCGGTTTGGGTCAGAATCGAGAATGCGGTGGCCACGGTCATCACGGTGTCGTCGGTGAATCGGGAGAACAGACCGAACAACTCGAAATCTTCCTTGCGGTAGTTGTGGAATTCATACGGCGACCCAATGATATCGCCCAGGATTGCGCCCAACATGTCAGTTCTCCCTTGGTTTTTCGGTTACTTCGATCTTGGTGATTTCGACACCGCCCGTCGGAATGTCGTCCGATCGGATTTGTACACCGTCTTTCTCAAAGTAGATGCACGACTTCGGGCCGAGCACCAAACAATAACGAAAACGCGTCCCACACATGATCAGCTGCAGATCATGAATCAAAAGGTCCTGCACTTCATTCTTCAGCGAACCGTCAGCTTCGATGGGGGTACCAGAGTACTTGAAGCGAAACACGGGTTCGCGCCAGTCCACCGTGGGCCCTTCTTCCACAAACTCGATTTTCTTAAACTGGTAAACGGCACTCATCAGCCGGACAACGACATGGGGGTATTTCTTGTTCTTCATTTTGCCTCCTTCAGGCCACATAGTTGGCACCGTGGCCAGACAAAGGCTCGGTTGCCGGACATTACAGTCACTCGACATGCTTGGTTCAACTCGCTCTCAGGTCTTCATATCCCTCCAAAAACTCTTTCAACTTGTGGTTATGCGGATAATGGATCACCAGACCCTGGATCCGCTCCAGCAACTCGCTTTTGTACTCCTGCTCGTTCGCGATGTCGGCGATCCTCACCGCGGTAACTAGATAGTCGGCATCGTTCGGGGACAGTTCAAGGTACGCGGTAATCAGTTTCAACGCGTGCCCCACTTCACCGTTCAAAGCCCTCTGTACTGCCACATGGAGACGGATCAGGCTTGGACAAGCATCGATCGCTGCCATCGTCTCTTCGTACTTCTGGATCAGTTCGGAAGACGGGTCGCGTTCAATCAAGTCCATCGTCATGCGGGCAATTCCACGCAGAACGATCCGTAACGACGTAAGGTACTGTGCCGAATAGGGATACTTCTCGTGCAAGGACAGAAAGATTTCCAAAGCCTCGAAAGGCTTGCGCGTACAGTCCAGGGCAATCCCCTTCCGGTAAAGGAAGTAATTACTGCAGTCGTCGGGCAAGTTCTTGTTCTGCAACTGCGCTTCGATCAATTCCAGGGCTTCCGGATAGTCGCGGTCGTCCATCAATTTTCCAACCCTTTTCATGGTAGCCATCGTATTGCTGATGTTGTACATCGTATTACTCCCTCCCTTATCCCCGAATGTAGTTCGGATTCACCAAGGCGAACGCGTTTCTCAGGCGAAGTGCCTTTTCCTTCATGCCGAGCATTTCGTATTTCTCGATCGCGACCCAGGTCAGTTCCATGTTGGTGTGGCCAAGGTCGGTCAACAGTTCGTAGAGCTTCAGACAACTATAGACCTCGAAGTTGTCGGTCATGGACTTCAAGATCACGTCATTCAGGCGGACGATGAACTCATCAAGATACAATCGAGTCACCACGTTGCCGGGATGCTTACGCATCAAGTTCATCAACAACCCAACGGCTTCGACGTAGTCGCCCTTCTTTTCAAGAAGACTCACCTTTTGGTAGAGGTAGAGTTCCAGGTTCTGGGCGATCATCTCCTCACCCCAACCCTCGAGCTCTATCAGGTCTTCTTCGAGTATTGTCTGGTTGTTCCTAGACTTACGGACAAAACGGTTCACTAGTGCTTTTTTTAGATTTTCCATCCCAACTCCCTTATCTAGACGATAACGGGTCAGTGAGACAGGCGGGGACATCTATGAAATGGATTTAGACCGAAAACAATCAAATACGAAATAAAATAATACTGGGGTAAAAACATAGGAAAATTTTATATATTTTCATCATTGAAAATCTTAAAGCACACTCATTACAATATAAGAATGAACAAGAAAACAATTGCCGTAATAGTATTGTCATTGGTTTTAATTTTTTTCTTTGAACAACATAACGCGAAAAAATCAGACAAAGAATTTATTGATCTATTTATACTTAATAACTATTGTTCATATCCAAAAGAAAGAAAAATGGAATTCATTATCAATGTAAAAAATGACATTATTAAAAAATTAAAGATTTATAAAAATAGTTACGCAATTAAAAACGCAGAAAATATAATGTTTATTTGTAGCGACAATTATGGTTCGCTGGATGGAGGCGATGACATTGCATATGCTCTATTTGTGATTGATACAATTCAATTAATCAATGAGACAGTTTGGAGAATTCCACTCACCCCATTCCAGGCTTTAGACAGCATAGAATTATTAAAACAAAAAAAAGAATTATGTAAAAACCATATCTTTGGTAAATTACAAATCGAAAGATATATTG
>JBEIKL010000219.1:0-3291 GCA_040379745.1 Bdellovibrionales bacterium | reverse complement strand
TCCACTTCCCCTGAATGTATTGAAATCCACTCCGGCAATCGGATACTCCATGACGATTGCAAATATCCCTTCCGTGCGGGACTGGGTGAAACTTGATCGTAATTTTGCATCCACTGAATTGCGGGAAGTCCGTTACCTTCCGGACGCGAACGGAGAATTCCTCATCCGCCAGAAAATCAATCCGCTGGGAACGTACCCGGTTTATGTTCCCCACATTTTTCCACTTCAGTTGATTTTCAAAAGCACATCCACCCTGTACGAATATTCATACGTGCATACCGGCGGGAGCGTTGCCGGAACCACCATCACCGCATGCAAAGTCGGAGCCGATTGCTCTGATGTGACGAACCAAATGACCTACACTTACCAATTGACCACTTATTAACCGATTAAAACACTCTTTACCTAAAAACGCGCCGCACAACCATCGCCCTCGCCTTGACGAATTTCGCCCCGACCGATAACCCTACTACATGGCATTTTTACAGCACACAGTGGGTTGCGTCGAAGTCGTTTGCGGAAGCATGTTCAGCGGAAAAACCGAAGAGCTCATGCGCCGTTTAAAACGTGCCCAATTCGGCCGCCTCAAGATCCAGGTGTTCAAACCGGTGATTGACCAGCGCTACAGCGTCGATCATGTGCAAAGTCACGATGCCAATAAGATTCTTTCCATTCCGGTGCACACCGCTCGCGAGATTCTCGAGAAAGTCGACGACAACACCCGCATCGTTGGGATCGACGAAGCACAGTTTTTCGATGATTCGATCGTCGATGTCGCACAAAAACTCGCTTACCGCGGAACCCGCGTGATCTGTGCGGGTCTCGACATGGATTTCAAGGGCCAACCCTTCGGGCCGATGCCAAAACTCCTGGCCATTGCGGAAAGCGTGACCAAACTCTCGGCGGTTTGCATGGTTTGTGGTGCACCGGCAACGCGCTCTCAACGACTGGTTCCAGCGCAAGTCGAGCCGAGCCTATCCACCACCGAAGACCAAGTATTGGTCGGTGCGCACGACTTCTACGAAGCCCGCTGCCGCTTTTGTCACGAGCCGGAAACCATCGTGGCCGCACAAGCAGGCCTCTTCAATAAAAACCTGAGATAAGAGGCATCATGGATTCGCAGTATTCTCTCCAGCGCGGCCATCAACTTTCGGAACGCGAGCATCACTACGGCAAAAACGTGCACCTGTTGAATGATCCGTTCCTGCACACTCAACTCGCCAAACTGTGTTCCGTAGGTGTCGAACAACCCCTGATCAACGAACTGGTGCAGACGATTTACTCGTCCCTGATCCGCACCGTGATCAACCATGAATTCCCGCAAAAAATCGCGAAAACGATTTCACGGATGAGCGAGTTCCACCCGACCGAGGGCGGGTTCGACAGCCCGATCATCGATCCGGAAACCCGGGTGGTGAGCGTGAACTTGGCGCGTGCCGGAACCTATCCTTCCCACATCTGCTATCAGACCCTGAACTACCTGATGAACCCGAAGCAAGTGCGACAGGATCACATCAGCATCGCCCGTCAGACCAACGAAACCCACCATGTAACCGGAAGCCTGGTCTCGGGGCATAAGATCGGCGGAAAAATCGATGACGCGATCGTATTGATCCCTGACCCGATGGGTGCAACCGGTGGAACCGTGGTCGAAACATTGGAACTGTATCGCGCATTCGGCAAGGCGAAGAAATTCATCGCCATTCACTGCATCGTCACGCCGGAGTATTTGAAAAAAGTCGCGCTCTCCCATCCCGAAGTCACGGTTTATGCCATTCGCCTCGATCGTGGCCTTTCATCCGAAAAAGCCATGAATTCAGTGCCGGGCACCCATTGGGATGAGGAAAAAGGCCTGAACGACAATGACTACATCGTTCCCGGTGGTGGTGGATTCGGCGAAATCATGAACAACGCATTCGTGTGAAAACGGGCCCGATTTACCGCTTCTTCCCTTTAGAATTCCATTTGTTTTTGGTACGCTCAAAGGCAACTTATGAGCACTGAAAAAGTCACCATTGAATCCGTCGCGCCGGTCCGAGTCGATCTCGCCGGTGGTACCGTCGACATCTGGCCCCTTTACCTCCTCTTGAACCAACCGAAGACCATCAACTTCGGCATCAGCCTTTTTGCCCGGACCGTGATCGAGGCACAACCGTCGACGAATCCTCAAGTGAAACTCGAGTCGATCGACCAGAAGAAATCGAATGTGTTCACCTGGGCGCAGATCCTCGATGAAAATTATGAGGCGATTCCGGAACTGACTTTGCTCGTGCGCTTGCTGCGTTACTTTGCCAAACAACATCCGAATCCTGAATCCCTGAACTTCACCCTGAAGACGGAAGCGAAGAGTCCTGCAGGCGCAGGCTTGGGCGGATCATCCGCTTTGTCGATCTCGATCATCGGCGCACTTTGGAAATGGATTCATCCGCGCGAACAACTCGATCTCGAAAAAGACGGCGAGTTCCTGATCTCCCTCACCCGTGATGTCGAAAGCCAAGTGCTTTACGGACCGGCAGGACTTCAGGATTACTACGGTGCCGCATTCGGTGGTCTTCAATTGCTGAGTTGGAAGATCGCGAAAAACGAACGCGAATCCTTCCCGCTTTCGACCCTGAAAGAACTCGAAGCCCGCACGCTCTTGTTCTACTCGGGCAAATCCCGCAATTCGGGCATCAACAACTGGCAGCTTTTCAAGGGACTGATCGACAAGAACCCCGATGTGGAACAGAAATTCAAAGCGATCTGTGAAGCAACCCGCGATCTTGAAGCCGCACTGTTGAAGCAAGATTTTCATGCAGTGGTGAAATCCGTTCAGAAAGAATGGCAAACGCGCAAGACACTCGCACCGGGCATCAGCACTCCGGAAATGGATCAGGCGAATGAGCGCGCGAAGAAAGTCTGCGATGTGGCGTTCAAGGTATGTGGTGCCGGCGGTGGCGGATGCTTCTTCATCCTCTTGCCGGAGAAAAACGACGCAATGAAAGAGGCTGTGAAAAAAGCCGTACTCGAATCTTCTGAAATTCAAGCCCTTCCGTTCGAAGCGGTCCCCCACGGATTGACCATCCAGTGAGCATCAAAGGGCACATGAACCAGAAACGCTATCTCGGGCTTGAACTCTCGGGGGCGAAGAACGCCAAGACCACCTTGGCGACTCTGGAGTATTACCCGAAAGAAAAGAAAGTGTTCTTGCTCGATGTGCACACCGGAATCGGTGCCGATGCGACCAAGGATTCCGATGAAGTCCTGATCGAAACCCTGCACGACCATGCCGATGGCCATCCGGATTTCAAG
>JBEIKL010000218.1:0-3295 GCA_040379745.1 Bdellovibrionales bacterium | reverse complement strand
TCAAGAATGCATTTCTCGGTCGGGGTCAATACCATGCTCTTCAGATAACGGGAAAGCTTGTGAGGCGAACGCCCCAGATCCACCAATAGCTTGTAGAAGGTTTTCTGCTCCATGGCTTCTTATCGTCAGAAAAGCAACGGAACTTGAGGCAGCCATCCGGTAAATACCGCCCCGGTCCAAGCCAGGGGATAAATCACTGTAATTTATATAAAAACTAAGTTTAATTGCAAGCCGATAGCTTCAAAACTAATCCACATCATCCCCACCGCGGGCCCATTCGCCCGTGATGCGACAAGTGAGGAATGCCTTCATGTAGCCGTCGAGATCGCCATCCAGCACCACGTCGGCACTGGACATGGTGAAGCCTGTGCGGTGGTCTTTCACCATCTTGTACGGATGAAGGACATAAGAGCGGATCTGGGATCCCCAAGAGATGTTCTTCTTGGTTGCTTCGATCGCGTCGAGTTTTTTCTGCTCTTCTTCCATGTGCTTTTCATAGATGCGGGAACGAAGAACCTTCATGGCGAGGTCCTTGTTCTTGATCTGCGAACGCTCTTGCTGACAGGTCACCACAATACCGGTTGGATTGTGCGTGATCCGCACCGCCGAGTCGGTGGTGTTGACTCCCTGACCACCCTTACCACCCGCACGGTAAACGTCGATGCGAAGGTCGGCGGGATTGATCACCACTTCGAAATCATCGTCGATTTCAGGAGTGACAAACACGGAGGTGAAGGAGGTGTGTCTTCTGGCTGCAGAATCGTATGGAGAAATGCGCACCAAACGATGCACTCCCGCTTCACTCTTCAGCATTCCGTAGGCATTCGTGCCATTCACGGTGAATGCAACGCTCTTGATTCCGGCCTCTTCACCAGGAAGAACGTCCATGACCTTGACCTGATAACCCTTGGCATTCGACCAGCGATCGTACATGCGATAAAGCATCTGCGCCCAGTCCTGGGACTCGGTTCCACCGGAACCCGCGTTGATGGTCACGATGGCGTTTTTAGTGTCATTTTCGTCGGAAAGCATTTTTGCCATTTCGGCTTTTTCAAAAAGTCCGGAAAGGGGCGCGATCATGTCAGACGCCTCCTGATACAGGGATTCGTCTTTTTCTTCTTCGGCCATACCGAACATGGTTTCGGCATCGCTATAAGCGAGGTCGAGATCATTAAAACTGTTCACTTCGGTCTCGAGGCGTGACTTCTCCTGAGTCAGGACTTTTGCTTTCTTGTTGTCCTGCCAAAAGGTTTCTTGAGTTTCTAAATGGGAAATTTCTTCAATCCGTCGCGTCTTGTGAGCGAGGTCAAAGTGAACCTCGTAGGAAATCGAGTTTCTGCTTCATATCGGCGAGGGTCTTACGGATTTCAAATGCTTCGAGTTTTGCCATGGGGGAAGCATACAGGAACGGGGGGCGCCAAATCAAGCCCGTGTTTTGCAGAAAACCTCAGTTCCCGACCTGACTTGCACGGGTGATCAAACTCGCCTTCGTGCCCAAGCCCAACAACTTGCGCTCCCACTTCGCCATCTCGCGGGCTTCTTTTTCGCCCAGTTCGTGATCAAAATGCAACAAGTGCAGCAAGCCGTGGACGATCAGAACATCGAGTTCTTTTTTCCATGAATGCGAATACGCTTTTGCCTGCTTCAAGACCACCGGCGCACAAATCACCAGATCGCCCAGCACTCCCTTGTGCTGGAAGAAAGGATCGGCGGCGAAACTCAACACATCAGTCGGGCCAGTCTTTCCTCTATACTCCTTGTTTAACTTGCTCATGCGTGGAGTGCCACAAATCGTCAGCTCCACATGAAAATCGCTCTCCAGAATGCCCTTGGCATTTCCCAAGGCGCGCACCTTCAAAACCCGGTGGGATCCGACCGCCTTCACCCATTTTTTCAAGGCTGAATTCGCGTATTTTTCAATTTCAGGAGCACTGGGGGCCACCGGCGTGGCTTTTTGGTTTTTGGAAGGCATCCGACTATGATACCAAAGAAGAGGCATGCCTTACAACGAAGAACAAACCCTGAGCGCATTTAAAAACCTTCTCAAAACCATTCATCGCCTGCGTGCGCCGGGCGGCTGTCCATGGGATCGCAAACAGACCCACCAGACCCTGCGCCCCTATCTCGTTGAGGAAACCTACGAAACCATTGAGGTCCTGGACCAGATTCAATCGCCTTCGGATTTTCAAAATCCGGCACTGAAAAAAGCCTTCATTGAAGAGTGGGGAGATGTGCTCCTCCAGATCCTTCTCCATGCTGAAATCGCCAGCGAGTCGGATTCAACGATTTCGATGGAAGCCATTTCCCAGCAATTGAATGATAAGATGATCCGCCGTCATCCGCATGTTTTCGGGGAAACCCAAGTCGAAAACGCCGATGATGTGGTGAAGAACTGGGCGCAGATCAAGGCCGCAGAAAAAGGTGGCGCCACCTCCACCCTCACACCAAGTGTCTTCGATACGATCCCCAAAGGAATGCCGGGGTTTCAGCGCACGATGAACGTCATTCAGAAAGTCACCAAGGTCGGCTTTCAATGGCCGGATGTAAAAGGCCCTCTCGAGAAACTGCAGGAAGAAGTGACTGAACTCACCGAAGAGTGCCACGCGCACCCGGAAAACACGGTCACCCCCGAAGAGAAACACAAGATCGAGAGTGAGCTCGGCGATGTGCTGTTCTCCGCGTGCAACATCGCGCACTTTTACAAACTCGACCCGGAAACCGCTCTGAGGAATACCCTGCGCAAGTTCGAATCGCGCTTCCGTCACGTGGAGCAAGGCCTTGCCAAAGAAGGCAAAACGCCTGAACAAGCCACACTCGAAGAAATGGACCGCTACTGGGAGCAGGCAAAATCATGAGCGCCCCGCAATCCCCAGCATTGCCACATCTCAAACGCATTGCCATTACCGGTGGCATCGGCTCGGGTAAGAGTCTTGCGGTGAAATTCTTCAATGAACTGGGAGTCCCTTCCCTCGATGCAGATGCCGTTGCCCGCAAACTACGCGAACCGGGGCAACCTGCTCATCAAAAAATCATTGCCCGCTTCGGCACCGATGACCGCCAAGCTCTACGCACGATTCTGAGCCAGGACCCGCAAGCCAAGAAGGACCTGGAAGCAATCCTTCACCCCCTGATTCAAACCGCAAGCGAGGAGGAAATGGCCAAACTGGAGTCGGCAGAGGCACTTAAGGATCCCGCCGATCAAGCTCCCTTCCTGCTTTACGAGGCTGCCCTGATCATTGAGGCCGGCCGAGCAAAAGACTTCGACGGCCTGATCGTAGTGACCGCACCTGATGAC
>JBEIKL010000217.1:0-3317 GCA_040379745.1 Bdellovibrionales bacterium | reverse complement strand
ATTCGGTGCGGTGGAAATAAGTGCTGGCGGAGTCACCGCCCTGCTGGCGCTTGCGGGCGTTGTACACGAGAAACTTCGTGACTTCTCCCAAGGCGCGCCCTTCCTTGCGGTAATAAACGATCACTCCCGCACCGCCTTTTTGTGAAGTTTTGATCGATTCTTCGATTCCTTGAACCAGGTACGGTCGGCATGTGCAAATGTCCGATCCGAATACGTCTGAACCATTGCATTCGTCATGCACGCGCACGGTGAGTTCCTTTTTCGGGTCAGTGATCGCCTTGACATCGCCAAAAATGTAAACGGAAGTGGAGCCGATCGGAGGCATGAATGCCTTCAGATCATGGCGAGTTACGAGCTCAGGGAACATCCCGCCGGTTTCCTGAAACAGGATCTTGCGGAGTTCGCCTTCTGTGGTCCCGAATTTTTCAGCGACCTTGGGCAGATACCACACCGATTCGATCGCGGCTTTCGTGACAGCGACATCGTGATTCTTCTTCACGATCTTGCCATCGACATCCAGTTTTCCCTGACGGATCAGGTCTTCGAGTTCCGCCATCTGGATGTGGGCTTTGGTCACTGCGATGGTTGGACGGATGTCGTATCCTTCTTTCAGTTCCTTTTTGAAAACCGTGGCCACTTCGGCACCCCATGGATCAATAGAGGCGATCTTGTTCGGATCGGACCACTGAGGATGAGGGCCGATTTTTTCGACCGGTTCGGTGTTGGTCAGATCAGGTTTGAAATCTTCCGCAAGTTTTCCAGCTGCCATGGCCAGTGCACGGTAAACGGAGTAGGAACCGGAGTGGGCGCCGATCACGTTCCGGTGTTGGTGATTGGTGTTGGTGGCGATCAGAGGTCCGCGCTCCTTGGGTGTTTTCGCTCCCCAGTTGATGGTGAAGGTTTGGGATTGTTGGACTTGTCCCGGATGGGAAGTCAGGACAACGTGTGCGCTTCTTTTGGTATGCATAAGGGAAAATAATCTTCTGATTATTTTCAAAATACAACGAAAAAACGGAGTCTTCAGGCCTTATGCATGAAGGTGTAGAACACGAGGAAAGCAAGAATCGCAAGCAGGAACTGGATTTTCGGTTGTGCGATGAATCTCAAGATCGATTCACGGGTATCGACGGTGATCGGGCGCAAGGCGACTTCTCCGGATTTCCAAACCTGGAACAAACGATCGCAGGCCTGTTCCATTTCGCGGGATGAGTCTTGGACCGGAATCAGTGACTCGGTCTTGAATAGGAACTTGCGTGCTATTTCGAGTGTTTTTCTGCATTTTTCACAGCCAACCAGATGGTTCTGCAGGAAGAGTCGTTCGCGCTTGCCAAGTTCGTCGTCGAGCAAACGCTGGGTCCACGGGGAGGTGGCGTTGTATTCGGGGCAGACCGGTCCGAGTGCTCCCGGACCGCGCGGATATTCGAGACCGGTGGATTGGATTTCCTGAAAACAGAATTTCAAACGTACCGACCAGAGCCAGGGTTCGATCAGATTCTGGTCAATGCCGAGGGTTCGGGCGACGCGCTGATAGTTCCATTTTTCGAGGTGAACTGCAGTCAGGAGAAACCGTTCCAGTGGACTCATCCTGAAAAACGGATGATTCAGTTTCAGGATGGCGGGAGGATTGCGTTCAGCGAGTTCGATCATGACCTTCGATGCGCGTTCGATTGTTCGGTCGTCGCTCAGCCTCAAAAGCGATACGCTGGTCAGGGTGTCCTCACTGATGGCAACGGACTGGTCTAGGTCGCCCCAAAGGGAACGGCCGATCCGGGTCAGGCTTAGGATGTCATTCTTGTCCACTTCAAATCTCCCCACTTCCATTGAATCATAACTTGACAGCAAGTGGTAAGATTGTTGTCATTGAAATCATGCCCCTACTGCATAAAAACCGCTTTTTTTTGAAACTGCTGGTTGGTTTTTGCCTGTCCTTCTCGCTGAATGATGCGCATTCCTCTTCAAAAACGATCGACGTCGCTTTTATGACGCAGCAGGGCCCGCGCATCTTGAAGACCTGGACTGCGGAAGACTTGCAGAAGCTTTCCGGAATCAAGGGTGGAAAGATTTCGGTCCAGGAGTTGTTGTTCGAGGACTCTTCCACTTCATTGGGTCTGAACGACCGTGCGGGAATCGATCTCGTCACCATTCATGCAGACGCCAAAATCATCCGTGTTCCGCGCTTCATGATCTGGAGAGGGTTTTTCCAGTTCCGCTTCAACGCCAAAACCGGAGAGTTGTCTTCGGGATTGAAGAGCAAGGCTGCGCTGGAGCAGGGAAGGATCCTTCTTCCAGCTTGGTATTTCGACACCAACGGCATTCGCAAGATCGAGTTGAGCGATCGTAAACTGACCTATCCGAACACCCATTTGAAAATCCGTACCAATCCAGCGGCTTCACGCGGGGAAAAGACATTCACCCAGAACTGCATGGCTTGTCATTCGATTCCATCCTCGGGTGCTCCGGTATTGCAACCGACGGCATTGAACGGTGACCGTCTCAAGGCGTTTGAGGTCATTCACAAGAAATGGCCCGAGATCAAACTCGACTCCCGTTATATTCGCGGATTGATCGAGTATTCCGAGGCTTTAGCTTTTGAGAAAAATGAGGTAAAACCTAAAAAATGAATTCCACCACTCCTGTTCGCGTCCGCTTTGCGCCATCTCCAACGGGCTGGCTCCATGTGGGCGGTGTCCGTACCGCTCTTTTCAATTATCTTTATGCCAAGAAACACCAAGGAAAATTCCTGGTGCGCATCGAGGACACCGACACTGAACGATCTGAAAAACGTTACACCGATGACATTCTCGAATCCTTGAAGTGGTTGGGAATGAATCACGAAGAGCCGCTGATGTACCAATCCGATCGTGGTGCGATCTATCAACAGATCGCCGATGATCTGATTGCAAAAGACTTGGCATACCGCTGTTACTGTACTGCAGAAGAAGTCGAAGCGACGCGTGAGCAGATGATGAAAGAGGGCAAAAAGCCCATGTACAACCGCACCTGTCGCGAGTTGAATCATCCATCAAGCGGTGTGAACGAGCGCAAGGATTTTGCGATCCGTGCGAAATTCCCCCTGACCGGTACGACCAGCTTCACCGATATGATCCGTGGCGAGATTTCGTTCCCGAACGAAGATCTCGATGATTTTGTCATGATCCGTTCCAACGGTGTACCGACTTACAACTTCGTGGTTGTAGTGGATGATCTGGCGATGAAGATTTCGCACGTGATCCGCGGGGACGATCACATCAACAATACGCCGAAGCAGATCTATCTCTATGATGCGATGAATGCGCAAAAGCCATTATTCGCGCATT